>JBIIJH010000078.1:0-11649 GCA_044233905.1 Phycisphaerales bacterium
GTCGAGATGCGCATCGTGCGGTCGAAGGGCAGGGTGCCGGCGTGCACCTGCTTCAGGATCTGCACGGCCATCTGCGCCGCGTAGTCGCTGGCGAGCGTGAGCCGGCGGAAGCACATGCGCGTGGTCTCGATCTTCTTCGCCAGGCGGATCTCCTCCTCACGGGTGAGGAGCGGGATCGTGCCCATCTGCGTGAGGTACATGCGGATCGGGTCATCGATCCGCTTGGAGCCCTGCTCGTTGAGCGCGGCCTCCACGGCAGCCTGCGTCTCGGCATCGTCGAGGATCTCCTCCTCGGCGGCCGGCTCCTCGGGCAGGTGCTGCTCGTCCTCGAAGCCGCCGTCGAAGTCGACCGGCGGGCCGTCCTCCTCGTCGATCATCTGGACCTTCGGCGGCTTGTTCGGCTTCTTCTCGTCGCGCTGGAACTTCAGGTTCGTCTGCAGCGGGGCGTCGAACATCTCGCCGCCCTGGCGCTTGCGCTCGCTCTCGTCGATGAGCTCGATGCCGAGCTCCTCGAGGAGGACGATCATCTCGTCGACCTTCTCGGGCTCGACGAACTCGTCGGGCACGCAGCGGATGTACTCCTCATAGGAGATCCACTTGCGGCCGCGGCCGATCTCGACAAGCTGGCGGAGGACGGGGGTCAGGTCGGAAAGTGCGAGTGACAAGGTGGGGGTCCAGTTCTCAGTTGCTCTGCGGGTGCGATGAACGCAAACAGAACAAATCGGTCATCGTTGGGTTAAGGCGCGAAAACAGGCGCTGTGGAATCGTTATTACGCGGAAACTTGGTCAGATCCATCAAGGTGATCATCATGAATTGCAATCAGCCTGGTGGCCCTGCAGTACGTTGCCCCGAACTTCCGGGCAAGCGGCCGAAGGCGGTGGGGTCTCGGCCGCGGTTTCGGATGGCTTCCAGACGGGCTTCGAGGGCTTCCGGTTCGCCGGAAGTGGTTGGGGATACTAGGCTTGCACTTTCTGAACGGGAGAATTCGCGCACCTGCGCGCGGCGGATCCGCTCAAAGGAGTCGATCGCGACCTGCAATTGTTCGGCCGCAAGATTCTCGGACGGTGCTCGGCGCTCGCCAAGCATGACCAGGTCGACGGCCAGGGACTTGGCGCTCCCGCCTCGGAGCTCGGCCAGCAGCTCTTCGGCCGTGAAGGCGTGGGCATCCTCGAGCCAGACATGGACCGGCTCGAAGATCTGCCGACTCTCCGGGTCGAGGAAGCTCTCCGGCGTGATGGCCTCGGTGAGGGGCAGCGACGAACCGTCGTCGAGCTTCACCCGGGAGGTGGAGAGCGTCGGGTGCGCCAGGAGGATCGCCAGGAGCCCGCGTTCCGCGTCGCGACGTGCGCGTGCCTGGGGCGGGGCGAAGCCCTGTTCCTCGAGCGAGGGTCGGTAGACGCGTTCGGTGCGGACCTCCACGGGCTCCTCTTGCGCAGGCGCGCGTGGTGTCGGCGACTTGATCGCCTCGAGCGCCGCTTCCAGGTCACGCTCGGAAAGCCCGGTGATGGAGGACAGGCTCGACATCACGAGCGTGCGGCGCAGGCCCGGCATCTCGCGGAAGCCGAGCTCCACGAGCCGCGCCAGCACCGCCTCGATGCGCTGCTGCTGCGCGCTCAGGCCGTTGGCGGCGCGGAAGTCCTGGCGGAAGCGGCGCACGAAGTGGCGCAGCGCGTCCTCGCTCTTGGCAAGCGCCTCGTCGAAGCGGGCGCGGCCACCTTCCTGGCGCAGGAGTTCGTCCGGGTCCAGTTCGTCGGGCAGCGTGCAGATGCGCACGTCGACCGGCTCGGCGAAGAACACCTCGATGGCGCGGTCCGCGGCCTTCTGCCCGGCAGCGTCGCCGTCGAAGAGGAGCACGATGCGCTCCGCAAGGCGCTTCAGGACGCGCGCGTGCTCACGGGTGAGCGCGGTGCCGAGCGTTGCCACCACGTTGGTCACGCCGGCCGCGTGGCAGGCGATGACGTCCGTGTAGCCCTCGCAGATGACGGCCGTGCGCGCGTCGATGATCGACTTCTTGGCGAGGTGGATGCCGTACAGCCCGCGGCCCTTGTGGAATACGCCGCTTTCGGGGGAATTCAGGTACTTCGGCTGGTCTTCCGGGTTGATCTGCCGGGCGCCGAAGGCGATCGGCTGGCCCATCTCGTCGCAGATCGGGAAGATCACGCGGTTTCGGAAGCCGTCGATGGGGCCTTGCCGGCCGTCGCGGACCAGGCCGGCCGCGCGGAAGGCATCGAGCTCCGGCACGGCATCGTCGCCGCGCGAACCCGCGCTGTGCGCGCGCAGGCGATCGATGTGTCGCACGAAGCCGTCCCAGCCATCCGGCGCGGCGCCCAGCTGGAATCGCTCGCGCATCTCCGCGCTGATGCCGCGCCGCTCGAGCGCGGCATTGGCGGCGGCGCCGGCCTCGGCATGCGCCAGGGCCTTGCGGAAGTAGTTGGCGGCGATGGCGTTCGCGCGGAGCAGGGCGCGGCGGTTGCCGGTGGCGCCGTCCTCGCGTCGCGTCTGCTGAAGCTCGATGCCTGCGCGCTCGGCCAGTGCGCGCAGTGCGTCGATGAACTCCATCTTGTGGTAGTTCATCATGAAGTCGATGGCGTTCCCGGCGGCGCCACAGCTGAAGCACTTGTAGAAGCCCGCGCCCTTGTGCGTCACCACGGTCATGGACGGGGCGCGGTCGTCGTGGAACGGACAGATGCCCACGTGCTCGCGGCCCTTGGGCCGCAGCTGCACGTGTTCGCCGACGAGCGCCACCATGTCAGTGGCGTCGAGCACGCGATCCCTGTCTGAGTTTCCGAACTGTCCTGCCACCAGCTTCCTTTCGACGCATCCTGCGTCGTGTTCAGTGCGGTCCACGGACATACGAAACTGTGCGGAGGTGCTTGCGCACCGCCGCAACGATTCCCGTGCATGGATCGGGGTTGGAACGCCGAGACGGTGACCGCTCACCGCATTCGTCGTCCAGGGTTGTGCTGGCTGGGGAGCCAGTTGCTTCGGAGCGGAATCAGTGGGTTGCTCAGGGCCTGTGCGCCGTCGTGGCGCCGCTGGTGGCACTCGTGAGCCGGAAGTCCCGCTGCGAAGTTGCCGAATTGTAGGCCCGCGATGGCGCGAGTCAATGATTCCCTGATGAAAATGCGAGGTCAGCGCACGGGTTTCCGCCTGCAGCGATGACGTGGCATGCACGAGCGGAGGCTGAATGAACACGGGCCGCTCGTGGCGAGCGGCCCGTGTCGTTGCTTCCGTTGTAGCGGCCCTTCGCGGGCCGGTGCGCGTCACTTCGCGGCGCGGCCCTCGCGCTGCTCGCGCGTGTAGGTGTACTTGCGCTTCATCGGCTTGACGACGAGGCCAGCGCGGATGGCGCGGACCGAGGCGCGGACGCGCTTGGGCGCGCCGTCTTCCATGGTGTCCACGGTCTGCAGGTTCGGCTTGAAGGTGCGCTTCTTGACGGACGTGGTCTTGATGCCGACGCCGCCGAGGTACTTCGCCTTACCGCGACGCTTGATGACGTTTCCGGAGGAGGTCTTTGCACCGGTGAAATGGCAGACGCGCGGCATGGGTAGTCCTTGGGTGTGATGCCCACTGCGGGATGCAGGGGGAGACGGGGCAGGATACGAGAGATCCGCCTGCCTCGCAAGGGTTTGGATGCAAACTCTCCGCCATCCGTTATCGGCATCAGGCCGCGGCGGCAGGGCGGGAAAGCCCGGCTAGTGCCAGCAGTTCACAGGCGGCCGCGGCATCGACGGGGCCGAAGCTGGCAATGTCGTGGCTATCCACGTCCAGGACGCCCCACGGACGCCCTTGGGAGTCAATGCAGGGCACCACCAGCTCGCTCTGGTCCCGGGGGTCGCAGGCGATGTAGCCCTCGCCAAGGTCGCGGACATCCCGCACCACCAGGGTCCGGCCTGCCAGCAGGCATTGCCCGCAGGCGCCGTGGATCCCGATCGGGGAACACGCTGGCTTGGGTCGGCGCGCTGCCAGGGTCATCCGGCGGTCGTCCGGTTCGCCCGGATGGTCCACGTAGAAGCCCACCCAGCTGACGCCGGTGGCGGCGAAGGCGTCCCACCAGAGCGCGACGAACGCCTCCATGCGATCCTCGCGCGACGGGAGCCGAGCAATGTCCATGGCGCGTCCGCGGAGGGACGCGTAGTCACGAGAGGTCGTGTGTGCTTCACTGCCGGCCATGCCGGTGCCTCAGGCGCTTTCGCGCTCGCGGCGCTTGATCTGCTGGAGCGGGGCGCCGGAGACGATCACCTGCGCGTCGATCACGTACACGGTGTTCGTGTTGTCGAGCTCCGGCAGGTCGTACATCCGGTCGATCATGATCTCGTCCACCACCGCACGCAGCGCGCGGGCGCCGGTGTTGCGGCTGAGGGCACGGTCGGCAATGAGCTCCAGCGCGTCGCGCGTGAACTCCAGGCGCGCGCCCTCGAGCGAGAAGAGGTGCTGGTACTGCTTGATGAGCGCGTTCTTCGGCTCGGTGAGGATCTGCACCATGGCGTCCCGCGAGAGCGGGTGCAGCGGGCAGACGATCGGCAGGCGGCCGACGAGCTCCGGGATCATGCCGAACTCCAGCACGTCGTCCGGGGTGACCTGGCCGATCAGCGCGCTGCGCTCGGTGACCTTGTCCTCCACGCCCTGCGCCTCGGGGGCGAAGCCGATGCGCTTGCGGCCGATGCGCTTGCGCACGATGTCCTCGATACCGTCGAAGCTGCCGCCGCAGATGAACAGGATGTTCGTCGTGTCCATCTGGATGTACTGCTGTTCCGGGTGCTTGCGGCCGCCCTGCGGGGGAACGTTGGCGGTGGTGCCCTCGAGCATCTTCAGGAGGCTCTGCTGCACGCCCTCGCCGCTCACGTCGCGGGTGATCGAGACGTTGTTGCTCGTCTTGCCGATCTTGTCGATCTCGTCGATGTAGATGATGCCTCGCTGGGCGCTTTCGAGGTCGAAATCGGCAGCCTGCAGGAGCTTCAGGAGGAGGTTCTCGACGTCCTCGCCCACGTAGCCGGCCTCGGTGAGCGTGGTGGCATCGCCGATGGCGAAGGGCACGTTCAGGATGCGGGCGAGCGTCTTGGCGAGCAGGGTCTTGCCCGTGCCCGTCGAACCGATCATCAGCACGTTGGACTTGTCGAGCTCCACCGGCGACTGCTCGTTCTCGAGCTGCGAGAGTCGCTTGTAGTGGTTGTGCACGGCCACGGACAGGGCGCGCTTGGCGTTCTCCTGGCCGATGACATACTGGTCCAGGAACTCCTTCATCTGCCGTGGCGACGGGATCTGCCCGAGCTGCGGGCGCCCGCCGGTGACGCGGCGACGTTCCTGCTTGAAGATGTTCTGGCAGAGGTCGGTGCAGTTGGTGCAGATGTAGACGTCGTTGGGGCCTTCGACCATCGGGCCCACCTCGCGGCTGGTCTTGCCGCAGAAGCTGCACGTGGTGACCTTGCGTCCGCGGAAGCCGCCGTCGCCGCCGCCGGCTCCGCCGCCCGAAGCGCCGCCACCGGCACCGCCGCCGGCGCCACCGCCCGAGCCACCGCCGGCGCCGCCGCCGGAGAAGCCATCGCCGAACTCGCGGCCGTTGCCGCGCTTCTGGTTGCCATTGGCGCCCTCAGGGACTGCGGGGAGGGTGTCTCGGCTCGGCATCGGCTGCATCGGTCAGGGGCTCCTACGAATCGGAAATCGGGTCCCGGGAAACCGGGGCACGGGGAGTCTATCGGTCACTTCGCCTGCAATCTGCAGGGGGGAGCCACACGATGCCGCAGGAAACGCGGCAAACCAAGTGTCGGCCCCGGGGATGGCGGAAGATCGAGCGCGATTGCCGCTGACAAATGGCCTTATCGGCGGGCGTCCTGGCCGTTGCCGCCGCCCCAGTCCGTGCCGCCGAGGCGCTCGCGCTCCTTGCGTGCGTTCTCGCGGGTGCGGTGGATCAGGGCGTCCCGGGCGGTGTCGAACTCACGCTGCGTGATCTCGCCGCGCTCCAGGAGGCGACGCATGTCGTCCAGGGTGAAGCCCGGCTCCGGGCCCGAGGCCGGTGCCTTCGCCGAGCGGCGGGCCCACATCACGATGGCCCAGCCGCCGACCGCGATCGCCACGAGGACGACGATGCCGATCCAGAAGAGCGTGTCGGAGGAGACGCCGCCCACCGGGGATCAGCCCTTCTTCTTGGGATTGGTCCGGGCGAGCGCCGCCTTCTGCTTCTCGGTGACGACCTTGTTCCAGTCCTCGGCCGAGATGTCGGTGACCTTGGCCTTGGCGAGCACGCGGTCGAGCGTCTTGGCTTCGCGGATGGCAAGCGCCATCTCGTTCAGGCGGCCCGACTGCTGGAGCTCGGCGCGCACCTGGTCCGGACGGGTGCCGCGCTGGCGGGCCATCTGGACGATCGAGGCGTTGAGCTCGGCGTCGGTGACGTCGATGCCGAGATCCTGCGCGAGGCGCGCGAGGATGAAGAACGCGCTGAGGCGCTTGCGGGTGTCTTCCTCGCTGGCGCCGCGGATCTCCGCCAGGCGGTGCTCGACCTGCGTCTCGCTCGAGGCCGTTCTGCTGGAGCTGGATGCGGGCCATCTCGAGGTTGCGAGCCACCTGGCCGCCGGACATCTTCTCGGGGAGTTCCAGGCTCACCTTCTCGAGCAGCCACTCGGCGGCCTGCTCGCGCATGGCAGCGCGCTGTTCCTGGTCGCGACGGGACTCGAGCGAGAGCTTGACCTGCTCGCGCAGGTTCTCGACGGCGCCGAGGCCCAGGGTGGTGGCCACCGCGTCGGCCGCGGCCGGCTCGATGCGCTCAGCCTGCGCAGGCGTGAATTCCACGGTGATTTCCGCACCGCGCAGGTCCTCGCGCTCGTGGACCTCCGGGCCGGTGGTCGTCAGGACGATGGAGTCGCCGACCTTCTTGCCGGTGAGCTTGGCGCCCAGATCCTCGAACATCAGGCCCAGGACCTGGCCCTTGCCCTCGTCCTCGGCGTCCGGCACCACCACGAGCGTCTCGGGGGACTCGAAGTACGGGTCCTGCTTGGAACCCTTCACGCGCACGGTGGCCTTGCCGACCATGCGGTCGAGGTGCGTGAACGGGCCTTCGATGCGGCTCGGCGTGCCGAAGCGGTAGCCGAGGCGACGGATCTCCTCGTCGATGTACGTGTCCTCGACCTCGGCGACGGGGCGCTTGACCTCGACGTCCTCGAGCTTGGGGAGGGTGATGTCAGGGATCACCTCGACGTCCATGGTGACGGCGATCTGCTTGCCGCGCTGCACGTCGAGCTCGGCGGCCTTCTCGTCCACCTCGGGCTCGGAGACGGGCTGGAGCTTGTGGTCCTGCAGTGCCTGGCTGTACGCGTCGGTGAGGAGGCGGCGGCGGAGGTCCTCGCGGATCGACTCGCCGAAGCGCTTCTCGATGAGCGCCATCGGGGCCGTGCCCTTGCGGAAGCCGGGGATCTGCACCTCGCCGCGGGCCGAGGCGTAGGCCTCGTTGATGCGCGCATCCACCACCGTGGCGGGGATGGTGATCTTCAGGCGCTTGCGGGCGGGTCCGACGTTCTCGACGACGACAGTGGTCTCGGTGGCCATGGTGCAGTCCGTTGGTTGCTGGGTCTCAAGTGACGAAAGGGTCGGAGTATACGGCCAATCGCGGAAACTGCCGCGTCCGGAAAGCACGCGCGGCGCCCATTGCTGGGCGCCGCGCGGGAGGGTTCGGGGGTCGGGACGGGGGCCGGGGGGCCGTTCCGTCACTTCATCAGGAGCATCTCGGCGTAGGTCGGCATCGGCCAGTTGTCGCCGGGGGTCACGCGCTCGAGGGCATCGCACGCCGCACGGACGCGCTGCATGCAGGGAACCACGGTCGCCTGCAGGAAGTGCATCTCGGTCTCGTCGTCCTTGTGGTGCTTGGCGTTGAGCTTCTCGAGCTCGGTCACGGCCGAACGCAGCTCATTCACGAGGCCGACGTAGGACTTCAGGTCGGCCTGCGTCTCGGCGCAGTCGACGTCCGCCGCCAGGGTGGCGCTGACCGTGGTGGCCAGCTCTTCCTGGGTGCGGAGCGCGGCCGGCATCACCTGCGTGCGCACCATCTGCACCAGGGTGCGGATCTCGATGCCCATCACCGTGCAGTAGTTCTCCACCAGCACGTCGTAGCGCGCCTCGAGCTCGCGCGGCGACAGCACGTGGTACTTGCTGAACACGTCGCGGGCCACCTTCGTCTTGAAGGCGCCGAGCGAATCGGCGGTGTTGCGCTTGTTGGGCAGGCCGCGCTTCTCGGCTTCCTTGTGCCAGGCCTCGCCGTAGCCGTCGCCGTCGAAGCAGACGCGGCGGTGCTTCTTGATGACGTCCTTGAGGACGACCTTCACTGCGTTCTCGAGCTTGGCGGCCGAGGGGTTCTTGCCGGCCTTCTTCTCGAGCTCGGTGGCGACGAAGTCGATGCTCTCGGCCACGATCGTGTTGAGGACCGTGTTCGGCCACGCCACGGGCGCGGTGGAGCCGACGGCGCGGAACTCGAACTTGTTGCCCGTGAACGCGAAGGGCGACGTGCGGTTGCGGTCGCTCGCGTGGCGCGGGATGTGGGGCAGGCTGGTGGCGCCGAGGTTGAGGTCGCCGCCGGTCTTGGTCTTCTTCGGCGTGCCGGCCTCGAGCTGGTTGAGGATGTCCGTGAGCATCTCGCCCAGGAAGATGCTCATGATCGCCGGCGGGGCCTCGTTGGCGCCCAGGCGGTGATCGTTGGCGGCGCTGGCGATCGACGCACGGAGCAGGTCCGCGTGCAGGTCGACGGCGCGGATCACGGCGGCCAGGAACACCAGGAACTGCATGTTGGTGTGCGTGTCGTCGCGCGGGTCGAGCAGGTTGATGCCGGTGCTCGTGGCCATCGACCAGTTGTTGTGCTTGCCGCTGCCGTTGATGCCCGCGAAGGGCTTCTCGTGGAGGAGGCACTCGAAGCCGTACTTGCGGGCCATCATCTTGAGCACCTGCATGGTGATCATCTGGTGGTCCACGGCGATGTTCGCGTTCTCGAACATCGGCGCGATCTCGTACTGGCTGGGGGCCACCTCGTTGTGGCGGGTCTTGACCGGGACACCGAGCTCGAAGAGGCGCGATTCCACCTCTGCCATGAAGGTGAGGACACGGTCCGGGACGGCACCGAAGTAGTGGTCGTCGAGCTGGTGGCCCTTCGGCGCGTTGGCGCCGATCATGGTGCGACCCGTCATCATGAGGTCAAGGCGCTGCTCGGCCTGCTCGCGCTCGACCAGAAAGTACTCCTGCTCGCAGCCGAGGGTGCCCACCACGTGGGTGACGCCGTGGTCATGGCCGAAGAGCTTGAGGACGCGCATCGCCTGCTTCGACATCGCCTGGATGGAGCGCAGGAGCGGGGTCTTCTTGTCGAGGGCCTCGCCGGTCCAGCTCACGAACGCAGTGGGGATGCAGAGGGTGGTGATGCCGGAGGGGTTCTTCAGGAGGAACGCCGGGCTGGTGGCGTCCCACGCCGTGTAGCCGCGCGCCTCGTAGGTGTCGCGGATGCCGCCCGAGGGGAAGCTCGAGGCATCCGGCTCGCCGACGATCAGCTGGCCGCCGGAGAACTTCTCGATGGCGCTGCCGTCGGCCATGGGGCTGAGGAAGGCGTCGTGCTTCTCGGCGGTGATGCCGGTGAGCGGCTGGAACCAGTGGCAGTAGTGCGTGGCGCCGTTCTCGATGGCCCAGTCCTTCATGGCCACCGCCACGGTGTTGGCAATCGCCGGGTCAAGCGGCGTGCCGTCGCTCATGGTGCGCTGCAGCTTGGCGAACACGTCGCTCGGCAGGCGCTTCAGCATGGTGTCGCCGCTGAAGGTCATGCAGCCGAAGTAGTCGGACGCGCGGGTCGGGTTGTCGAAGGTCGAGGTGTTTTCCGTCATCTGCAGGCCGTTCGAAGTGGTGATGGTCGGGATCATGGCGGGGTGAGGGCCTCCTGTGCCCAATCGGATAACTGTAGATGGACGGATGAATCCGATCAAGGCCTGAAATCATGGGGAAAGCCCAAGCGAGGCCACGGGAAACCTCGCTCGAGAGCCCGGTGCGCCTGCATGGTTCGGTTGGCAGCGAATGCTCACCCGATGATCGTGCGGCGCCGCTTCACGTAGTCCCAGACGACGAACCGGTCGAGCTCGCGCCCGGCCACGAAGAAGACGCGGCCGCCCGTCGACTCCGCCATGCGGTGCGCGAACTGCACGTCGTCCTCGGTCTGGCTCCAGCTCGGCAGCAGGAACACGTTGATGGTGATGCCCGCCTCCTTGCAGCGCATGGCCTCGCGCACCGTCTCGCGCTCGGTGCGCGGGTCGGGCGGATAGAGCATGAAGAGGTCGCTTCCCTCGAAGTGCGCCGTGGGCAGGCCGTCGGTGATGAGCATCACCTGGCGGTTGGGCGTGGGGCGCCCGCCGAGCCACTGGCGCGCCAGCTGGAGCGAGCGCTGGATGTTCGTGAAGTGGAGCGGAAGGTCCATCTCCGTGATCTCGGGGTCGGACATGTCCGCGCGCAGGCGCACCACCGGCTCGTGGATGGTGACGGGCTTGGGCATGATGTTCGGGATCTCACCGGGGGCGCGCAGGCGCGCCACGGTGTACATCTCGATGAACTGCAGGAAATCGCCCGGATACTCAGTACGGATCAATCCATCGAGCGCCATCGCCATGCGCTTGGCCTGGACGTACTGGCCGCCGTGTCGCATGGAGCCCGACATGTCCATGATCACGGCCGTGGCGCACTTGGGCTGCTGGCGGGTGTTGTGGACCACCATGTCGTCGGTGCGCATTCGCACGGGCTGGCCCGGTGCGCGCGGCCCGTCGGCGGATTCGCGGAGCAGGGCGTTCACCATGCTCTGCGGGATGTCCATGGCAGCAGGGCTGTCGCCGAATTCGTAGGCCCGCGTGGTGGGAAGCTCCACCGCGCCGTCGGCGCTGCTGACGCCCTCGTGGCGGCCGCTGCGTGCGCTCTGCAGGTCGCCGAAGATGGTGGCCAGCAGGCTGCGCTGGTAGAGCCGCATGGCCTTCGGCGTGACCTGCCATCCGCCCTCGGGCGTGCGTGCGAGGCCTGCTTCCTCTGCCAAACGCTCCAGCAGCTCGTTCACGCGCCGCTGCGCATCGCGGAGCGAGTCCACCTGCTCCTGCGGCGCGAACTGCTCGAGCGCGTCCATGTCGATGATGGCGGGCTTGGCGTTCTTGAGCGCCTCGCGCAGCTGTTCCAGGAGGCGTTCGATCTCCTCGAGCTCCTCCTTCACCTCGATGGCGCGCGGCACGTCGAGCGCCTCGCGGCCCGTGAACGGCCAACGTGCGCCGAGCTGGTCCACCTCGTACTTCTCGCGGAGCCTTTCCAGCGCATGCGTGAGCGCGCGCTGCGCGGGCGAGTTCTCCTTGAGCCGGTACCAGAGCCGTTCCAGGTCGCGGAGCTGCTCTTCCTGGATCGCGCGGGCGATGCGCTTGGCAATGTCGGGGGCACCTTCGGGTACGGTGGCATCCGCGGCCGCCTCGCGGAATGCGCGCGCGGCCTCGGCAGCGGCGGGGAGCGGGTCGTGCGTGGCCAGGATCTTCGCCTTGCGCTGCTCCAGGAGCTCGATCAGCGCATCGATGCTCGGCCCAAGCCCCTGGATCTGCGAGGGATCGATGCGGATGGCGTCCGCCAGTTCCTCGTCGGTGAAGCGCCGCATGTTGCCGGCCGCCATCAGG
>JBIIJH010000201.1:0-3730 GCA_044233905.1 Phycisphaerales bacterium
CGTGGACGAGGAAGGTGCCGATGCCGGCGCCGCCGTCAACCGCCACGCAGTGCGCCACCGCGGGCTCCCCGTCGACACCGACGAGGTGGAGGTCACCCGCCGCCTCTACGCCGACGGCCGCAGCGAATACCTGATCAACGGCCGCAAGGTGCGCCTGCGCGACATCAAGGAACTGTTCATGGATACGGGCATCGGCAACGATGCCTACTCCATCATCGAGCAGGGCAAGGTCGACGCCATGCTGCGCGCGGCGCCCATGGAGCGTCGCACCATCCTGGAAGAGGCAGCCGGCGTGGCCAAGTTCCGCGCCCGCAAGGTCGAGGCGCAGCGCAAGCTCGAGAACGCCGAGAAGAACCTGGTGCTGGTGCGCGAGCAGCTGGCGAGCACCGAGCGTCGCCTGCGCATCGTCAAGGGCCAGGCTGAAAAGGCGCGGCGATTCCAGACGCTCGACGCCCGTCGGCGCGAGCTGCGCCAGGGCGTGGCGTTTGATCTCTACCACGACTATCGCGAACAGCTCGCGGGCCTCACCAGCCAGCTGGCTTCGCTCGAGACCGATCGCCAGGCGCTTGCCGGCGCACTGACCATGCTCGAGGAGAGCCGCAACACGGCCGAGGCCGCACGGCAGACCGCCCAGGAGACCCAGCGTGTCCTGGAGCAGCGCCGCATCGAGGCGATCGGCAGCGAGAAGCAGGCCGTGCAGCGCACCGAGATGGCCGAGCGTTCGCTGGCCGAGGTTCGCGAACAGGCCGCCACCGATGCAGCCCGGCTCTCGGAGCTCGATTCGCGCATCCAGGAACTGACCACCCAGATCGACGACGCTGCCGAGCGCGTGGCCGCCGCCGCCGAAGCGGCCAACGAGGCCGAGCGCGCCGTCATGACGGCTTCGGACACCCGCGCCCGCACGGCGGAGGCCGCACAGCAGACGCGCCTGGCCACCGACCGCCTGCGCGAGCAGATCACCAACGCCGATCGCGACATCGGCCGCACCACGTCGCACCTCGCATCCATCGACGAGCGCGAGCGCGGCCTCGAAGAGCAGCTCGGGCGCATCGAGCGCCGGCACGAGCCGTTCCGCATGGAGCTCGATGGCCATCGTGCCGCACGCAACCACCACGTGGTCAAGCACATGGTGGGCGTCGACGAGGCCATCCGCCTCGAGCGCGAGGTGCATGTGCACATCTCTGACGCCGCATCCCTGGGCGACCGCCACGCCGGCCTGGCCCGGCGGCTGACGGAACTCCGCGACGAGCGCACCTCGCTCGACAGCCGCAGCCGCCTGCTCGAGGAAATGCAGCGCGCCCGCGAGGGCGTCGACCAGGCCGTGCGCGAGGTGGTGGGCGACAAGGCCCGCTTCCCCGCCGTCCTCGGCATCCTCGGCGACTGGCTGGAGACGGACATGGCCGACGCGTCCGCCGCCGAAGCGGCGTTTGGGCGTGACCTTGAGCTCCTGGTCGTCGACAAGGGCAACCACGTCCTGGACGTGGCGCAGGCATGCGCCGGCGTCCGCGGGCGCGTGACGATGGCGCCCGCCGACCTCCCGGCGGCAGCCGCCGTGGCACGGCCCGAGCGCGCCGGGATTGCACCGATCGCATCCGTGCTGCGCGTGCGCGATGCCGCGTCCGGCATCGTGACACGGTTCCTGGCGGACACGTGGCTCGCCGAAGACCTGCAGCTGGCGCTCGATTGCGCGGCCACCACGCACGTGGGCGCGCGCATCGTGACCCGTGACGGCGCCTTGGTGGACGCGGACGGCCGCGTCACCGTGGGCACCCCCACCGGCAATGGCGCCGGCGAGGGCGTCCTGGCCCGCCGCGCAGAGCTTGCGCAGCTTGCGCAGCGCCTGTCGTCGCTTGCGGTGGAGATGGAGCTCCTCGAAGGCGAAGCGGCCGCGCTGCTTGCCCGTTCGGATGAAGCCCGGCTGCGCCACCGCCAGGTGGAAGACCGCCTGGCCGAGGTACGCCGCGGCATCGTCGATGCCGAGTACCAGCGCGACCGCTGCGACCAGCTGATCCAGCGCGTCGAGCACGAGCAGGCCACGCTGACCGTGGAGTCGGACGAACTGCTGCGGCGCATCCGGTCGCTCAGCGCCGAGCGCGCCGAGATCGCCGAGCGCGTCAACCGCGCGCGTGCCGTCCTGGAAGCGCTGCAGGGCCGCCATGCCGTCGGCGAGGCGGATGCCAACAAGGCCGCCACCAAGGCCGAGGCCGCCACCGAGGCGCTGTCCAACGCACGCATCGCGAGCTCCGAGCGCAGCTCGGCGCTCGACGTGCTGCGCCGCGAGCGTCGCACGGCCGAGCTGGCCCGCGACGAACAGCAGCGCCAGCGAACGCAGGCAGCGGAGCAGTCTGACCGGCGCCGGCAGCAGATCGAGCGGTACGAGGCCACCATTTCGGAGGCGAACGTCGCGGTGACCGCGGCGCGTGCCGAGCTCGAGGGACTCGTCGGCAGCCTGCAGGAGGCCGGCACCGCCGTGACCACCACGCAGCGCGCCACCGAGGAAGCCGCGGCTGCACTGAAGATCGCGCGCGACCAGGCGCACATCCTGGAGCGCAACTGGAACAGCGTCGAGCTTGGCCGCCGCGAGGTGGAGATCAAGCGCGAGGCACTGGAAGATTCCACGCTCACCGAGCTCGAGCTCGACCTCGGTGCCGGCTACGCCGCGCACCTCGAGGCGCGCGCCCTGCCCGGCTGGGTGGCCACCGACCGCGCCGCGGCCGAGAAGGAGCTCTCCTCCCTCAAGGACGAGATCCGCACGCTCGGCAACGTCAACCTCGACGCCATCGACGAGGAAGGCCAGCTCGAGCAGCGCAACGAGGAACTGGTACGCCAGGTCGGCGACATCGATGCCGCCACCAAGCAGCTGGGCGAACTCATCCTGCAGCTCGACGCCGTCACCCGGGTGCGCTTCGAGCAGGTGTTCAACACCGTCCGCGAGAACTTCGCCGGAAACGGCGGCATGTTCCGTCGCCTCTTCGGCGGCGGCAACGCGGACCTCTTCCTCGTGCCCGACGAGGAGACCGGCGAGGTGGACATCCTGGAGTCCGGCGTGGAGATCCGCGCCAAGCCGCCCGGAAAGGAGCCGCGCGTCATCAGCCAGCTCTCCGGCGGCGAGAAGACGATGACCGCCGTGGCGCTCCTGATGAGCATCTTCAAGAGCAAGCCGAGCCCGTTCTGCATCCTCGACGAGGTCGATGCCGCCCTCGACGAGGCCAACGTGGAACGATTCTGCAACGTGCTCCGCGAGTTCCTCTCCGAGAGCCACTTCATCGTCATCACCCACCACAAGCGCACCATGCAGTCCTGCGACCAGCTCTACGGCATCACCATGCCGCAGCGCGGCGTCTCCAAGCGCGTCAGCGTGCGCTTCGAGCAGGTCGGCAAGGACGGCACCATCGCCAAGGACGCGGTGGAAGCCGCCGTGGCCGAGGATGCGAACCGTCCCTCGGACGCGCTGGCCGGTGCGTGGGAACGGAACTGACCACGCCGCGGCGGTGAGGCCATTGCCGAACCGACGCCATTGGCGCAAGAGGTGCCTGGCCCCCTCGCCGGAGGGGCAGTGGCGGCGCCATGCCGCCCGCCCCGCAAGGCGATGGGGGCCAGTACGCGGGCGGGACTGGGTGTTTGAAGTTCGAATGCACTGTTCGTTGCGGGCAGCTCGAAGTTCGACCGCACCCTTCGCTGCGCGCGGGACCCCTGTCCCGCGGACGGCCTCGCTCCACCCGGCTCCTCT
>JBIIJH010000079.1:0-11468 GCA_044233905.1 Phycisphaerales bacterium
CCTTGATGCCGTCGCCATACTTGGCCAGTTCGGCCACGGAGGCCTGGTTCTTGTTGAGCGGCGTCTCCAGGATGAACCGGATGTTGCCCTGCGTCAGGAGGTACTGCGCGCACTCGCGGCTGCCGGTGGTGAGGTCGCTGATCTGCTCCACCTGGAAGCCGAAGGCCGAGGCGTAGAAGAACGCCGACTGCTTGGCGTTGCCGACGTAGAAACGGACATGGTCGACGTCGATCAGGGCCAGCGGGTCGGTGGCGGTCGCGGCGCGGGTCGCGGGCGATGGGGTGGCAGTGGTCATCTGGCGAATGATAGCCCGGGTACCGCGGCGGAAGAAGCCGGGGAACGCTGCTGAACAGTCGATCGCGGAGGCCTGGTCAGTACTGGATCACTGCGTGCACCGAGTGCGGCGCAAGCACCTTGCGCCCGCCCAGTGCCGCCAGCTCGATCAGCACCGTGGTGCCGCCCACCGTGGCGCCCGAGCGCTCCACGAGCTCGCAGCACGCCTTGAGGGTGCCGCCCGTGGCCAGCAGGTCATCCACCACCAGGACGCGCGCGCCACGCGGCACTGCATCCTGGTGCATGTGCAGGGTGTCGGTGCCGTACTCGAGCGCGTAGCTGGCGGAATGTGTTGCCCGCGGAAGCTTGCCCGGCTTGCGCACCGGGATGAACCCGCAGCCGAGCGCCTGCGCCACCGCGATCCCGAAGATGAAACCGCGGCTCTCCGCACCGAGCACCACGTCGAACTTTCCGCCGCGGAACGGGTTCGCCATCAGCTCGATGGCAAGGGCAAGCGCGGAAGGGTCCGCGAGCATCGGGGTGATGTCGCGGAACAGGATCCCGGGCTTCGGGAAGTCAGGCACCTCGGCAATGAGGCGCGTGAGCTGGTCGATGGGGTTCTTCGCGGCGGACATGCGGGCACGGTATATCATTCGGCGCATGACGCGTACATCGCGGACAACCAAGCTGGAAGTGGTGGAGCCGATCGGCAAGCGCGTCCTCATCCGCAAGGACGAGGACAAGAAGATCACCAAGGTCGGCATCCACCTGCCCGACAAGATCGAGATCCCCACGATCACCGGTCGCATCGTTGCCATTTCCGCCGAGGTGGCCAAGGACGACAACTACCCGATCGAGCAGTACGACCGCGTGCTCTTCAACCCGAAGCACGGCGTGCCCGTCGACTTCGAGGGCGACAACCGCCTGTTCGTCATCCCCGTCGAGGACATCGTGGCGGTGTTCCGGGCGGCCGACGAGGTGAAGGGCTGACCCGGGAATGACGCACCCCCACGGCGAGCCGCGGACGGTGCGCGCGGCGCAGCCCATCGACTGGGTGGTGCGGGTTCCCGGCTCCAAGAGCCTGACCAACCGTGCCCTGGTGCTGGCGGCACTGGCGTCCGGCGAGACCACGCTTGAGATGGCGCTGCGGTCCGATGACACGGATGCGCTTTCGCGCGCGTTGGCGTCATTGGGCGCTGCGGTGGAGGCGGTGGGCGAGGTCCCTGACAGCGCGACAACGCCCGGTGGTCGACACCCGGCCTTCACGGTCCGAGGCTGCGGCGGTGCATTCCCCGCAGGCCCGGACATCGGCATCAACCTCGGCGACGGCGGCACGCCCACGCGCTTCATGATGGCGGTGGCTGCGTTCGCTCGCCGCCGCGTGACCATCGACGGCAGCGCACGCATGCGAGAGCGCCCGGTGGCCGACGGCGTCGACCTGCTGCGCGCGCTCGGCGTCTCGGTGGAATGGGCCGAGGCACCCGGACGGCTGCCGATGGTCATTGATGGTCGCAGTGGACCACCGGCCGGCGGAACGATCCGCGTGGGCGCCTTGGCAAGCAGCCAGTTCGTGAGCGCACTGCTCCTGGTGGCGCCGTGGATGCGCGATGGGCTCGAGGTGCGTTTCGAGGTTCCCCCGGTCAGTCGTTCGTACATCGATCTCACCGTCGACGAACTCCGTCGCTGGGGTGCCGTGGTCAAGGAAGAAGTGGATGCCGACGGCAGCCTGTGCAGCGTGCACGTGGAGCCGCACCCCTTGGCGGGCAAGGGCGCCTATCCCGTGGAGCCCGATGCTTCGAGCGCCATCTACTGGGCGGCGGCCGCGGCCATCGTTCCGGGGAGCGACATCGTCCTGCACGGGCTCTCGCCGAGTTCGCGGCAGCCGGACGTGGCGGCCATCAATGGGCTCGGCTTGCAGGGGGCCGAACTGATCCGTGATCCTGCGAACATGCGCGTGTGCTGCCGCTGCCGCGCGGGTGACACGTCGCCGCCGCTCGACGGGCTCGAGGCGTCGCTTGAGCAGTGCCCTGACGGCGCGCTCATGCTCATCGCCACGGCCGCCGTCGCGCGCGGCACCTCGCGCTTCTGGGGGCTTGGCACCCTCCGCGTCAAGGAAAGCGATCGTCTCGCCGCCATGGCGGAAGGCCTCGAACGCATCGGTGCCCGCGTGAGGCTCGGTGATTCGTGGATCGAGATCGACCCGATCCCCGCGGGCCACCGCGTCGACGCCGTCATCGATCCGCACAACGACCACCGCATCGCCATGAGCTTCGCGGTGCTCGGCCTGCGCACCGGCGGCATCCGGATCTCACATCCGGAATGCGTGGCGAAGAGCTACCCGGAGTTCTGGCAGGTCATCGAGCAGCTGTCCCGCCGCTGACCGCGCCGAGCAGGGGCGAGGGCCATCGAATACCCTCCCGTGATGGTGACGAGCCCGTTCTGGCAATTCGCGAAGCGACTCCTGCGGCACAAGGGACAGCTGGCTGCGGCCATGTCCCTGGCGCTGGTGTCGGCGGGCGGGCTGGGCGCGGGGCTGGTGGCACTGTCGCCCGTGCTCGAGTTCCTCCTGCGCAAGAACATGACGCTCGGCCAGTGGGTCGAGCAGCACGCGCCGTGGGTGCCGGCCGAGATCGTGTCGCGGCTCCCGGCGGATGCATTCCATGGCGTGCTGCTTGTCTTTGTGGCCCTGATGGTCATGACGCTCGTGGGCGCAGTGGCCAACTTCGGGCACCAGTACCTGTCGCTCACCCTCTGCGTGCGCGTGGTCTCGGAGATCCGCCATGATGTCTTCAAGCATTCGGTGAACCTGCCGCTGGCGGTGGTGTTGCGCCGCGGCGCCTCCGAGTTCGTGAGCCGTACCACGCGTGACAGCGTGGAACTGCAGCGCGGCCTGGTGGCGCTCACCGGCAAGACGGTGGCGCAGGCCACGAAGGGCGGTGCAGCGTTCGCGGCGGCCATCTGGTTCGACTGGCGCATCACGCTGGTTGCCCTGGTGGCGGCGCCGATGATCGCCATCCCGCTGCGCAAGTTCGGCAAGCGCATCCGGCGCGGCATCCGTGGCTCGCTGCGCGCGCAGGAAGACCTGCTGCGCGTCTCCAACGAGAGCGTGCAGGGGCTGCGCGCGGTCAAGACGTCCTGCGCGGAGTCGGAGGCCATCCGTCGCTTCGACGTGGTGAACGCCGAAGTGGTCCGCCAGGAAATGCGCGTTCGGTTCGCGCAGTCGATGTCGGCACCGATCGTCGAGACCATTGCCATCATGTCGATCTGTGCGCTTGCCCTGATCGCGGCGCGGCAGATCATCGACGGCAAGCTGCAGTTCGACACCTTCGTGCTCTCGCTGGGCGCGCTGGCGGCAGCGGGCGGATCGCTCAAGCCGATCGCCGGGTTCGTCAACGACATCCAGGCGGCCTCGGCTCCCGCGGAACGACTCGCCGAGATCATGGACGTCGAGCGCGAGGACCACCTGGAGCGCCGCAAGCCCACGCTGCCCGCGCATGCGCGCGACATCCGTTTCGAGCGGGTCACGTTCCGCTATCCGACGGCAGACACCGACGCCCTCCGAGAGGTGGATCTCTCCATCGGCCACGGCGAGCGGGTGGCGCTGGTCGGCGCCAACGGATGCGGCAAGACCACGCTGCTTGCGCTGCTTTCCCGGCTCTTCACGCCCGGCTCCGGCCGGATCACCGTGGATGGCGCCGACATCATGACGCACTCGCTTCGCAGCCTGCGCGCGCAGGTGGGCGTCGTCACGCAGGATGCCGTGCTGGTCCGCGGAACCATCGCCGAGAACATCCGCTTCGGCCTCGATGGCGCAACCGATGCGGCGGTGCGGGATGCCGCGGTCCGCGCGCATGCCGCGGGCTTCATCGAGAAGCTGTCGAAGGGCTACGAGACGGAAGTGGCCGAAGGCGGCACGTCCCTCTCCGGCGGCCAGCGACAGCGAATCGCCATCGCGCGCGCCGTGCTGCGCGATCCGCGGATCCTCATCATGGACGAAGCCACCAGCCAGGTGGACGCCGAGAGCGAGCAGCTCATCAACACCGCCATCCGCGAGTTCGGCGAGGGTCGCACCACGCTGGTGATCGCGCACCGGCTCTCCACCGTGCTTGCGGCCGACCGCATCGTGGTCATGGATGCCGGTCGCGTGGTGGCCTCGGGCAAGCACGAGGACCTGATGGCATCGTGCGAGCCGTACCAGCGGATCGCGCGAACGCAGCTGAACGCCTGATCGCGGTGCACTGATCCCCGGGGTTCGACGAACGCGTGTTGCTTACTGCGGGGTCGCACCGCCGGTGGCGGGGATCGCTGCGCCCGACATCGGCTGCGGCGCGCCGCCCAGGGCGGGCATGGCCGTGCCGGAAGGCGCGGGAGCCGACGGGAGTTCCGTCGTGACTGCGGGCGCGTCTGCCGCTGCGGGCGAAACCGCGGCCGGCGGAGCCGTGACGGCAGGCTGCGTGCGGCCCGATTCCAGCGCAATCCACGCCAGGATCACGCCGCCGACCAAGGTCATGCAGCTGACGATGGCGACGAACAGCAGCCAGTTCTGGAGCGCGGTGTGGAGCTTCTGGACGTTGGCGTCGCGTTCGGTGGTCTTCTCGAGCAGCCCCTGGAGGGCCGCCGAACTGCGGTCGGTGGTGGCCTGCAACTGCACGACCGCGCTCGCAAGCGTGGTCACGCCATCCGCCACCTTCATGGCGCTCTCGTGGTTCAGGTCGAGCTGCTGCTGCACCAGGCTCATGACGTCGCGCTGCTGCTCGACGCCCTGGGTGATGCGGGCGAGCGTCTTCTCGACGTGCTCATCGCGCTGGCGCGTGTACATCAGCTGCTGCGCCACCAGGTCGGCCAAGCGGGTCTGCTGGCGAACCAGTTCCGGCAGGGCGCCCATGCTCTGGGGCAGCGCACTCACCACACGGGCCAGTTCCTGCTGGCGCTGGTCCTGCATGTCCAGGAACGCGCGGAAGTCGCGCGCCATGGTGACGATCTCCTGGCTGTCGGCGGGCACCGGCATGGCACCGGCTGCGTCGATCCGGTCCGGACCGCCGCGGCGAACGGCCGCGGGCGCGTCATCGCGGCCGATGAACAGGGAACGGAGCGTGGCAAGGAAGCCTGGCATGCATGGTCAGCGTATCGGGGATCCGGCGATCGGGGGTGCGCGTGCATTTCCGTAGCATCCGCTCCGTGGATCGCTTGCAGCCCATCCTTGCTTCGCTCGCCACGGCGGTGGCGCTGGCCTTCACGGCGGCATGCGGTCGCGCACCGGTCGAGGGGGAACGCACACCGGCTGCCGGAAGCGCCGCCCGCATCGTCTCCCTGAGCCCCGCGCTGACGCGCACCGTCTGCATGTTGGGCGGGCAGGGCGCGGTGGTCGGGCGGACTCCCTGGTGCGACGCGCCGGATGCCGTGGTGGTGGGCACGCTCGAGGACCGCAACCTGGAGGCGATCGCCGCGCTCCATCCGACGCTCATCCTTCGGCAGTCGAGCACCGAGGACCCGGCGCTCGACACCGTGGCCGCATCGAGCGGCGCCACGGTCCGCACCTGGCACTTTGACCGTGTGGAAGACGTGCGGGGCGGGCTTGATCCACTGGCAAAGCTCCTCGCCGCCGGCGGCATCCCGGGTGCGGAAGCTGCAGCGCGGGATCTGCTTGACCGCCACCAACGTGCAATCGCCGTGCCCGTCCGAACCACCGTGCCGGTGCTCTTCCTGTTTTCGGTTGACCCGCCGATGGCGTTCGGATCCGGTACATACGTGGATGACCTTTGGCGCGCCATGGGCGGTGCCAACGCCATCACCCGGGCCGGATACCCAACATTGACGGCCGAGGACGTGATTCGCCTCGCGCCTTCTGCTGTCGTCGTGATCGGTCGCGGTGCGTTGCCTTCCTGGATCGGCAGTGCGTCGCCGGTGCAGGTGCAGGTGGAGGCTCCGGATCTCCTGGAGCCGAGCGCCCGCATGCTGGTTGACGGCCCGGGTTCGCTCCATCGCGTGGACGATTCCATCATCGCGGCAAGGAGCGGTGGATGATGCATCGGCGCCCGATGATTGGGCTGGCGCTGGTGGCGGTGGCTTCGTGCATCGCCGTGGCGGCGCGGCTCCTGGTGGTTCGCACGCTCGACGGCAGCCTCCTGGTGGGCTGGCCCGGACCGACCCTTGGTCAGTTCCGTGTTGATGCGGTGCTGGTGGCGTGTTCGGCGGGCGCGGCCCTCGGTGCGTCCGGAGCGATCCTCCAGACGCTCCTGCGCAACCCCTTGGCGTCACCCTTCGTGCTCGGCGTCACCAGCGGGGCAGGTGCAGGCGTGGCGTTCGCGTCGCTTGCGGCTTCCATCGCGGGCATGGCTGCGCCGACGGGTGCTGCGCTCGGGGCGCCGGCGCTCGCGGGGGCACTGCTGGCACTCGGCTGCGTGCTCCTCCTCGCTCGACGCCATGGGGTGCTTGACCCGATCACGCTGATCCTCGGCGGCGTCATCGTCGGCGCCATCGCAAGTGCCGGGTCCACGGTGGCGGAAGCGCTGCTGCCGCCCGAGCGGCGCGGCCTGCTCACGGGCTGGCTGTTCGGACGCATTCCCGAGGTCCCCGACATGGGTTCCCTCGCCGCCTGTGCGGCCGCCGCGCTGGGACTGACGGGCCTCGGCGCCGCCTGGGGCAATCGGCTCGACGGCGCGGCACTTTCCGACGATGAAGCGCGATCGATCGGCATCGCCCTCGGCCCGATGCGCACCGCCATGTTCATCGGCTGCGGCGTGGCCACCGCCGCGACGGTCGCGCTCTGTGGCCCGATTGCATTCGTCGGCCTGTTGGCACCGCACTGCGCGCGCGCCCTCGTCGGCGCCCGCAATCGAATGCTGGTTCCGGGTGCGGCCGTGGCGGGCGCGGGGCTCCTCACGGCGGCGGACGCGCTTCGGCAATGGATTGACATCGGAGGCGGACGGCTGCCGCTCGGCGCCGTCACCGCGGTGTTCGGCGGCGTGGCGTTCCTGGTACTCCTCCGACGCACCGCGGCGGGGTGGATGGCATGAGCGCGCTGCGATTCCAATCACCGATCATCGCACGCGGCGCATTCATCTTCGCGCCCGGAGATGTGGCGCCCTCGGCGGGGCGCGTCACCGTCCTCATCGGACCAAACGGCGGCGGCAAGACCACCGCGCTCCGTGCTGCGGCGGGCATGCTCGCGCCGGAGCAGGGGGCCATCCTCCTGGATGGCGCGCCCGTCCACTCCATGCCTGCGGCGCAGCGCGCGGCGCGCATGGCACTGGTGGCGCAGCGTCCCGAGGTCGGGGCGCCGTTCTCGGTGCGCGACGTCGTGGCGCTCGGTCGGGTGCGGCGTCCGGCTGCCCCGGAGCGCATCGAGCAAGCCCTGGCACGTGCCGGCCTTTCGCGGCTTGCGGATCGACCCTTCCACGCGCTCTCGGGTGGTCAGCAGCAACGCGTGGCGGTGGCACGCGCGCTCGCACAGCATGAGCCCGGAGGAGTGCTGCTCCTGGACGAGGCCTTCGCCGCCGTCGACCCCCCGGAGGCCGCAGCGCTCGTACGGGAGATCCGCGCGGAAGCCGCTGCGGGCGCCACCGTGCTGGCGGCAACGCACGACCTGTCGGTTGCCTCCGCGCTGGCCGACGACGTGTGGTGCATCGCCGGCGGGCGGAGCACGGCGTTTGGCGCGGCGCGCGAACTGCTCACGCGTGCTGCACTGCCATCGCTCCTGGGCGTGGCCGTCGCCGAGGCGCATGGCTCACGGGGAACCATCGCCGTCGCCGATTACGGCGGTATCCTTCCGGAGGCTCCGCGATGACAAAGACCCAGATCGTCATCTTCATCCTCGTGATCCTCGGCAACGGCGTCATGGCGCTGTGGAAGAAGCACAAGGATCGCCAGGCACAGCAGGCCGCGGCAAGGCTTGGGCAACCTGTGGGCGGCGCAGAGGCCATTGATACGAAGATCGCCGTTCGCAAGGCCCGCCGCGTGCAGGTGCAGCAGCCACCGGTGATTCCAACCAGCCAGCGTCCGTCGGCCCCTGCGGGATCGGGCGTGGTGGCGTTCGAGGACGTGGTCCGCGTCGAGATGCGTCGACTGGCCGCCATGCAGGCGGTGCTCGCTGCAGCCGGCGGGAGCGCTGGTGCCGGCCTCTCCGATCGGAACGAACGGGAAGCGGTTTCTCCCGTTGTTCCGCAGCCGGCGCTGGCTGCACGCGCCGTCACGGCTCCGGGCGGCCGCAGACTTCTGGGGACGATGTCGCTCCGCCAGGCCCTGATCGCCCGCGAGGTGCTCGGGCCCCCGCGGGCCGCGAGTCCCTGGACGGGTTCCCCCTCCTAACCCCTTGCGGGCGCGGAACTAGGCCCAACATTCGGCATGGCACTCGGCACGGAACTCGACACGATCCCGTCACGATCGGCCCACGATCGTCCCGTGTTCGCCTACAATGGCGCACCCATGATCGACATCCGAAAGCTGAAGGAACTGGTTCGCCTGATGACCACCAGCGAGCTCACCGAGCTTGACCTGCGTGACAAGGACGAGCAGGTCACCATTCGCCGGGCCAGCCCCCAGGTCGCCCCCCAGATCATCCACCACGCCGCCCCGGCCGTGCACCACGTGCCCGCCGCCGCGCCTGCGGCGCCCGCTCCTGCCGCTGCTGCAGCCGCCCCGGCTGCCGCTCCCGCGGAGGACGCCGGCCTGGTTGCCATCGAAAGCCCGATGGTCGGCACCTTCTACGCATCTCCCAGCCCGGACAAGCCGCACTTCGTGACGGCGGGCGGCCAGGTTGGCCCCAACAGCGTGGTCTGCCTCGTCGAGGCCATGAAGATCTTCAACGAGATCAAGGCCGAGCGCTCCGGCACCATCGTCAAGGTCCTCGTGCAGAGTGGGCAGGCGGTCGAGTTCGGCCAGCCGCTCTTCATGATCAAGCCCAGCTGACGCGCCAACGGAGCCCCACGACATGTTCAAGCGCGTCCTCATCGCCAACCGCGGCGAAATCGCCCTCCGCATCATCCGCGCCTGCCGCGAGCTCGGTGTGGAGACGGTGTGCGTCTACTCGTCCGCCGACAACGGCGGTCCCTGGCTCGAGCAGGCGGACCGCGCCATCTGCATCGGCCCGGGTCCGTCCAAGGAGAGCTACCTCAAGATCGAGCGGATCATCGCCGCCGCCGAGGTGAGCCACGCCGACGCCATCCATCCGGGCTACGGCTTCCTCAGCGAGAATTCGCACTTCGCGGAAGTCTGCCGCGCGTCTGGCTTCGAGTTCATCGGCCCGAGCCCCGAGGCGATGCATGCGCTGGGTGACAAGGTCAACTGCAAGAAGCTCGCGCGCAAGACCGGCACCCCGGTCTTCCCGGGCACCGAGGACGCCATCGAGGACATCGACGAGGCCGTGAAGGTGGCCGCGGAGATCAAGTACCCGGTGATCGTGAAGGCACGCGCCGGCGGCGGCGGGCGCGGCATGCGCATCGCCCGCAACGAGGCGGAACTGCGCGCCGGCATCGAGAGCGCCCGCCAGGAGGCCGCCGCGGCCTTCGGCGACGGCGGCGTCTACGTGGAGAAGTTCCTCGAGAACGCCCGGCACTTCGAGGTGCAGACCATCGGCGACAAGCACGGCCATGCCGTGCACCTCTACGAGCGCGATTGCTCCAGCCAGCGCCGCCACCAGAAGCTGGTGGAGGAGGCCCCGGCCCCCGGCGTCGACCCGAAGAAGCGCGACAAGGTGTGCGAAAGCGCCGCGGCGCTGATCCGCGAGGCCAAGTACTCGGGCGCAGCCACCGTCGAATTCCTGATGGATCGCCACCAGGACTTCTACATGCTGGAAGTCAACACGCGCGTCCAGGTGGAGCACCCCGTCACCGAGATGATCACGGGCGTGGACATCGTGAAGACCGGCATCCGCGTCGCCGCTGGCGAGGAGCTGCCCTTCACGCAGAAGGACATCCACATCAACGGCCACGCGATCGAGGTCCGCATCAACGCCGAGGACCCGGACCGCAACTTCATGCCGCAGGCTGGCCTCATCGAGACCTACGCCGCACCGGGCGGCCCGGGCGTGCGCATCGACAGCCATGCGCGTGCGGGCTACCGCATCCCGCCGAACTACGACTCGATGATCGGCAAGCTGATCGTCCACGCGCCCGACCGCGACACCTGCATCGAGCGCCTCAAGGGCGCGCTGCGCGAGTTCCGCATCGGGCCGGTGAAGACCACCATCCCGCTTCACCTGAAGGTGCTCGACCTCCCGGATTTCCGCAAGGCAACGCACGACATCCACTTCGTCGAGCGCTGGCTGAAGGAAACGGCCCCGAAGTCCTGAGCGATCGACGCACGTACGCTTGGGGCACGTGCGCCACGCCTCAGCCAATCCGAAGCATGTCCTTGTCACCGGCGCCACCGGCTACGTCGGCGGTCGCCTGGTGCCGCGCCTCCTCGCTGCGGGCCACCGCGTCCGGTGCCTCGCGCGGGATCCGGGACGGCTGGACGGTCGCCCCTGGCGCAATGACGTGGAAGTGGTGCGGGGGGATCTCCTGGATGCGGCATCCATCGGTCGGGCGATGGAGGGCATCGACGCCGTCTATTACCTGGTGCACAGCCTCGCGGCGGGCACCGCCTTCGAGGAGCGTGACCTGCATGCGGCGCGCAACTGCGCCGCGGCAGCGCGCGCGGCGGGGGTGGGACGAATCATCTACCTCGGTGGACTCGGCAATCCCGATGCCGCGCTTTCGCCGCACCTGGAGTCGCGCCAGCGCACCGGTCAGGCACTGCGCGAGGGCGGGGTGCCGGTCACGGAGTTCCGCGCCGCGGTCATCGTGGGTTCCGGAAGCCTCTCCTTCGAGATGATCCGCTGCCTCGCCGAACGGCTCCCGGTGATGATCTGTCCGCGCTGGGTGACCACCCGTGTGCAGCCGATCGCCATTCGAAACGTCCTCGACTACCTCGTTGCCGCACTGGACACCGAGGAGAGCGCCGGACGGGTGGTGGAGATCGGCGGCGCGGACGTGCTGACCTACCAGGACATGATCAAGAAGTACGCGCGGGCCCGCGGACTGCGTCGGGCGCTCGTACGCATCCCGTTCCTGACGCCCCGGCTGTCCTCGTACTGGGTGCACCTGGTGACGCCGATCCCGACCGCGATCGCCGGTGCCCTCATCCAGGGGCTCGTGAACGAGGTGGTGGTTCGTGACAACGAGGCTGCGCGCCTGTTCCCCGGCGTCAAGCCCATG
>JBIIJH010000080.1:0-11371 GCA_044233905.1 Phycisphaerales bacterium
GAAGGTGCGTTTCAACGACGGCCGCGAGTGCACCGCCACGCTGGTGGGCGCGGATCCCGAGACCGACATCGCCGTGCTCAAGGTGGACCTCCCGAACCTGCGCGCCATCGAGTTCGGTGACAGCGACTCGGCGGAAGTCGGCGATTGGGTGATTGCACTTGGTTCACCGTTCGGCCTGAAGGACAGCGTCACCGCGGGCATCATCAGCGCAAAGGGCCGGGAGGTCGGGCTCAATCCGCTGGAGAGCTACCTGCAGACGGATGCAACCATCAATCCGGGCAATTCCGGCGGCCCGCTCATCGACATGGATGGCCGCGTGGTGGGAGTCAACGCCGCCATCGAGAGCCGCAGTGGCGGTTCCGACGGCATCGGCTTCGCGATCCCGGCGAACATGGCCCGGGGCGTGGTGGAATCGATCATCGGCGGCAGCGCGCCCTCGCGCGGCTTCCTCGGGATCCAGATGCAGCCGCTCGATGCGCAGCTTGCCGCAAACTTCGGGTTCCAGGGCCAGGGCGTGCTGGTGAGCCAGGTGGTCTCCGGTGGCGCGGCGGAACGCGCGGGCGTCCAGGCGGGCGACATCCTGACCAAGGTCAACAACGAGCAGGTGCCATCGCTGCAGCGCGTGCTGCGCGCGGTGCGGCTTGCGAAGCCCGGTGCGGAGTGCCCGATCGAGGTCTTCCGCGACGGTGGAACCGTCACCCTCACCGCGGTGCTGGACGATTCCGCGCAGCAGGTTGCGCAGGCCGGCGCGCCGATCCGCATGAAGGCCGGTGCGTCACCGAACACCGCGCCGCTTCCGGCAGATCGACCGACCACCTCGCTCGGCGTGCAGGTTGCCGCCATCACCCCCGAACTCGCCAAGGAGCGGAACATCACCGACGTCCGCGGCGTGATCGTCACGGAAGTCAACCCCGAGAGCGCCGCCGCGCGCGCCGGCCTCAAGGTCGGCGACATCGTCCGCCAGGTGGGCGGCAAGCAGGTTGCCGGCGCAGAGGAGTGGGATTCGAACATGCGTTCCACCATGGGCCTGGGCCGAAGCGTCCGGCTCCTGGTGGAACGCGAGGGGAACACCAAGTTCCTGCTGCTGCGTTCGTGAGCGCAGCGCACGGGTGGCACATCCTTCGATGGGCGTCCATTGCCCCACACGCCCGGTCTGTCCAGTTTCCATGGGCGGGCCGGGATTCCTGTTGCATAGGATGGTTGCCCCCATGGAGCGCTCACCCATGAACCTCGACATCCCGCTTTCGGTGCCGTTGCGGCACCGGGTGACGTTCACGCGTGGGGCGTTCAGCGCGGCGAATGCCACGCTGCGCTCGGTGCTTGCGTCCGACGACGGGCTCGAGCGGCGGCTGGTGGCCTTCGTGGACTCGAACGTGCTGGTGGCGAACCCAGGCATTCCGGACCGGATCCGTGCCTATGCCGCCGCCCATCCGGCGATGCCGGCGGTCTGCCTGGTGGAGTCGGTTGCCGGCGGCGAACAGGCGAAGCGCTCGATGTCGGTGGTCGACCGCGTGGTCCAGGCCGTGGACGAGCACCGCATCGACCGGCAGAGCTTCGTGCTGGCGATCGGCGGTGGCGCGGTGCTGGATGCCGTCGGCTTCGGTGCCGCGATCGCCCACCGCGGCGTCAGGCTGGTGCGCATGCCGACCACCACGCTCGGGCAGGACGATGCCGGCATGGCCGTCAAGAACGGCATCAACCTGGGACGCAAGAAGAACTTCATCGGCTCCTTCGCGGTGCCGCACGCGGTGGTGTGCGACCAGGACCTGCTCACGACGTCGCCCGACTGGTCCTGGTGCGGCGGCTTCAGCGAGGCGGTGAAGATCGCCCTGCTGCGCGACCCCGAGCTGTTCGCGCGGATCGAGCGCGATGCCGCGGCCATCCGTGCGCGGGAAATGGCCGCCGCGATGCCGGTGATCGCGCGCAGCGCGGAGCTGCACTGGCGGCACATCGCGCTCGGTGGCGACCCGTTCGAGACGCAGAGCGCACGGCCGCTCGATTTCGGCCACTGGCTGGCGCACCGGCTCGAGGGCATGTCGGACGGCGAGCTGCCGCATGGCCAGGCCGTGGCGATCGGCGTTGCCGTGGACACGGCATATTCCGCATGCGCAGGGCTGATGGACGAGGGCGATGCCCACCGCGTGATCCGCGTGCTGCGTGAGCTCGGGTTGCCGACGACGCACGAATTCCTTGCAGATTCCGACGCCGTCATGGCCGGTCTCGAGGAGTTCCGCGAGCACCTCGGCGGCCAGTTGACGATCACCCTCCTCCGCGGGATCGGCAGCCCGGTCGACGTGCATGCCATGGACGCCGCGACGCTGAAGCGTGCGCTTGCAGTCGCCTCGCGCGCGTCGTGACGATCACCGCCCGGATTGCGATGGCCTGGACACCTTCGGCGTGCGCCGGAATGGCCACCGGGAAGGAAACAACCCCCATCAACGCGCGCCGCACCGGGACCCCGGGATCATGCCGGGAGCGCGTTCCTGTCGATCTAGACTTCCAGCATGAGCGATGCGCCGACCAACGCAGCCTGTCCGATGAACCGTACGCAGGTGGTGGATGCCTACTTCATGGAGCACCGGGCGCGCATCCTTGACCTGGCGGCATTCCTCGATCGTGTCGACCGAGCGGGGCCCGGTGCGGACGATTTCCGCATGCAGGCGTTCCGCGCGGCGGTTTCCATCCTGGGCGACGGGAAGCCGGAGCGCGCGCGACGCGTGCTGGAGCTCCTCAGCGACCCAGGCACCGAGCCGATCGCGAAGGCCGGCATGAAGGGCGCCACCGGCGCGCACGACCCGAAGGCGGGGAAGGCCTGACCATGTACATCGATCCGCACGTCCACATGGTGAGCCGCAACACGGACGACTACGTGCGCATGGCGCGCGCGGGTTGCGTGGCGATCACCGAGCCGGCGTTCTGGGCCGGCTACGACCGCTCAAGCCCGCAGGGCTTCTTCGACTACTTCCGCCAGCTCACCGACTTCGAGCCGCGCCGCGCCGCGCAGTACGGGATCCGCCACCACACCTGGCTCTGCATCAACCCCAAGGAGGCCGAGGACCCGGTCTTCGCGCGCGAGGTGATCGGCCTGATCCCGGGGTTCCTGGAGAAGCAGAACGTCCTGGGAATCGGCGAGATCGGGCTCAACAAGAACAGCCGCAACGAGCTCGAGATCCTGGAGGCGCACCTGCAGCTTGCGAGCGACCACGGACTACTGGTGCTGGTGCACACGCCGCACCTGGAGGACAAGCTGAAGGGCACGCGCCTGATCCTCGACGCCATCAGGCGCTTCCCGAAGCTCGACGCAGGCCGCGTCCTGATCGACCATGTGGAGGAGCACACGGCGAAGCTGGTGCTCGACCGCGGATTCTGGTGCGGCATGACGCTCTACCCGGACACCAAGTGCACGCCGCAGCGCGCGGTGGACATCATCGAGTGCTATGGCAGCGAGCGCATCTGGATGAATTCCGCGGGCGACTGGGGGCACAGCGACCCGATCGCGGTGCCGAAGGCGCAGATGGAGATGCGCCGGCGCGGGCACCTGGAGAGCCTGGTGCGGAAGGTGACGTTCGAGAATCCCGAGCGCTTCCTCTCGCAGTCCGGCCGCTTCAGCGCGGCACCGCTCCGTCCCACCGCGCCCGACGTCACGCGCTGAGCGAGCACACGATGGAACGCAAGGCACCGCCACCGCACCACGCCACCCATGCCCCGCAGGGCCACCATGCGCAGCTGGCGCACGATGGTGCGCAGTCGCGCCGCTGGCTCGTGCTGCTGGCGATGACCGGAAGCCTGGCGATGATCTTCGTCGACATGACGGTGGTGGGAGTTGCCCTTCCCCGCATCGGCAGCGCGTTGGGGATGAGCGACACCGAGCAGACGTGGATCGTCACGAGCTACCTGCTGACGCTCGCCTCGCTGATGGCCATCGGCGGACGGATCGGCGACCTGGTGGGAAAGGTGCCCGCCTTCGTCGCAGGCGTGGTGGGCTTCGCGCTGGCAAGCGTGGTCTGCGCCAACGCGCACGACGGCACGCAGATGATCGTGGGCCGCGTGCTGCAGGGACTTTCGGCATGCCTCATGCAGCCGGCATCGAGTGCGCTGGTGATCGGCGCGTTCGCGCCCGGTGAGCGCGGCAAGGCCATGGCCGTGTACGTGGGCATCCCGCTCATGTTCATGGCGCTCGGGCCCGCGCTCGGCGGCGTGGTGGTGCAGCGCATGGGCTGGCCGTGGGTGTTCTGGCTGAACCTGCCGATCGCGGGCGCCGCCCTGGTGCTGACGCTGATCGCCCGTCCGCGCGATGCGCGCAGCGCCGATCGCTCGATCGACTGGCTCGGCGGAGCCATGCTCCTCCTGGGGCTTCCGCCCTTTGTCTTCGGCGTCGACCGTCTCGGTTCCGCCGGCCGAACCGGCCTGGCCGCCATGGCCGATCCGCTCGCGCTCGGGATGCTTGCGTGGGGCACGGTGGTCATCGCGCTCTTCGCTCGTCGGCAGTGGCGGCATCCGCGCCCCCTTCTTCGCCTGCACCTCTTTGCGGATCATGCGCTCGCTGCCGCCGCCATCACCATCGGCTGCATGCAGTTCGCGATGACCGGGCTGGTGATCGCCGGTTCGCTCTACGCGCAGGACGTGCTCGGCTTCACGCCGACGCAGGCAGGTGCCTCGCTCCTTCCCATGCTTGCCCCCGTCATCCTGGTGGTGCACGTGGCCGGCCGCTGGTACGACCGCGCCGGTGTGCGCGCGCCCGCCTCGTGGGGAACGGCCATGGCGACCGTGGGCATGCTCATCCAGGCGGTGGGTGCATGGGTCCAGAGCTATCCGGTAATGGCCGTGGGCATGTTCGTGCTCGGGCTCGGCATCGCCTTCACCATGAGCCCGACCAACACCGACTCGCTGAGCCGCGTGCCGCATTCGGAACGCGGCCAGGTCTCCGGCCTGGTGCAGACGATGCGCCAGGTGGGCGGCAGCCTGGGCGTGGCGGTGGTGGCAGCGACCGTCGCCCTCAGCCTGGGTGCCTTCGAGCGCTCGGAACCGGGGCTTTCGCATGAATCGGTCCAGCGCCTGCGCACCGACCTCCGCAGCGGCGACGAGTCCGCCATGCGTTCGGCGACCGAGCACCCGGACATCGAGGCGATGCACCGCGCGGTGGCCCACTCCTACGCGGTGGGCTACGTGGTGGCGTCGCTCGGCACGCTCTGCGCGTTCGTGGTGGTGCGGCGGTGGATGAAGCCCGGAAAGGCCATATCCACCGCCCCGACCTCCATGCCGCAGGCATGACGGGAGACCGCCTCGCTCACTTCGCGGGCTTGGCGCCCGGCACGGACTGCACGGGATCGGCTTCCACGCGGATGCGGAACGGGTGCGCCGGCAGCTTCGACACCTCGTCGATCAGGTTGGAGCTGGCGGGGTTGTCCTGCCATCCGTAGCGGATCTCCACCGGCTCGACGACCTTGGCGCTGCGGACCCTGATCCCGGTGGGAGGCAGCAGCACCGCGTCGGCAATGTGGAAGACCCCGTCGGCGCCGGCCAAGGCAAAGCCCATCGGCTCCTTGCCGTCACGGGTGGCCAGGCGCCCGCGCTCGGCGTCGAAGTCGATGACGATGCCGTCCGCATCGCGGCGCGCGCTCTTGGTGCGCGGACCGCGCCACGCCATGTCCTGGTTGCCGTACGCCACCGCGATCGCCCAGCGGGCCAGGCGCTCGCCGACGGAGCGCTTGTTGCGTGGGTGGATGTCATCGGCGTCGCCGACGTCGATGGTGGTGATGACGCCGGTGTTGGGCGAATTGCGCTCGGTGGCGAGCTGCGAATCGCGCAGGATCGGCCAGTTGCCGTGCACCGGCTTCTCCGGTTGGAAGGGCTGGAATGCGGCCAGGCTCACGATGCCGAACGGCATGTCCGGCTCCTCGAACGCTCCGCGCCAGCTGCGGATGGTGAGGGGCAGCAGCGTGCGGTACTCCTCGGCATCCTCGATGCTGCCGGCGTTGGATTCACCCTGGTACCAGATGGCGCCCTTCACCTTGAGGTCGTCGAACGGCGTGATCATGCCGTTGAACATCGATGCCGGATCGCCGTAGCCGGTGCCAGGCGCCTCTTCCTTCGAGGGGCGCGACGGCGGGCCGGGAATGTCCTTGGCGGAGCGGCCGCGGCGGGCCAGCCACTCGCCGGCGAGCGAGATCACCGCATCGCCGCCGGTGGGGCATGTCATCCGCATCGCTTCGGGTCCCGATCCGAAGCCACCCTCGCCATGGAGATCGAGCATCTCCACCGCGATGGTGCAGGAGCCCTTCTTCATGATCGCGGCGGGCACCCGGTACTTGCGGCCGGTGCCGATGTCGCCGATGGTGTTGGCGATGGCGCGGCCGTTGACGAAGACGATGTCCGCGTCGTCGATCGTCCCCAGCTCGATCAGGCAGTCCTTGCCTTCCCATTCCGCGGGGATCTCCACGTTCCTGCGATACCACTCGATGCCGTCGAATTCACGGCGCGAATCGTCCTTGCCCCAGACGAGCGGCATCGTGACCGTGCTCCACGCCTCCGGTTCCTTCGGCTCGCCGGCGGCGAACCACGCGCCCGTGGCGCCTGGTTCCTCGGCGTTCACCTGGCTCCACCACGCGGTGCCGGCCTCCTGGAAGCGCTTGCGGGCGACTTCGATTTCCGCTGCGCGTTCCCTCGGGGAGCGTGAGTACCAGTTGTCGATCGCCTTCCGCAGCTCCGCCACGCGCGATGCGTAGAGCGGGTCGCCGCTCAGCGTCGCGGTGTCGGTCCACGGCTCGGCGCGCGTGCCGCCCCAGTTGATCTCCAGGATCCCGATCGGCACGCCGGTCTCCTTGCGCACGTCGTGGGCGAACCAGAAGGCCACCGCGCCCATGCCCGGCGCGGAATCCGGCGAGAGGACCCTCCAGGCCGCGTCGACGGTGAATGCGGGTCGGTTGGCGGTGACGTGCGGTACGCGCAGGAAGCGGACCAGCGGGTCGTTGGCAACGGCCACGCCTGCCGCCGCCTGCTCATCGGTCCCGGCCAGCCGCCATTCCATGTTGCTCTGTCCGCCGGCGATCCAGACGTCTCCCACCACCACGTCCTTGATGGTGACGGAATTGGCACCGCGCACCTCGAGCGTCATCGGGTCGGCGCTTGCCACGAGTGCGGGGAACTCCATCGAGAAGGTCCCGGTGGCATTGGCCATCTGCTTGCTGCTGCGGATCAGGGCAGACTTGGCGTCGCGAAGTTCCACGGTGATCTGCTCGCCCTGCTGTGCCATGCCCCAGACGCGGAACGGCTGGTTGCGCTGGATCACCATGTGGTCGGTGAAGGCCGCCGGGAGCTTGACGTCGGCGATTGCCGGTGCGGTGCAGAGGGCGGCCAGGAATCCGAGGTGGTGGAAGCGCATAAACGGATGATGCCCGGTTCCGGTCGCCGATGCAATATCGTGGCTCCCATGACCTCCCCGAAGCGCCCCCTGATCGGGATCACCGCCGACATCGCCCGCGATGACCAGGGGCGTCCGCGCCACCAGGTCCGGTCCACCTACGTGGATGCGGTGCTGCAGGCTGGCGGCGTTCCGGTGATCCTTCCGGCGGATGCCGGTGCGCGTGCGGAGATGCTGCCCCTTCTCCAGGGAGTGGTCATCATCGGGGGCGACGACGTGGACACGCGCCCGTTCGGCATTCCGCTCCACCCGAAGGCAGAGGTCATGGATTCCGCTCGGCAGGAGGCGGAGTTCGCCCTGCTGCGTGCGCTCGACGCGGTGCCGGCGATGCCGGTGCTCGGCATCTGCCTGGGCATGCAGCTGATGGGGGTGCATCGCGGTGCGGAGCTCATCCAGCACCTGGGCGACTCGCTGCCCGACGCCGACCGGCACCGCAACGACAGCAAGCATCCGGTGGAAAGCGAGCTCGGCAACGGGCTGGTGGCCAGTTTCCATCACCAGGCGCTCGGTTCCGGGGCCGATTTCCGCGTGATCGGCCGCTCCGACGATGGCGTCATCGAGGCCATCACGGACCCTGCGCGACCCTTCTACGTGGGCGTCCAGTGGCATCCGGAGCGGACCGCCGACCCGGTGATGGGCCTCGGGGTGATCCGGCGGCTCGTGGATGCGGCGCGGCACGGGTAGGCTGTTTTCATGCTCATTCCCGCCCTGCTCTCGTGCGTCGTCCTCGGTGATGTCCTGGTCCCCGGCATGCCGGCGCCCGCCTTCACGGCCGACGCGTCCATCAAGGGCGCAGAGGTCAAGGCGCTTGCGCCCGGCAAGGTGCACGTGGTCGAGTTCTGGGCAACCTGGTGCGGGCCGTGCATCGGCAGCATGCCGCACCTCACGCAGCTCCAGAAGTCGAACCCCGACGTGACCGTGATCGGCGTTGCCGGCTTCGAGCGCGGCAACGACGTGACGGCCAAAGAAAAGAAGGTGCGCGACTTCATCGCCGCCAAGCCCGAGCGCGCGGACTACACCATCGTGTTCGACGGCGACGGCACCATGGCCAACGAGTGGATGCAGGCGGCGCGCCGCAACAGCATCCCCACCGCGTTCGTCGTCGGCATGGACGGCAAGATCGCGTACATCGGTTCGCCGGATGCCAACCTCGACGCCGCCGTGGCCAAGGCGAAGGGCGCCGCGGCCGCACCGCGCACCGCGAACCAGCCCATGGTGGCAGGGCCGGCTGACGATTCCGGCAACGGCAAGGGTGCGGCGCCCGCGAAGTCGGTGACGGTGACCTCTCCGGAGCGCACCGTCGAGGTCACGGAAGAGCCGACGGACGAGACCGGAACGTCGACGTCGACCTCCACCCGCACCGAAAGCAAGTCAACCTCCGTCAACGGCGTGGCGACCGCCGAGTCCACCACCGTCGAGACGGTGGTGGAGGTTCGCGACGGCAAGCGCCGGACGACGGTCACCCGCACGGTGACTCGCTCGAACGGCGAGAGTCCCATGCCCGGCAAGGCATCGAGCGGCGCATCGGGCGGCGCATCCTCCGGTTCCTCCTCCGGTTCCTCCTCCGGCTCCGGCAACACTCCCCGCTGAATCCGCGTGCTGCCCGCGTACTGCACCAACGTCGTCGCGGGCCGCACCCTCGAGGAGACGTGCAGCAACGTCGAGCGCACCTTCGGCGCGGTGCGCGCGCTGGTTTCGCCGGGCGCACCCTTGCCGATCGGCCTGTGGCTCTCGGCACGCGCCGTCGCGCAGCTCTCGGAATCGATCGATGGGCCGACGGCGCTTCGTGATCGGCTCGCCGCTGCGGGCCTCGAGATCCGCACCTTCAATGCGTTCCCGTACCACCACTTCCACGACGCGGAAGTGAAGGAACGCGTCTACGAGCCACACTGGGCCGACACGCGGCGCGCGCTGTACACGGCGGAATTGGCGGACATGCTGCCGAGCCTGCTCCCGCCGGGCACCGCCACGGCGTCGATATCGACCGTTCCGCTCGGCTGGCGTGCGCGATTCAGCCTGGAGGGCTGCGGTGCAAGCATCGGCGTCGCAAGTGCGCTGCTCGAGCAGACGGTGCGGCACCTGGCCCGCGTGGAGGACCGCACCGGCGTCCGCGTCACGGTGGACCTGGAGCCGGAGCCGGGGTGCATGCTCGACCGAACCGCCGACGTGACGGGATTCTTCGAGCACGTCCTGCTGGCTCGGCGGGGCGAACCCGATCCGCGCCGCTACATCGGCGTCTGCCACGACGTCTGCCATGCCGCGGTGATGTTCGAGGACCAGCGCACCGTGCTGCGCGCGTACCGCCATGCAGGCATCCGCGTGAACAAGGTGCAGGTCTCGAGCGCCATCACGGCGGACGGCAGCCCGGAGTCGCTCGCCGTGCTGGCCGGTTTTGCCGAGCCGCGATGGCTGCACCAGACGTGCGTGCGCGCACCGGACGGAACCGTTCGCTTCCACGCCGACATCCCGTGGGCGCTCGCCGCTGAGCCCGTGGGAGAGTGGCGCACGCATTTCCACGTGCCGGTGTTCGCGGCGCGGCTGGGAGTGCTGGGAACCACGCAGCAAGCCATCGGTGAGTGCCTGGACGAGGTTGCCTCATGGCCCGCCGACGAGCGCCCGCTGGTGGAGCTCGAGACCTACGCATGGGATGCGCTCCCTGACGGCGCGCGCGAGGGAACGGCGCTGGTGGACGGCATCGTGCGCGAGATCCGGTGGTGTGCAGCACGCATGGAATCCGCCGCGGCTGCGGCCGGGAGGCCTGACGCATGAACCGTGGAAACCCCGTGGGTGCATGGCTCGAGATCATGCGCATCTCCAACGCGCCCACCGTCATCACCAACGTGCTGGCCGGCGTGGCCGTTGGCCTCCAGGCGCGGCTTTCCGACATCTCCGTGCCGTTCGGCACGGTGACGCTGGTGGGCGTCGGCACCCTGCTTTCCTACGTTGCCGGCATGATCCTGAACGACGCGTTCGACGTGCGCGTCGATTCCAAGGAGCGCCCGGGCCGGCCGATCCCGTCCGGGCGCATTGCCATGCGGACGGCGCAGTTCGTCGGCGTCGCAATGCTGCTCATCGGCGTGGCGATGCTTGCGTTCGCCTCGCCGGCCACGTTCTTCTGGGCGATCGCCCTGGGCGCGTGCATCCTGGCGTACGACATGCTGCACTCCATCGTGCCGGGATGCTTCATCCTGATGGCTGCATGCCGCGCGATGGTGGTGGTCATCGCGGCGCTCGCCACGAGCCCCGGCACGGACGGGTCGCTCCTCTGGTGGATCGCCGGCGGCACGTTCGCCTACGTGGCCGCGCTCAGCGTTGCCGCCAAGAACGAGGTGCGCGGCTTCGGCTTGGTGGCACGGGTGGCTTCGTGGATCCTGCCCGTGGCGGCGTGCGCGCCGCTCGGGATGTGGTTCGTCGAGGGAGTGGCGCCCGAGGGGGCGTTCCTCGTGACGGTGGGGATCGGCGCCATTGCGGTGGCGGTCGTGTCCGTGGTGGCCGGCATACGGCGCGCGGCCAACGGGGCGGCGCGGTTCGCGGTGCCGGCCGGCGTTTCCATCTGGATCGGGGCGATCCCGGCCATCGATGCGGCCACGTGCTTCCTGATCGGCCGGCCGCTCCTGGGGCTCTTCTGCATCGGCCTCTGGGGCATGGCCGGGGCGCTCCGGCCGAGGTACGCCGGCAGCTGAGCCGGCCCTGCCCTTGCTACCATTCCGGCCCGCATGCAGCTCCTCGCCGACACCTCCATGGTCAATTACCTGCCGATCGCCATCGCGCTCGTGATGAGCGTGGTCTTCGCGATCGTCAACGTCGGCGCCAGCCTGCTCCTCGGTCCGGCCCGCGCCGGCGACATCAAGGGTGCCTCGTACGAATCAGGCATGGAAGCGATCGGCTCCACGCGCAAGCGCTTCAACGTGCGCTTCTTCGTGGTCGCGATGACCTTCCTGCTCTTCGACG
>JBIIJH010000202.1:0-3690 GCA_044233905.1 Phycisphaerales bacterium
ATGCCGCCCGCGGGCCACCACGGAACCAGCGTCTCGCGCTTGCCCTCGCGGTCGATGCGGACCACGCCGCCCGGGCCGAGCGCTGCCGTCAGGATGCCGTCGTCGGTGACGATGGCGGCCCGGACGTCATCGAGCCCATCGACGGTGCGGAGCGGAAGCCCGTAGCCACGGCCCGGAACGGGCGGCGCAGCGGCCGATGCGGGCGAAGCCGCGACGGCAAGAAGGGCGCAAGCGACCAAGGCGGTGACGAGGCGTGGCGCGTTCATGCACCACAAGGGTACGCCGCGCTACCCTCCGATGCATGACCGACTCCGCGTCCGTGGTCCACCTCCCCGCATGGACGGTGGCGCCCTTTGCCGCCCTGCTCCTTGCCATCGCCGTGCTCCCCCTCGTGCGCCGCACGGCCCACTGGTGGGAATCGAACCGAAGCAAGTTCATGGTCTCCGCGGCGTGCGGGTTGGTGGCGCTCGGAATCGTGGCGACGCTCAAGGGTGCCGGCGGAGCGGTCGACGCGGCGCACCATGCGGCGGCGGAGTTCTTCCCGTTCATCATCCTGCTCTTCTCGCTGTACGTGATCGCCGGCGGGATCGTGATCTCCGGGCGGCTGCCCGGCTCGCCGCGGTTCAACACCGCGTTCCTGGCGCTCGGCGCGGTGCTCGCCAACATCCTCGGCACCACCGGAGCAAGCATGCTCCTGATCCGGCCGCTGATCCGCGCCAACAAGCATCGGAAGCACCGCGCGCACCTGGTGATCTTCTTCATCTTCATCGTCAGCAACATCGGCGGCCTGCTCCTTCCCATCGGTGACCCGCCGCTCTTCCTGGGCTACCTGCGCGGCGTGCCGTTCGCATGGACGCTGACGCTGCTCCCGGAGTGGCTCATTGCCAACATCACGCTGCTGGTGGTGTTCTTCGCGATCGACGTGGCCATGGCGCGCAAGGATGGCGCCCGCGGTGAGCCGGAAGACGTGGTCGATGCGGACTCGGAAGTGAGCATCAAGATCTCCGGCGGTGGCAACGTGCTGTGGCTCGCAGGCGTGGTGCTTGCGGCCGCAATCATGGTGCCGGGCAAGGAACTCGGACGCCTCGGCTTCGTCGTCCCGGACGGCGCGCGCGAGGGTGTCATGCTGCTCTGCGCGTTCGCGAGCCTCTGGCTGACGCCGCGCGAGGTGCGGAGGGCGAACCACTTCGACTTCGGGCCCATCGTCGAGGTGGCCGCGCTGTTCTCCGGGCTGTTCCTCGCCATGCAGCCTGCGCTTGAGCTGCTCGTGGACCGCGGCGGGCAGCTCGGGCTCCACAGCCCGGCGCACTTCTTCTGGGCCACCGGCATGCTCTCGAGCTTCCTCGACAACGCGCCCACCTACCTGGTCTTTGCCGACGTGGCGCGCGCGGTCACGCCGCAGGACCTGGCCGACGGCATCCGCTTCTCCGGTGGGCTGGTGGACCCGCGGCTCCTGGCAGGTGTCAGCTGCGGCGCCGTCTTCATGGGCGCCAACACCTACATCGGCAACGGTCCGAACCTGATGGTGGCGGCCATCGCCCGCGAGGAAGGCGTGCCGATGCCCAGCTTCTTCGGATACATGCTGTGGTCGGGCGGCATCCTGATCCCGGTGTTCGCGGTGATCACGTTCGTGATCTTCTGAGATTGCGGGAGAAGCCGGGCGCCGTCGATCGCGCGGGCGCCCCGGCACGACGCCGCAGCGCAGTTCATCACGAAGCCGCGCTGCTCACCACGCCGCAGCGCCGCTCACCACGCCGCCGCGCCGCTCACTGCTCTGCCTGGCGGCGCATGATGTCGCCGGCCTGGCCCATGTCCTTCTCCACGTTCCCGGTGCCGCCGATGTTGATCTGCGCGCCGCCCACCTTCATCTCGAGCGATCCGCCCTTGGCGGGCCCATCCTTCTGCTGCATCATCGTGAAGATGATCGCCTGCGCGGCTGCGCTCTCGGCAATCATGCGCCCCGCGCGCTCGCCGGCAGCGGAGAGGTTCTTGAACTTGCCGGTGTCGAGCTCATTCTCGAAGTCGCCGAGCGCGTTCTCGACGGCGATCATCAAGTACGCCAGCACCGCCCACTCCTCGCGGGTGTCCGGGAAGTAGCCGCTGGTGCGGATGAGTTCCACGGGAACGGCGATGCGCCAGCCATCCTTGGTCTCGCGCATGGAGAGCGTGCCGCCGAGCACCGGCTTGCCGTCCACGCTGAACGCAGCGGTACCGTCGCCAAGATCGTCCACCTTGAGCCGCGATCGGTTGGCGTCGAGCCAACCGAAGGGGTCTGAGAGGACGGCGGTGAAGACGTCGCCGAAGCCGGTGCGCGTGGCCCAGGAGCCGCCCTTGGCGAGCTCGGCGTCGACGTCCTTCGGGAAGGTCGTCTTCAACTTCTTGCTGACGCGCCAGAGCTGGGCCAGCATGTCGCCCGTCTTGCGCTTCACGTCCTCGATGGCGCTCGCCTCCGTGACGCCGTCCGGGAAGGTGATGTCGCGCGCCTCGATGTCCACCATGGTGGGGAGGAGCTCGGGACGCCCGTCCTGCACCATCCGTGCCATGGCATCGATGGCCAGGTCCGGGGTGCTGGTGTCGTACCTGGGCTTCTTGCAGCCGGCGGCCGTCAGGCACACCGCCGTGGCGCATGCCAGGAACGCCGCGGCATGGAACCGGCGACGAAGCGGAGATGGCGTGACGGATGCGGCAGGCGCGGCGGGCATGGCGCAATCGTAGCCCGTACGCGCCGCCCTACACTGCCCGCGTGCAGATCGAACTGAACGGCCAGCCGAAGGAACTGACGGGCGCCACCACCGTGGCCGCCCTGCTGGTGTCGCTCGGACTCGACAAGGCACCCTGCGCGGTCGAAGTGAACGCGCGGCTCGTCCGCAAGTCCGAGCACCCCACCCACGCGCTGGCCGCCGGCGACCGCGTCGAGGTGGTCACGCTCGTCGGAGGCGGCTGAGGCCGCGGAACCATGTCCACCCAGGCAGCCATCGACGCCCCCGCCCCCGCCATCCCGCCCATCCGGATCGGGAGCTTCACGCTCCGCAGTCGCCTGGTGGTGGGCACCGGGAAGTACCGCGACTACCCCACCATGCAGGCCGCCATCGAGGCGTCCGGCGCCGACTGCGTCACGGTGGCCGTGCGCCGCGAGCGCCTGGTGGACGCGCAGGGGCGGTCGATCCTCGACTTCCTGCCGCTCGACCGGCTCACCATCCTGCCGAACACCGCCGGCTGCTTCACCGCCGAGGACGCCGTGCGCGTCTCGCGCCTGGGACGCGAGATCCTGGAGCAGCTCGGAAACCCGGGCGCGGGCTGGGTGAAGCTCGAAGTGCTCGGCGACAAGACGACGCTGCTTCCAGACCCGGTCGGCACGCTCGAGGCCTGCAAGGAACTCGTCAAGGACGGCTTCACGGTGCTCTGCTATTCGAGCGATGACCCGATCATCGCCGCGCGCCTGCGCGATGCGGGTGCGGCGAGCGTGATGCCCGCCGGCAGCCCCATCGGCAGCGGCCGCGGCGTGGCGAACCCCGCGGCCATCCGCATGGTGATCGACCGACTGAAGCTCGCCGAGCAAGGCGGCAGCCCGGAGTATCCGGTGATCGTCGATGCGGGCGTCGGCACGGCCAGCGACATCGTGCACGCCATGGAGCTCGGCGCCGACGGCGTGCTCCTCAACACTGGCATCGCCCACGCGCAGGACCCGGT
>JBIIJH010000203.1:0-3685 GCA_044233905.1 Phycisphaerales bacterium
TACTCCCGGTTCGGGGTCTCCGGCAACCTTCCGGACGACGCCGGCGAGGGCGCCCTGGCGCTCCTCTCCAAGCACATCGTCAAGCCGCGCGGCCTCTCGGAAGAGGGCACCGCCAGCGGCTGGTGCACCGGCCGCCACGTGTTCGACACCGACTTCGGCTGGGAGCACTGCGGCTTCAGCGGGGCCATCCTCTGCGCCATGCGCGTGGACGTGGCCAAGGTGCCTTCCGAGATCCGGCGCGCCTACGTCTCGATGGCCGAGGACGACCGCCGCACCAAGGAAGACGAGGCCACCGCCGGCTTCCTGAGCCGCACCGCGCGCCGCGATGCGCGCGCCGACGCCGAGCGCCGCTGCAAGGAGGAGATCACCGAGGGCAAGTACCGCCGCATCGGCATGACGCCGGTCCTCTTCGACCTGGTGAACGGCACGGTACTCGCGCCCGTCACCAGCGACACCGCGTTCAAGGAGCTGCGCGGGCTGGTGGAGAGCACCTACGGCGTGAAGCTCGCGCGCCGCAGCGCCGGCGGCGTTGCCTCAGACCTCATGGGCGCACGTGGCCAGACCAGCGACCTCGACGACGCCGCCCCCGATGCATTCACGCCGCCGCCCGCGGAGGCCTTGCGCGCCCAGGAAGGCCAGGCGCCGCGCGCAGCCGCCCGTCCGGAGGTGCCGTGGGCCCTCGCCGGCGGCGAGCCGCGCGACTTTCTCGGCAACATCTTCCTGCTGTGGCTCTGGTGGAACGCCGAGGCCCGCGAGGGCGTGATCGAGACCGCCAAGGTGCCGGTGGCCGTGGTGATCGACAAGGTGGTGGACCTCGAGTGCCCGTGGGGCGTCGGCGGAAAGGCCTCCCTGCGCGGGCCGCTTCCGACGCAGTCCCCGGAGGCATCCAAGGGCCTGCAGGCCGGCAAGTGGCCGCGAAAGCTCGGGCTGCTTCTTGCTGCCCATGGCCAGGAATTCGAATGCGTCCTGCAGGGCGATCGCCTCTCGGTGTCGGGGCTCAAGCTCCAGGCCGCGAGCGAAGCTGCCAAGACGCCGCGCCTGGAGACCGAGGAGCGGCTCGACCAGCTGAGCACGTTCGACAACGTGCTGGTGGCGCTCTACGACCACTTCCTGCGCGAACGCTTCGGCAAGGGATGGCCCACGCGTCGCCAGCAGATCACCGACTGGATCAACTCCCGCACCGCGGCGCGCGCCGCGGTGTGACGCCGGCCGCGCGGCAGAACGCCGCGACAAGCCCATGATCCTTGGTGCCGCGCGTCGCTTCGACGCCGCTCGAGACGTCCACGCCCCAGGGGTGCACCGCGGCGATCGCCGCGGGTACGTTGGCGGGCGTCAGGCCGCCGGCAAGCAGCACGCGCGTGGTGACCGCGGGCATCTGCGCCGCGAGCGCCGCGTGGTCGAACGCCGTGCCGCCGCCCCCGCGCGGTCCGTCGATCACCAGCGTGTCGACCGCCGCACATGCGTCCCAGCGCTGCACCGCTTCCGGCGAGTAGGCGAACCCGCGCATCACGCGGAACCCGCGCGCGGCCACGCGTGCGCAGGCGGCCTCGTCCTCGTTGCCGTGGAGCTGCACGCGGCCGCGCCACCACGCGAGCACCGGGTGCTGTTCGTCGGCGTCCGCGAGCAGCGCCACCGGTTCGACATCCGGGGGCAGGGCGGCAAGCACCGCCTCCGCCTCGGCGCGCGTGACATTGCGGGGCGAGGCCGGCACGAACACCAGTCCAACCATGGAGGCACCGGCATCGGCGGCCGCCAGCGCGTCGGCGGGCGTCCGCACTCCGCAGATCTTGACGTTCACGGCGCGCCTCCGGCCAGCTCCGCGCGCAGTGCCGCGGCCAGCGGCTGCATCTGCGGGGGAAGCCCGGGGCCGATCGCCGCAAGCGCCGCCCGCGCCCGCGTCGCATCCGGCGCCTTTCGCACGTGGATCACGGCGAGCATCAGCCGGGTCTCGTCTGCGTCCTTCGCCTCCGGCGCCAGCGCCAGGGCCTGCTCGAAGCCGCTCACCGCGCGCACGAAATCGCCGGCGGCGAACGAATCGCGCGCGGCCTGCCGCATGCGCTCGGCCATGCGTGTGCGGGCCGCGGGGCTCAGTTCGTCCGCGGCGGCGGCAGCACCGACCACGCTCTGCTCCACGCGCGCTGCGCCGTCCTTGCCCGCCGATGCCCACGGACCCACCGCGGCGCGGCTGCCGTCGAGCGCCGCACGCATCTCCCGGCGGCGCTTCCACTGCCGCAGCAGGTAGAGCATGTCCATGTCCGTGCGCTTGATGGCGCCGATGGCAACCAACGACATCGACACCGTCAATCCGTACAGCGTGCCCGAGACGTGCGCCACGTAGCCGATGCCGCGCCCCCCGCCACCGAACGCCCCGAAGAGGTCAAGCAGGAAGTAGATGGCCACCATCAGGAGGGCAGGCACCGGCACCACCGAGAAGAAGAGGAGCACCGCCACCCGCGCGCGCGGGAAGAGCACGATGAACGCGCCCGTCACCGCGGACACCGAGCCGCTTGCGCCCACGAGCGGCACCCCGCTCATGGCCATCTGGCAGAGCCCGGCCACCATGCCCCCGGTCAGGTACAGGGCCAGGAACCCCCAGCTCCGCATCCGGCTCTCGACGGCGCTCCCGAAGACCCACAGGAAAATCATGTTCCCCAGGAGGTGCCAGAGGCTGCCGGCGTCATGGACGAACTGGTACGTCACCGGCTGCCACCAGTGGAAGGCCTCGCGGCAGAGGCCCCAGCGCAGCACGAAGGCCTCCAGCGCCTCCTCGTTCCCGCGGATGGCCTGCAGCATCGCCAGGTAGGCCAGCACGTTGGCGGCGATCAGGGCGATCGTGGCCGTGGGGGTCCGGCGGGCGGCTTGGTCGGTGGCGATCGGGATCACGGGTCCTGCATAGACTACGCAATCCACCCATGACCGCACTCGCACCAGGAGCCGTACCGATGACCGCCGCCCCCGTCTTCGACAAGGGACTTGCCAACACGATCGCCGCCGAGACCAAGTGCTCATTCATCGACGGCGGCAAGGGTGTCCTTGAGTACGTCGGCTACGACATCGACTCGCTCGCGCGCAACAGCACGTTCGAGGAGACCGTGTTCCTCCTCTGGAACCAGCGCCTGCCCAACAAGGCCGAGCTCGCTGCCCTCGAGGCCGAGATCCGCGCCGAGTACGACCTGCCCGAGGCGATGTGGCAGATGATCCGCGAGACGCCGCGCAACGCGCACCCGATGCACATGCTGCGGACGCTCGTCTCCGCGCTCGGCATGTTCGACCGCGAGGCCGATGCCGACGGCGTCGACGCCAACCGCCGCAAGTCCATCAAGCTCCTCGCCAAGACTCCCACCATCGTCGCCAACTTCGACCGCCACCGCAAGGGCAAGCCGCTCGTGCGCCCGGACGCGTCGATGAACATGTCGACGAACTTCCTCAACATGCTGAACGGCGCGCGTCCCACGGATGCCGTCGCCAAGGCGCTCGACGTCTGCCTGGTGCTCCACGCCGACCACGGCCTCAACGCCAGCACCTTCGCCGCGCGCGTCACCATCAGCACGCTGAGCGACATGTACAGCGCCATCACCACCGCCATCGGCACCCTCAAGGGCCCGCTCCACGGCGGCGCCAACGAGGAGGTGATGCACATGCTCAACGAGATCGGCACCATGGAGAACGTCGAGCCCTACATCAA
>JBIIJH010000081.1:0-11337 GCA_044233905.1 Phycisphaerales bacterium
GAGCATCACGTAGCGGCCATAGCTCCGTTCGGAGAGCCGCCCGTTCACCACGGTCACGGGGATGTTCCTGCGCGCACATGCGTCCACGAAGTTCGGCCAGACCTCGAGCTCGCAGAGCGCCACCAGGTCGGGCTGCACGCGGTCGAGGAAGCGTTCGACCATCCAACTGGCGTCGAACGGGTAACGCACCACCGCATGGCGCGCGCCGAAGACCTCGCGCGCGCGGGCGATGCCGGTGTCGGTGGAGGCAGCGATCACCACCTCGGGGCGAGATGCGTCCGCGGCAATCCGGTCGACGAGCTGGCGAATGGCGTTGACCTCGCCCACGGAGACGGCATAGATCAGGATGCGGGCGCGACCGGTCCGCGGCAACGCCTCACCACGGCCGAACCGAGCGAGCCAGTCGGTGCGTAGCTTGCCGGTACGGTGCATCCGCCAGCTCCAGATGGGGCTGGTGGCCGCTGCAGCGGTCAGGTAGGCGGCATTGCGCAGCCATCGCATGCGGGCAGGATACGGCTCCGGGGGGACGTCGCCGGGTCGATATCATTCCGGGTCTCATGGCACACTGGCAGCAGCTCACCGAGTTCGTCGTCCGTCTCCCGCATCGCGCGGGTGAGCTCGCACGCCTCTCCGCGCAGCTGCGCACCGCGAATGTCGAGGTGCTGTCGTACTTCGGACCGAGCGAAGGCCGCTCCGCGGACGGTTTCCACATCGTGCCTGCCGATGCCGAGCAGTTCCGCGAGTTCGCCTCCAAGCTCGGCCTGGGCACCTGGGAAGAGCCCTGCTTCCAGCTCACCGCCAAGTACCGCGGCGGCGACCTCGTGGCCACGCTCGACTCCATCGCGCAGGAAGGGATCAACATCCAGTTCGTCAACGCCTTCGAGGCGGGCGGGCAGTTCGGGATCCTCATCTGGGTGGACGATGCGGACATCGACCGCCTGGCCAAGCTCCTCGGCGCCACGTGATTGACATCGGACGGCGCGCTTCCACCGCTCAGCGCCTTCAACCGCTCAACGATCGGACAGCTCGATCCGCTCGATGCGGTTGGCGAGCCCGGTGTCCTCGCTCACTTCCACGAACACGCCGCAGACGCGCGAATCGTGCTGGCCCATCTCGTAGTGGACCGGAAGTGCCGTGGTCATGTGACGCACCACCGCGTCGGCGTCGCGGCCGATGACCGAGTCGTACGGACCGCACATGCCGACATCGGTGATGAAGCCCGTGCCCTTCTTCAGGATGCGCGCGTCCGCCGTGGGCACATGGGTGTGCGTGCCCACCACCAGCGCAGCGCGGCCGTCGCACCAGTGCGCGAGCGCGGCCTTCTCGCTGGTGGCCTCCATGTGTGCCTCGACCACCAGGAGGGGCTTGCGCTCCGGGATGGAGCCCAGCACGTCGTCGATGGCGGCAAACGGGTCGTTGGCGGGGAGCGGGAAGAAGATCCTGCCGAGCACCGTGCAGATGTAGATGTCGCGCGTCCGGGTTCCGGATGCCGGGATTCGGCTCCACCGCTTTCCGGGGGCCCGGCCGGAGAGGTTCGCGGGACGCGCGATCGGCTCCTCGGGCTTCTCGAGCATGGGCACGATCTTCGGGTCGCGGAACACGTGGTCGCCCAGCGTGATGGCGTCGATTCCCCAGGAGCGGAACGTGCGATACAGCTCGGGCGTCAGGCCGGAACCGTTGCGGGCATTCTCCGCGTTGGCGATGACCACGTCGGGGCTCCAGCGCTCGCGGAGCGCAGGCAGGTGCTTCTCGAGCGCCGTCTTGCCGGCGGCCCCGTTGATGTCACCGAGAAACACCATCTTGACAACGCGACTCATTGGCTACACTGTACGCGTTCCTGAATCAGGCATGGCACGGGTGCCGCGGCAGGTGCTTCGCGAGAAGTTCGCGGCACGGCCTGCGCAGCGCCCGATGAACGACCTCCGTTGCATGGTCACGGGCGCCCATCCGTCGGGTCCCGGCCCATGGCCCCAGTTCCAGGCTGATTCCGGCCGATACCGATGCAGACGACGTCATTCAAGATCGGCGAGAAGGTTCGCCACTGCAAGCGCCCGGAATGGGGCGTGGGCTCGATCGCGAAGATCGAGGTCATCACCCGCGAGGGCCGGCCCGATCGCCGGATCTGGATCCGCTTCCCGAACGTGGGCGAGAAGACGGTGCTCGCCAGCATGGCCGAGCTCGAGCACGTGGAGGCCACGCTCCCCACCGGCGGACCGACGCTTGCCGACCTGCACGCGCGCTCGGACGCCGGGTGGCTCGGCGAGATCTCCAAGAAGAAGCCCGAGGACATGATGAGCGCCCTGCCCGATGCGGCCACGGATCCGTTCATCCCGCTCCGGCGCCGGCTGCAGAACACCTTTGCGCTGTACCGTTTCGATGCCGGCGGCAAGCTCATCGAATGGGCGGTGGCGCAGAGCGGCCTCAATGACCCGATGAGTCGGTTCAGTCGGCATGACCTGGAGTCGTTCTTCCAGCGCTGGAAGTTCGCGCTGGACGCGCACCTTGGCAAGCTCCTGCAGGAAGCGCGCCGGGAGACTGGCGCCTTGGAAGATGCCAGCCGAGGCGCTCCGCCGTCCGCCATGGCCGCCGTGCGCCGGATCAGCCAATTCCGCTGAACATTCGAGCGGTTCGGGGGATCGTTGCGCCAGACCGAGGCGTCCACCGCTGCCTGCGGGACTGCGGGTGTCGCTAGGATCCCGGAATGCCGAATGCCATGGAGATACCGATTGCGCGGCGCCTGAAGAACGCCCAGCGTTACCGCGAAGTGCTCGGGGTGCTTGCCCGCTACGGGTTCGCCACGTTCATCTCCAAGAGCGGATTCAGCCCGCTGCGCAAGGCCAACGCGGACTGGCTGTACAGCCGTGACGGCACCATCGACCTGTCGGCTGCCCCCATGGAGGTTCGCCTGCGCAAGGCCATGGAGGAGCTGGGCCCCACGTTCATCAAGATCGGCCAGATCCTCTCCACGCGCCGCGACCTCATTCCCGACTCGCTCGCCGACGAATTCGCCCAGCTCCAGGCAGACTGCCCGAAGATCCCCTTCGACCGCGTGCGCGCAGCGCTCGATGACCAGCTGAAGGGCCGTACGGACGATCTCTTCCAGTGGATCGATCCCGAGCCGCTCGCCGCCGCGAGCATGGCCCAGGTGCACAGCGCGATCTGGAAGGACGGCAGCGAGGTCGTCATCAAGCTGCTGCGTCCCGATGCCGGCGACCAGATCGAGGCGGACATGGAGGCCCTGGCCTTCGTGGCGCGCCTCACCGAGGAACGCCTGTCGAAGACAGGCTTCAGCCCGATGGAGATCGTCGAGGAATTCCGCGAGGAGCTTCGCCGCGAGACCAACCTGACCATCGAGGCGCGCTCCACCGACCGCATGCGGCGCTCCTTCGCCGAGGACCCGGGGATCAACTTCCCGAAGGTCTACTGGGAGGCAACCACCCCCGGCGTGCTCACCATCGAGCGCGTGCAGGGACGCCTGCTGGCCCGGACGCCCTACGCATCGATCCCGCCCGACATCCGCAAGAAGATCATCGCCAACGGCGCCAAGGCGGTCTTCCGCCAGACGCTCGAGCTCGGCTTCTTCCACGCCGATCCGCACCCGGGCAACATCTTCGTCCACGACGACGGCCGCGTGACGTTCATCGACTGCGGCATGGTCGGCCGGATCGGCGCCGATGCACGGCAGCGGATCGCGGAACTGGTCTTCGGCGTCGCCACCGGCGATGCGCGCATGGTGATGCGCGCCGCCATGCGCATGGGCAACGTGGAACCGGACACCATCGACGAGCGGGCGCTCCTCGACGACGTGCAGGAGGTGGTGGACCAGTTCGTCGGCAAGCCGATCGCGGAGATCGACATTTCCGCGGTGCTGGACAAGTTCTATCAGATCCTCCGCGACTACAAGGTGCGCTGCCCGGCCGACATGGTGCTCCTCATCAAGGCGATGGGAACCATCGAGGGCGTCGCGCGCGACCTGGATCCGGACTACGAGATCATCGAGGCCGCCAAGCCGTTCATCTACAAGCTGGTGAACGACCGCTACTCGCCCAAGGCGCTCACCAAGCGGCTGACCAACACGCTGTTCTCCTATGCGGAGTTGATCGACTCGCTCCCGAAGCAGATCACCGGCATCCTTCGGAAGATCCGGCTCGGCGAAGCGAAGATCAACTTCCACTTCGAGGGCATCGAGCGCTTCCGGCAGACCGTGGAGCACACCGCCACCACCGTGTCCTACGCGCTGCTCATCAGCGCACTGCTGGTGGCGAGCGCGGTGCTGCTGCACGCGGCGCACGGCGAGACCGACAGCATGGTGGGCACCGTGGGCATCACCGGGTTCCTGCTTGCGGGCTTCCTCTCGCTGGGTCTCATCTGGGACATCTGGCGCACCCGCCGCGGCGTGGCGCGCGCCGTCCGTGAGGAGCAGCGCGAGGAACACCGCGACGAGCACTGAACCGGCGCGCGCCGCCACCCGCGCCGAACAGGCGCACCGGCGGCGTCTGCCAATGCAAAGCGGGCCCGGATGCAAGGCCCCACCCCACGTGGGAGCCCCGCGTCTCGGACCCGCTTTGCGCCACTCGACGGCGAGGGGCACCGGAAGCATGAGCCGGGTGGAACGCGATGCAACTGCGCTCCCGGCCGTTTGTGCTGATTTTCTGCATCGGGGCCGGGGCCGACGTTCCGGCAGAGCCCGGGCTTCCGGCTGATGAAACCCACTTGCGGCAGACACTTGCGGCCACGGACGCCCCCGGCCGGACGGCGGCGCGGGGCGGCCACTCATGCGCGCGGGCGGTCACGCCAGGCGCGTTCGAGCCGCTCTGCGCTGACGGGCACCGGGGTGCGCAGTTCCTGGGCAAAGAGGCTCACCCGGTACTCCTCGAGGAGCGATCCGAACGGCGCCAGCACGGCCACGTCGCGGCCCTCGGCAGCGAGTGCTGCCTCTGCGCGTGCCAGCTCGTCTTCCCAGCGCGCTACCTGCGCCATCGAGGCAGCATCGCGCTGCGGGCCGGCAGTCCGCAGCTTGCGCGCGCGCAGGCCGAGCGCCGCCACGTAGCGGACGAGGTTCGGCACCTCCTGCCACGGGATTCGATTGAGGGCATCCGGGGCAGCCAGCCGCGTGCGCTGCCTCCGGATGTCGTCCACGCATTCGCGCCAGGACGCGGGCACCGCGCCGTCGAGCGCCTCCAGCACCTCCACCGAACGGGCGTGGAGCGCCTGCGCGGCGCGGAGCACTTCCTGCGCACTGGCGCTCAGGCCCCGGCTGCCGGCGTCGAGCCGCGCCTCGAACTCCGCGGGCGTGCGCACCGCCGGCTGCCCGTCCACGAACGCCCGGCCCGCCACCGTGGGCACCAGGGCCGCCATCAGCGCATCGCGGCCCTGGCCCGTGGAGGCGATCCATGTCATCAGCAGTTCGTCGAAGCCGGACGCGAACTCCAGGTGATGGCGGATGGCATCGCGGGCGGCGATCGCGTAGAGCCGCCGAAGCCCGAGCCGCGTGGATCGATCCGCGCCCTCGGCATCGGCGCCGAGCGCGACACTCACCGCGTTGCCCGCATCGACGAGCATCGGCCAGGCGATCACGCGGGTACCGTCGACCTCGGCCTCGATGCGCTCCGGCAGGACGTCCATGTCGAAGGAACGCATTCCGCTGCGCTCCCACGCACCGGCAAAGGCGCGAGCCACCATGGTTCGTCGGCGTTCGGCAACCTGCGGGGCGAGCGTCCGGCGCATCACGGCAACGTCATCGCCCGAGGCAAGCACCGCACCCGCGTCGGACACCACCTCGACATGGAGGCGCAGGTGCGGCGGCAGCTGGGCGCGGTCGAAGTCCGCTGCCGCCAAGGCTGTTCCGGCCACGGACGAAAGGTGCGCGGCCACCGCATCGACCATGGAACCGACGCCGAAGGGAATGGACTCCGCCGCCGCCTCCGCCACTTCGCGGAGCGGGAAGAGACGGACGCGCATCGCCTTCGGGAGCGTACGGATCAATGCCTCGATCTTCTCCGCGACCAAGCCCGGCACCAGCCATTCAAGGCGCTCGGCCGCCGCGGCGTGCAGGTCGCCGAGCGCAATGCGCGCGTGGACACCGTCGCCCGTGGAGCCGGGCGCCAGTTCGTAGCGAAGCTCCGCAGATGCACCGCCGCCGATCGGGATGGAATCCGGGAATCGCGCCGCGAGGTCGGCATCCGGCTCGTCGGCCAGGAGGTCGGAATCGCGCATGAAGAGGACGCGCGCATCGCGGGACTCCGCCCGACGACGCCAGCGCTCGAAGGACGGGAAGCTGTGGACCTCCGGCGGCACGCGTGCATCGAAGAATGCGAAGCGCGCCTCGCCGTCGACGAGCAGCCCGCGCTCGCGCCGCTTGGCCTCCATGGCCTCGATGCGGGCACGCAGGTCACGGTTGTGGCGGACGAACGGCGCTTCCAGCTCGCAGTCGCCGTCCACCAGCGCCGCCTGGATGAAGATGTTGCGCGCGTCCTCGGGAGCCACCGGCCCCCACGGCACGCGGCGACGCGGAACGATGGTCAGTTCGCCGAACTGCACGCGCTCCCACGCGGCCACCTGCCCGGTGGCCCGGACCCAATGCGGCTCGCTGCGGATCCGCTCCACCAGGTGCGGCGCGATGCGCTCCACCCAGTCGCCCTGGATGCGTGCCAGGGTGCGACCGAACCGGCGCGAAGTCTCGACGATCTCCGACGCCACGACCCAGTTCGGGGTTCGCCGCGCAAGCGTGGAGCCCGGGAAGATGGCGAAGCGGCCACCGCTTGCCGTGCGGTAGTCGCCGTCCTCGGTTCGGAAACCGACCTGCGAGACGAAGCCCGCGAGCACCGCGCGATGCACGCGCTGCGGGTCGCTTTCGTCGCCGAGCGTCGCGGTGCGCACGCCGAGTCGCTCGGAGAGCATGGACCGCAGCTGTTCGTGCAGCTCACCCCACTCGCGCAGGCGCTGGTGGCTGAGGAAGTGATCGCGACACCAGCGTCGGAGCGCGGAGCTTCCGAGGGCACCGCTCTCCGCGCGCCAGCGCCGCCACAGGCGCAGCAACGAGAGGAAGTCGCTCTCGGGGTCACGGAAGATCGACTGCGCGAAGTCCGCGGCGCTCCCCTGCCCGGCCGGCCGCTCGCGCGGATCCTGGATCGAAAGCGCGGCAGCGATGACGAGCCCCTCCGCCGGCGCGCCCTCGTCCACCGCGGCCAGCACGATGCGCGCCACGCGCGGATCCACGGGAAGCGATGCCATCCGACGCCCGAGCGCGGTGAGCGCGCCGCGGCGATCCACGGCGCCCACCTCCATCAGCGTCTCCAGGCCTTCCGCCACCAGGCGCGGGCTGGGCGTGTCGAGGAACGGGAAGTCAGCCACTTCGCCGAGACCCAGCGACTTCATCTGCAGGATCACGCTCGCCAGGTTGGTGCGGAGGAGTTCCGGCGCGGTGAACGGCTCGCGGCCGAGGAAGTCCTCCTCGGAATAGAGCCGGATGCAGACACCGGGGCCCACGCGGCCGCAGCGGCCCTTGCGCTGGTCCGCGGAAGCGCGCGAGACCGGTTCTACCGGCAGGCGCAGGACGCGGGTGCGTCCCGACCAACGCGCCACGCGCGCGATGCCGGTGTCCACCACGAAGCGAATGCCGGGGACCGTGACGCTCGTCTCGGCCACGTTGGTTGCCAGGATGATGCGCCGCGCGCGACCGGGATGGAAGACGCGATCCTGCTCCGCGGCGGGAAGGCGCGCGTAGAGCGGCAGGATCTCGCAACCGCGTGCCGCGGGAACGCGCGCGAGTGCATCGGCCGCGTCCTCGATGTCGCGCTCACCGCCGAGGAACACCAGGATGTCGCCGGGCCCGGAGTCCAGGCATTCCTCGACTCCCTTCACTGCGCGCTCCGCAGGCGTGGCATCGACGGCGTCTTCGCCCATCGGGCGCCAGCGGGTCTCGATCGGATGGAGCCGCCCGCCCACTTCCACCACCGGCGCGTTGCCGAAATGCGCACTGAACCGCGCCACGTCGATGGTGGCTGACGCCACGATCACCTTGAGGTCCGGGCGCCTGGGAAGCAGGCGCTTGATGAATCCAAGCAGGAAGTCGATGTTGAGGCTGCGCTCGTGCGCCTCGTCCACGATGATGGTGTCGGAGCGCAGGAGCAGCGGGTCACGTTCGATCTCGGCAAGGAGCACGCCGTCGGTGACCACCCGCACCAGGGACCGCTCCGTGGTGCGGTCGTCGAAACGAACCTTGAAGCCGACCGTCTCGCCGAGGTTCGTGGCAAGCTCGGTGGCGATCCGCGCTGCCACGCTGCGGGCCGCGATGCGCCGCGGCTGGGTCATGGTGATGACGCCGTCGATCCCGCGGCCGGCTTCGAGGCAGATCTTTGGGAGCTGGGTGGTCTTGCCGGAACCGGTGTCGCCGCTGACGATCACCACCTGGCTGGCGGCAAGCGCCTCGCGGATCCGGTCCCGGGCCTGCGCCACCGGCAGGTCCTCGGGGTAGCTCACGGCGGGCACGCGGGCGGCACGGGTGGCACGCCGCTCGGCGCTGCGCTCGAGGTCGCGCTGGACGGCCTCCAAGGCGCGTTCGGAGGGCGCCTCGCGCCCCGGACGGGGTGCCAGCCCGGCAAGCCGGCGGCGGAACAGGGCCCGCTCCTGGGGCGGGCAGGCGTCGACAAGCTCCTCGAGTAGGCGGATCCGGTCGAGCACGGCGCCCGGATTGTAGGTCTGTATCCTGACTCGCCTTGGGCGCTTAGCTCAGCGGCAAGAGCGTTGCTTTTACACAGCAAGGGTCACTGGTTCGAATCCAGTAGCGCCCATTGGACCCCGCCCGCGCATGTTCCCCTCACGATGCACCCCCGCCCCGCCAGCCTCCCGAACCCCCGCACCCCGACTCCCTGGCTCCGGGCGGCGGCTCGGGTTGCCGGGTGCATTGCGGGCGTGGCGGTCTTGGCCGCCTCGGTCAGCTGCAGCGAGATGATGGTGGAACGGGCAGACGCGAACATCCAGAAGGCCGCGGTCAAGCGCGATACCGCCAAGGTGGAATCCACCGACATCGATCCGATCATGCGCGGCACGGTGGCGTCGGAGACGGGGCTTGTTGGATTCGAGCCGATCGTGGTGCGCGGCTACGGCATCGTGGTGGGCCTCCGCGACACCGGCAGCCGGCAAATGCCGTCGGACGTCCGCGCGTTCCTCACGCAGGAACTCTCCAAGCGCGGTTTCGGAAGCGGCGCCCCGGGTGCACCGAAGATGTCGCCGCAGCAGCTGCTGAACTCCTCCGACACCGCCGTGGTGATCGTGGAAGGCGTGATTCCACCGGGCGCACCCAAGGGATCGAAGTTCGACGTCCGCGTCACCGTGGCGCCCGGCACGTCCACCGTTAGCCTCGAGGGCGGCCGACTGCTGATCGCGGACCTGCGCCCGGGCCCGCTCTTCACCGGCAGCAAGCAGCCGTTCCCCATCGGCGAAGGCGCCGGATCGATCGTCATCAATCCGTTCGTGGAACCGAATGCCACGCAGCGGGACTCGATCAACCGCACCAGCGGACGCGTGCTCGATGGCGGCCTGGTCAACCGTGACATGAAGCTCAAGCTGCGCCTGCACACGCCCAGCCACTCGCGCGCGGAGACCATCCAGAACACGATCAACACGTATTTCCCGCGGGAAACGAGGCAGAAGGAGGAGACGGCCCACGGTCGCTCCGCGGACACCATCGATCTCTCGGTACCGCCGTCCTTCGCCAAGCGAACCGCGGAGTTCGCGGAACTCATCCGGCACACGCCCCTGAGCGTCGACAACCCGGAACAGACGGCCATGGCGATCCGCCGCGCGCTGCTCGCCAACCCCGGCGCTGCAGGTGCGGCAAGCTGGCGATGGCAGGCGCTCGGCAAGCGATCGCTGCCGATGATTCAGGACCTCTACGAGTATCCGGAAGAGCAGCCCCGATTCGCGGCACTCAACACCGGCGCCAAGCTCAACGACATGCTCGCGGTGCAACCGCTGATGCAGATGGCTCGCACCAGCGACTCCATCACCTTCCGCAGCGACGCCATCAAGCTGCTCGGGCGCATGGGCGTCAACGCGGAGATCGAGCTCGGCCTCCGCGAACTTCTCGACGACAAGGACGTGGAGATCCGACTGGCGGCGTTCGAGGCGCTCGACAAGCGGCGCGACCCGCACATCGTCGGCGTCGAGATGGGAAAGAAGTTCATCCTGAACATCGTGCCGAGCAAGTACCGGATGATCTACGTGGCGCAGAGCGGACAGCCGCGCATCGTGATCTTCGGCGAGGACCTCACGGTCAAGCGGCCCATGACCCTCTTCACCTGGGGCGGCCGGCTGATCATCAAGGCGGACGAGGGCGACAAGTTCCTGGAGGTCTTCTACCGCGAGCGCCCGGAGATGCCGCAGGTGGTCGACCGCGCCAAGCCGGACGTGGGCTCCCTGATCGGGTACCTGGCCCGCCGGGCCACCCCCGACCGCCCGGAATCCGGCCTCAACCTGACCTACAGCGAGACCATCAGCGCCATCCACGAGCTCTGGCGGAGCAAGTACATCGAGTGCGATTTCCGGGCCGAACAGGACCGGATCCTGGCCGAGGTGCTGCGTGACGACAAGGGAGAGAAGGACTTGCGTCCGGAATTCGCCCCGGAGGATGGCAAGGAAGACGGGTCCGACGAGGGCCCCCGGAGCATCTCCGAGGTCGGCACCGGGCGCCCGGGGAGCGACCTGGAGTCGGCTTCCCTCGGATCCGGACTTGATGCGGCGAAGCCCCGGAAGGATACTGTCCCACGTTGACCGACCGCCCCTGCTCGGGGTGGAACGGTTTAGAGCAGTCCCACGAGCCGCGCGGACCAGGAAGGTCCCCGACGAACGACCGACAGGAGGTCTACCTTGCGCCTTTCCCGACTCGTCCTGAGCGGCTTCAAGAGCTTTGCCGACGCCACCGAATTCCGGTTCGACCAGCCGATCATCGGCGTGGTCGGCCCCAACGGCTGCGGCAAGTCGAACGTGGTGGACGCCATCAAGTGGGTGCTCGGCGAGCGCAGCGCGAAGAGCCTGCGCGGCGGCGCCATGCTCGATGTCATCTTCGCCGGCAGCGCCACGCGCAAGCCGTGCGGCATGGCAAGCGTCACGCTGGTCTTCGACAATCCCACGCTGAGCGCGACCGAGCAGGCACGCCTGGCCCCCGCCCCGCCGGTCCTCGAGGCGGAGGTGGACGCGCCATCGGAGCACGTGGACGAGGAAGGTGCCGATGCCGGCGCCGCCGTCAACCGCCACGCAGTGCGCCACCGCGGGCTCCCCGTCGACACCGACGAGGTGGAGGTCACCCGCCGCCTCTACGCCGACGGCCGCAGCGAG
>JBIIJH010000082.1:0-11269 GCA_044233905.1 Phycisphaerales bacterium
CTCGACGAGATCAAGCGGAAGCTCATCGACATGGGCCTGTCGCTGCGCGAGCTCGACTGATCCCCGCTGGCGGGCCCCTTCGCGGCGACGGCCTCCGGCCGGCGCGCGGAGGGGCATGAAAAGATCCCGCAGGATGCGGGATCCGGCCGATCCAAGGATGGCATGGCTGCACAACGCACACTCTCCCGGATGGTCTCCGACATCGCGTCCGCTGCGGTGTGGGCGTCCCTTGGCGCATCGCTCGTGATCCATGGCTGCGCGCAGGACGCGGTGCGCCCGGAGCCCACCGCCACGCGCCGTCCCTTGCCGCCACCGCCCGCCCCGGTAGCTGTGCGCCCTGCGCCCGCTCCGGTGGCGCCGACTCTCCCGCCTGCGCCGGTGTACGAGGAGCGACCCTCGATCCCGTCGCGCGAGCCGGACGTCCGCATCCGCATCGCCGCGCTCCGCAGCGCGAACGCCAAGGTGCCACTCTCGAACCCCTCCGGCAAGCTCATGATGCAGGGCGCCGGCCTTGCGCCGCGCGCCATGCGCACGCCGGTCGAGGTCTGCCAGACCGCCTCCGGGTGGCGCGTCACCGAGGGCGCGGGTGCCTCGCGTTCCGCGTCCTTCGACGTCTCGCTGAAGGGCCCCATCGAATTCCACCCGCCCGCCGGTTCCCAGGGCGTGGTCACCTACAACCGCACCAACTGGCCGGGCCCGGTGCGCATCCAGCCCGTGGACGATGCCCCCGGCGCGCTCGACTTGGTGGTCGACGTGCCGCTCGAGCGATACCTGCCCGGCGTCCTGGCGCAGGAGCTCTACGCAAGCTGGAGTGTCGAGACCTTCCGTGCGCAGGCCATTGCTGCGCGCAGCTTCTCCATCTGCGAGCACGCACAGTGGTCCGGGGTGCGCCACTACGACATGGTGGCCGGCGAGGCAAGCCAGGCCTGGGTGGGCGAGGTCAAGGCCGCCAAGCCGCGCGACGCCGTCGCCTCCACTCGCGGCATGGTGCTGGCGTTCGAAGGCCGCGTGGTGCCGGCCTACTACTCGAGCACCTGCGGTGGCACGCCGGCGAACGCCGACGAGTCGCTCACGCACAACCCGAACCACGGCATCGGTCCGCTCTCGGCGGGCGATGCGGCTGCCAACGCGCACCGCGACTGCTGCGCCAATTCCAAGGGCAAGTATCGCTGGCAGCAGGCGTTCAACATGCCCGCGCTCTGCGCGCAGCTGCGGCACTGGGCCACCGACCAGCTCGAGGCCCGCAACGAGCGCGACGAGCGGCTTCGCGTGGCGCGTGCGGGCGCTCCTGCCTCGCCGCTCCCGGCGCCGACGGCAAGCATCCCTGCCGGCACCAATGTCGCCAGCGCCATTCCCGAGGAGCCCCTCGGCGCGCACCAGCCCGCGTCCGGCGCGGTTGCCGCCAGCCCGGCCGCAACGCCATCCGCCACCCCGGCCACGCCGCGTTCCGCGCAGGTTGCCTCTGCATCGCGCCTGCCCGCGCGCAACGGCATCGTCGACATCGCCGACGACGCGCCGCTTGAGCAGCTCTCGGGCATCACGGCCATCCGTGCCATCGAGGTTGCTTCATCGAACTCCGCAGGTCGCCCCAACCGACTGCGCATCACCGACGCGCAGGGCCGGACCTTCGAGATGCGCGCCGAGGAATTCCGGCGCGCCGTGAACTACGCGGCCGAGGGCCAGCCTGCCCCCAAGCAGCGCATCAACAGCAGCCACCTGGTCAGCGCCACGCTCCGCGGCGCCGATGGCGCCGAGGTGGTCTTCGTGGGGCAGGGCTACGGCCACGGCGTGGGCATGTGCCAGTTCGGCGCAGAGTCCAAGGCGCTGGCTGGGCTGAAGGCGCCGGCCATCCTGGGCATCTACTATCCCGGTGCGGCCGTCGTCCGCGCGTACTGACGCGCCGGCGGGGCCGCGGAGCCCGCCATGTTCACCGGAATCATCGAGCACCAAGGTCGCGTCGCCGCGCTCCGTCCGGAGCCGTGGGGCATGCGCCTCGAGATCGACACCTGCGGCTGGGGGCATGCGCCCTCCGACGGCGACTCCATCGCCGTGAACGGCTGCTGCCTCACCGTGGTGGGTACGCCCGCGGCCGGTGCGCCGCTCCGCTTCGACGTGATCCCGCAGACGCTGTCGCTCACCACCACCGGTGCGCTGCGCGTGGGCGAAGAGGTGAACCTGGAGCACGCGGCCACGGCGTCGACGCTCCTGGGCGGCCACCTGGTCCAGGGCCACGTGGACGGCATCGGCGAGGTGCTCTCGGTCTCCACCGCCGGCGGCGAGTGGCGCACGCGGATCGCGGCGCCGCCCTCCGTGATGGAACACCTCACCGAGCGCGGGAGCATCTCGGTGGACGGCGTCAGCCTGACGCTTGCCGCCGTGGGCGATGGATGGTTCGAGGTGACCCTGATTCCCGCCACGCTTGCCAAGACCACGCTGCGCGTGCGTGCGGCCGGCAGCCGCCTCAACCTGGAGGCGGATTGCCTGGCGAAGATGGTCGCGGAGCGGGTGAAGCAAGCGATGGCGGCGGCCGCGAAACGCCCATGACGCGCGCGATCAGCCCCTCGGGGAACGTGCCCAGCCGCTCGAGCAGCCGCTCGCGGCTCTGGATCTCGAACGTGCGCGACTGCGCGATGCGCGATTCCGTCTCCGTGAGCTCGCGCTGGAGCGCGAGGAACGCCGCGTCCGCGCGCAGCGTGGGGTAACGCTCCACCAGGATGCCGAACACGCCGGGAGTCGCCGCCCCCGCGCGCAGTTCCGCCATGGCCCGCTGCACGGCCGCCTCGTGCGCGGCGCCGCCGCGCGTGACCGCCACCAGGTTGGGGATGAGGTCCGCGCGCCGCTTCAGTTCCACGTCGACGAGCGATGCCGCGCGCTCCCAGCGCGTGCGCACGCGCACGGCGCCGTTGCGCACGATGAACGCCCACATGCCGGCCACCACCAGGAGCCAGAGGGCAAGGTTGGCGGACGCCAGCACGATGCCACCGGTGCGGTCGTCCACGCCGTCGATCGGCAGGCGTACGGCGGACGCAAGCGCCATGCCCGCACCGCCCGCGCACGCGGTGCCGAGCACCAGCCCCAGCCACGCCAGCACGCGCGCGGTGATGGCGTGCGAGCGCTCGCCGGCGAGCGAGATCATGAAGATGCCTTCGTCTGCACCGGAACCGATCTCGAGCGCGAGGCCATCGAATCGCACGCGGGCGTTGCCGATGACCCACGCGGTGTAGCCCACCGGCACCGCGCTCTCGGAGAAGGTCCGCCGCCCGGTGCTGCCGGCCACCATGCGGTCCGGGGCCTGCGTGTGGTACAGCGCGTCGCCGCGCGTGGCCGAGCGCGCGAAGGTGCTGACCGGCGTCCACGAGGCGCCCAGCGAGCGAACGATGATGGCGCCGGTCGCGTCGCGCAGGCGCAGGTCGCTGCTTTCGCCACCCGAGGCAACGACGTCGCTTCCGTGCACCACGCGCGTCTGCGTGCGGCCCTTGGAGTCCTTGTAGGTCTGCGTGCGGCGCCAGTGCTCGGCGACGGACCACACGTAATGGACGCACGGCAGGCCACTCAGCGTGGCGATCATCGGATCGTCGTGCTCCACCTTGCCGGACGTCTCCACCAGGCCCACGAAGACGCCGCGTATCGGCGTGCTCGGCACATCCTTCAGGAGCCGCACGAACCGCGTCCTGTTCCACCAGAGCCAGAGGAAGAGCAGGGCCACGAACCATCCGAGTGCCAGCGCGGGCAGTGCGCCCTCGGCGGAGTCCCCCAGGAAGCCCGCACTCATGCCGCGCCTTCCCCGGCAGCGGATCGCTCCACCACCAGCAGCGTGATGTCGTCGGCCTGGTGCACGCTGCCGAACTGCATGTCGATGCGGCGCGCCACCTGCTGCACGAACGCGGAGACATCCGGTGCGTCGCGCACCGCCATGAACTCGTCCAGGTATCGCTTGGTGGGGAGTCGCGCGTGGCGCGTGCCCTCCGGGTCGCCGGGGAACGCCTGCTCGAAGCCGTCGGAGTGGAGGAGGAGGCGATCGCCGGGGCGAAGCTCGAGTTCCACATCGCCGTAGGTCTCGTCCTCGAAGACGCCGAGCAGGCCACCGGGTGCCTCCACCAGTTCCATGGTGCCATCGGCCCGCAGGATCACCGGATGCGGATGCCCCGCGGCGGAAAGCGTGGTCCGGCCGGTGGTGGTGTCGATCACGCAGTAGACGGCCGTCGCGAAGCGCGTGGTGCGTCCCTGGTGGGTGATCATGTCCGCATTGATGCGCGCGAGCGCCTCCGAGGGCGGCAGGATGCGGTACGTGCCGTTGCCCACTTCCTTGGCGGGGAGGCCTCGGCAGATGACCATCGTGAGGAGCGCAGCCGGCACGCCGTGGCCGACGGCATCGGCGATGAAGACGCCCAGGTGGCGCTCATCGAGGCGGACCACGTCGTAGACATCGCCGGAGACGTAGCTCGCCGGACGCCAGAACGCGTCCACGCGGATGCCGCCCACCTCCGGGAAGGTGCGCGGCAGGAACTCGCGCTGCACCTGCGCCGCCAGCTGCAGCTCCTCCTGCATGCGCTGGATCTCGCCGCGCAGGCCGCCCGTGAAGCGCGTGGCCACCGCCAGCTCGCGACCCAGGCGTTCGATCTCCTGCTGGCGGCCCAGCATGCCGCGCAGCACGGCGGAGACCGTGGCATTGTCGGCGTCGATCGATTCCACGGCGGCGCCTGCCACGTCGGCGCGGCGGCGGCCGGCGTCGTCGATGAGCATCAGCACGCCGATGCGGGCTTCCTCCGCGGCATCCAGGAGGTCGGAGAGCCCGTGCGGCACGTCGCGGGAATCCAGGAGGATCACCATGGCGCAGATGCCTTCGAGCGATCCGAAGCCCGGCCCGAGCGTGCGTGCCTCCGCTTCCGAGCCGGTGCCGACGAGTGCCGGCAGCGCGCCGGCAAGCGTGCGTGCGCGATCCTCGCGGTGCGTCGTGGCCGTGACCGCGATGCGCACCGTGCGGTCCCCCGGGCGACCGCGCGGCTCCATCATCGCAGCGCCGCCTTGAGCGCCGGTGCGTCCAGGGCGATCTTCTGCGAGGTCTTGATGCCGAGCTCCTTCGCGCGCCCGGCGCGGAGCTCGATCACGTACTGCGCGGGCGAGACGCTCGAGTACCGGACCAGTCGCTGCTCGTACGCCACCTGCGACTCGTCCGCGCCCTTGGGTGGCTGCTTCGTCATGGTGTGCATGGCGGTGACGTAGCCGAGCGGATCGAGATAGACGATGTCCATGTCGATGACGCAGTCCTTCATCCAGAAGCCGCGAAAGTCCGCATCCGGGAAGACGAAGATCATGCCGCCGTCCACCGGGATGTCTGTGACCCCGCCGAGCCCGCGCTGGCGCGTCGCGTCACTGGAGCTCACCTTGAGGTGGAACGGCTTGCCGGCGATGGTGGTGTCCCAGGTGCCGCCGTCCTTGAGGGCGCCCTCGGTGCAGGCAATGCAGGTGACGGCGGAGAGCGATGCGGCAATCAGGAATCGTGGAGCCACTGGAGGGACCTTTCGTCGAGGCACGGCGGCGCGGAGCGCGTGCCGACGTGCCAGGTGCGCAGGATAGGTTCGGTGACCAGCGCGCGGAATGCATCGGGCGCGAGCGGGCGCGGCGCGGCGATCGCACCGATCCACTGCGCGGCCAGCCCGCGTACGCGGCCGGCATCGACGCCCTGCGCCCGGAGTTCCGACAGCGCGAGCGCGCCATGGCGCTTCGCCATGCGCGCGCCGTCCGCCTCGCAGATGAGCGGCAGGTGCCACCAGCGGGGCGGCTCGGCGCCGAGCGCACGGTGGATGATGGACTGGAGCGCCGCCGAGGGCAGGAGGTCGTCGCCGCGCACCACGTCGGTGACGCCCTGCGCAATGTCGTCCACCGTGACCGCCAGCTGGTACGACGGGAACCCCGACTTGGTCCACACGATGCAGTCGCCCTCGCGCGCGCCGGGGTCGAAGGCGTGCTCGCCTGCCACCCGGTCGTGGACGGTGATGGTGCCCGGGTCGATGCGCAGGCGATGGTTCACGTCCCGGCGCGTGAAGTTCCACGCGGGCCCCGGCGGCGGGCGAAGCGATGCGGGGAAGCGCGCGGGTGCATCGTCGGCATGCGGCGCACCGAGCGCGGCCGTGGCCTCGCGTACCTCCGCGCGTGAGTGCGGGCTCTCGTAGATCAGCCCGACGGCTGCCAGGCGTTCCATGGCACGCGCAAAGGAGTCGAGGCGCTCGCTCTGGCGGACCACTTCGCCGTCATGGTCGATGCCGAGCCAACGGAGCGATTCCTCCGTGCCGGTATCGCCGGCAGCGCGCGCACGGTCCTGGTCCAGGTCCTCGATGCGCAGCACCAGCCTCCAGCCGAGGTTCCGCGCCAGCGCCCAGTTCACCAGGAAGGTGCAGGCGTTCCCGAGGTGGAGCGGCCCCGTGGGGGAGGGCGCAATGCGTGAGCACCGGATGTCCGCTGGCATGCGCGAAGGTATATTCGATGGTCCCATGGCCCGCCTCAACGCGAAGCAGATCACCGCCAAGCTTGCCGTCCTCTCCGAGTGGACCAAGAGCGGTGGCGTCATCCAGCGCACGTTCGCCTTTGCCGACTTCGTGCACGCGATGCGCTTCGTCGACAAGGTGGCCGCCGAGGCCGAGCGCGTGCAGCACCACCCGGACATCATGGTGCGCTATTCCAAGGTCACGCTGGCCCTGAGCACCCACGACGTGGGCGGCATCTCGGAGAAGGACTTCGACTTCGCGTCGTGCGCCGATGCGCTGTTTGCGGCGTCGGCCAAGTAAGGCGATTCAAGTAAGGCCATTCAAGTAAGGCTCGGCATGTAGCGCTCGGCAAGTAACGCTGGGCATGGAGCGCCTCCGCTCACGGCCATTCGCCGAGCGCGGTCCGCGCGGTGCGCGCGCGCGCCGCCTTCTCCTCTTCCTCTGTCTCGATGGCCGGATCCGCCGCGCGCAGGTGCGCCGACTGGAGCTGGATGGTGAGCCGCGTGAGCGTGTCCACCGAGACGCCCGGCAGCAGGCCGACGCACGCGCCCAGCCGCACGCTCGAGAGCTGCTTCATGGCCTCGTCGAGCCCGAGGAGCCGCGCCGAGCGCAGGAGCGAGATGCCGCGGAAGACGCGGTCCTCCAGCAGCGTGCGCTGGCGCTCCATCAGCACGCGCCGCGCCTCGCGCTCGTAGGCCACCACGGCCGGCACGATGCGCCCCGCGAATTCCTCGAGCAGTCCCGCTTCCGTCACGCCGAGCGTCCGCTGGTTGGAGATCTGGAACCAGTCGCCGGTGGCGTCGCTTCCTTCGCCGTGGAAGCCGCGGACCGCCAGGTGCAGTTCCTTGGCGGCACGCTTCACCTTCTCGATCTCGTTGGTGACGCGCAGCGCGCGCAGGTGCACCATGACGCCGATGCGGATGCCGCAGCCGACGTTGGTCGGGCACGCAGTCAGGTAGCCCCAGCGCGGGTGGAACGCGAAGTCGAGGCGCCCGCCCAGGGCAGCGTCCACGCGCATGGCGGCGTCGAAGGCATCGCGGAGCGCGTTGCCCGAGCGCAGGACCTGGATGCGGACGTGGTCCTCCTCGTTGACCATCAGCGAGAATCGTTCGTCGGGGGAGACGGCCACGGCGCGGGGCGAATCGCCCTCGGCAAACTGCTTGGACACGAGGTGTCGCTCCCAGAGGAGCTGCCGGTCGCGCTTGGGGAGCGCAGCCAGGTCGATCCACGCGAGGCGCTCGGCCGCGTCCGCGCCGACGCGTCCGCCGGCCAGTCCCACGGAGGCTTCGTCGGGTCCGGCCGCGGCGCGCACCGTCTCCAGCACCTCGCGGCGCTGCGGATGCGTGGCGCGTCCCACGAACGGGAAGCCGGCCACGTTGCGCGCCAGGCGCACACGGCAGCTCATCACCACGTCGCGGTCGCCGTTCAGGAGGTCGCTCCCGGGAAGGTTGCTCATTGTGCGGCCTCCGGGCCGCCCGCGGCCGCGGTGGGCCGCAGGTCCTTGATCTTGTCGCGCAGCTGGGCGGCGCGCTCGTACTGCTCCGCGGAGACCGCCTGCTCGAGCTCGCGGAGGAGCTGCTGCAGGAGCGCCGCGCGCTGGCGTGCATCGTCGGCCCGCGTCGGTGCGCTGCCCACGTGCTCGGTGGCACCGCCGTGGGCGCGCTCGATCACCGGGGCCACGGTGGAAGCGAACGCCTCGTAGCACGCGGCACAGCCGAGCAGGCCGCTCGTCTTGAAGTCATGGAAGCTGTGCCCGCACTCCGGGCACGACGGACCACGCGGCCGCGCCGCGCCGACCTGCGCAAGCTGGCCGAGCAGCTGATGGATGGGTGCCTGCCCGGGCATCTGGATGCCGGCAGCCTGCGCGTGGTCCTCGCAGAGGTGGACCTCGGTCATCTGTCCGTTGACGATGACCGTGTTGTGCACCACCGCGGGCTTCGGGCAATGGTCACAGGGGCGAAACGGCGCAGCCATGGGGGTAAGTCTAGACCGCGAGCGCGTCGCGGACGGCCTTCAAACTCTTCAGGAGTGCGGGGATTTCCGCCAATGGCTGCACGGTGCCTGCATCGCTCTTGCTCTTGGCAGGCTCCGGATGGCATTCGAGGAAGATCGCCTGCACCCCGGCAGCGACGGCCGCGCGCGCAAGCATCGCGCAGCGGTCCGGGCGTCCGCTGGTGGCGGTGCCCGCGCCGCCCGGCAGTTGCGTGCTGTGCGTGGCATCGAAGCAGACGGGTGCGCCGAGCGCCATCATGTCGCCGAGGCCGATGAAGTCCGTCACCAGTCGGTTGTAGCCGAAGAACGTGCCGCGCTCGGTGAGCATGCGCTGCGTGCAGCCGCCCTCCGCGAGCTTGGTGAGGACGTTGCGCATCTCCTCGGGGGACATGAACTGTCCCTTCTTCACGTTGACGGGCTTGCCGGTGGCGGCGGCCGCCGCCAGGAGGTCCGTCTGGCGGCAGAGGAACGCGGGGATCTGCAGGATGTTCACCACCTTCGCTGCCGGTGCGGCCTGCTCGGGAGAGTGGATGTCGGTGGTGACCGGCACACCCAGCTTCTCGCGCAGGCGCGCCAGTTCCGCGAGGCCGCGCTCGAGGCCCGGTCCGCGGTGGCCGTGGATGCTCGAGCGGTTCGCCTTGTCGAAGCTTGCCTTGAAGACATAGCCCAGTCCGAGTGCCGCACAGGCGTCGCGCACCTCGGTGCCGATCCGCTCGTTGAGCGCCGGATCCTCCAGAATGCAGGGGCCGGCGATCACCAGCAGGCGGCTATCGGGCTTCGTAAAGAACTCGTTGAGGACATTGTTCATGGGGGTTTGGAGCCCGCTGGAGGGGGCAGGGTGCGGGTCCAGGCCGCGCAGCCGTCACAGGCAGACGCCGCGAACTTGAAATTACAGCATCTTTCCTTCGTCTGCGGGGTCCTGTATCCGACATTCCGGCCGTCCGCGCCTCACGTTGGCACGGGTTTCGTGCCAGGAGTCATTCGATGCCCCAGTTTCCCGACACCCCCGAGCAGTTCAGCACCGCCGTCTACGAGATGGTGCGCAGCCGCCATCCTTCGCGCACGGTGGAGCTGAGTGCCACGCTCGTCCTGACCATCGACGGCCGTCACCTGGGCCTCGAGAACCTCTGGCGCACCGTGCAGCGCACGCCCGAGACGTGGATGGAGACCGTGGAGCACCATGTCGACCGCGTCCTCGAGGGCGACCAGATGAGCACGCTCGACATCCCGTTCGCCGTGGCGAAGAGCCGCATCATGCCGCGCATCCAGCCGGCGAACATCTTCCAGACGCTCGATCGCGAGCATGTGGCCCACGTGCAGTGGGTGAACGACACCGTGATCGTCTTCGTGATGGACATGCCGCACTACACGGTCTCCATCAGCACCGAGCAGATGATCCGCTGGGGCGTCACGCCCGATGACCTGGAGGAGATCGCCCGCGCCAACCTGGAGCGGTACGCGCCCAACCTGGATGTGCAGGTGGTGCGTTCCAACGAGGGCGGCCGCGCCGCGATCATCAGCATGCACGACGGCTACGACGCCGCGCGGCTCCTCCTCGGCGACCTGCATTCGCGGCTCTCCGCGCAGCTCGGCCCCACCTTCTACGTGGCCGCCCCGGCGCGCGACATGTTCCTGGCCATGACCGGCGACCCGGAGCCCTTCGTCTCACGCCTGCGTGCGCGCGCCGAGCAGGAGTTCCACCGCCTGCCGTACCCGATCTGCGCCGACCTCTTCCTGGTGACGCCGGACGGCGTGGCGGGGACGAAGTTCGAGGCGGCGTGACGGTAGAGTCTGCCGCGTGCTCCTTCTGATCGACAACTACGACTCGTTCACCTGGAACCTGGTCCAGCGCTTCAGCGAGATCGACCCGAGCCTGCGCATCGAGGTGGTGCGCAACGACGCCATCGATATTGCCGGTGCCGACGCCCTCGCGCCCACGCATCTGGTGATCTCGCCGGGGCCGTGCACGCCGAAGGAGGCAGGCATCAGCGGGGCGCTCCTCTCGCACTTCCGCGGGCGGATCCCGGCGCTCGGCGTGTGCCTCGGACACCAGGCGATCGGCGACATCCACGGCATGACCGTGCGCCGCAACGACATCGCGGTCCATGGCAAGACGAGCCTCGTGGAGCACGACGGCCGCGGCCTCTTCGCGGGGCTCCCGAACCCGTTCGTTGCCACGCGCTACCACTCGCTGGTGATCGACCCGGCCACGGTGCACCCCGACTTCGAGGTCACCGCGCGCACCGAGCGCGGCGAGATCATGGGCATCCGCTGGAAGGCCCCCGCGGGCGCCGCGCCGCTCGAGGGCGTGCAGTTCCATCCGGAGAGCTTCCTCACGGTGGATGGGCCGCGGCTCCTGGCGAATTTCCTGGCGATGCGGCCGGCTGTGGCGCGTGCGTGATTGCGAAGCGCGTCTGAAGTTCGACCGCGCCTGCGTACTGGCCCCGTCGCCTTGCGGGGCGGGCGGCATGGCGCCGCCACTGCCCCTCCGGCGAAGGGGCCAGGCACCCGTTGTGCCAATGGCGTCGGTTCGGCAATGGCCTCACCGCCGCGTATGCGACGAGTGCGTGCTGACACATTCATGATGCGAGCGCCCTGCAGCGAGCACGGGGAGTCCCGCGCCGGCGGCCTCGACGCCGGCGAGGCACGCGCAAACGTACCGATTGCACCTCGGGTCGTGCCACGTGCCGAGCTCGTCGTCGTGGAGTCCGAACGGAACCTGGTGGAGAGAGGACGTCCGGCCGGACGGGAGCTCCCCGCGCGCAGCGAAAGGGCGCGGTCGAACTTCAATG
>JBIIJH010000204.1:0-3656 GCA_044233905.1 Phycisphaerales bacterium
TGGCGCTGCATGTTCGAGCCCATGAGCGCGCGGTTGGCGTCGTCATGCTCGAGGAACGGGATCAGCGAGGCGCTGACGCCGACGATCTGCTTGGGGCTGATGTCGACGAACTGCACTTCCTCCGGCTCCACCAGGACCAGGTCGACGTCGTTGGACTCGTCCTTGTCGGTGCGCTTGCGGGCCAGCACCTTCTCGAGCTTGGTGTTGCGGATGTTGGCGATCTTGCCTTCGGCATTCATGGCGTCCGAGGGCGCCAGGATGTGCTTGAGCTCCTCGTCGGCGCGCAGCTTGACGACCTTGCCGCTCACCTTGCCGTTGCGGACCTCGCGGTACGGGGTCTGCAGGAAGCCGTAGTCGTCGATCTCGGCGTAGATGCCGAGCGACGCGATGAGGCCGATGTTGGTGCCTTCCGGCGTCTCGATGGGGCAGATGCGTCCGTAGTGCGAGATGTGCACGTCACGCACCTCGAAGCCGGCGCGCTTGCGGTTGAGGCCGCCCGGCCCGAGGGCGGAGAGGCGGCGCTCGTGCACCAGCATCGACAGCGGGTTCGTCTGGTCGACCACCTGCGAGAGCTCGCTGCGGCCGAAGAAGAACTCGATGGCGCTGGAGATGCTCTTGGAGTTGACCAGGTCGGCGATCTTGGTGATCTCGCCCGGCTCCTTGACGCTCATGCGCTCCTGGACGGTGCGCTTGAGCTTCAGGAAGCCCTTGCGCATCTCCTCGGTGGCCAGCTCGTCGAGCGTGCGGAGGCGGCGGTTGCCCAGGTGGTCGATGTCATCGATGAACTGGTCCTTTGCCTTGCCGCGCAGGTCGAGCATGTAGCGGATGACCGCGAGGAAGTCCTCGGCGCGGATGCGCTGCATCTCCTCGCCGACCTTCTTGTACTTCGGGTCGTGCTCGAACTTGCGGTTCATGCGGAACCGGCCGACGCGGCCGAGGCGATAGCGGCTGTCGTCGAAGAACTTCTCCTCGAAGAGCTTGCGGGCCTTGTCGACCTGCGGCGGGTTGCCGGGGCGGAGGCGGCCGTAGATCTTGAGCAGGGCGGCCTCGTGCTCGCTGACCTCGGCCAGGAAGTCCAGCTTCTCCTCGGCGAGGGTGTTGAGGATGAGCGAATCGCCGGGATTGGCGACCACGCGCACGCTCTTCAGGTTGCTGGCCAGGATGTTCTCGAGGCCCTTCTCGCCGAGCTGCGCGCCGACGCGGCAGAGTTCCTCGCCGGTCTCGCTGTCGATGATGAGTTCCGCCGAGTAGTGGTTCGGCGTCAGCTTCTTGGCGGCCAGGTCCTCGACCTCGTAGAACGCGTCGAGGATCTGCTCCGTGGTGGAGTACTTCTCGTCGAGGGCGCGCAGGAAGGTGGTGGCTGCGAGCTTCGTGCTCTGGTCGATTCGCATCGCCAGCACGTCCTTCTTGGTCACCTCCAGCTCGATCCACGAGCCGCGCTCGGGGATGATGCGGCTCGAGTGCAGCGGGCGATCGCCGATGCGCGACGCGACGCTGAAGTCGACGCCGGGCGAGCGGTGCAGCTGGCTCACGATGACGCGCTCGGCGCCGTTGACGATGAACTCGCCGCCGCCCATCATGATCGGGATGTCGCCGAGGTAGATGTCTTCCTCGGTGATCGGCTCGCCCTCACCCTTGGTGAGGCGCACGGTGACGCGCAGCGGACGACCGTAGGTCAGTCGCAGCTCGCGGCACTCGTCGGGCGTGTAGCGCGGCTCCTCCAGCCGGTAGCGGAGGTAGTCCAGGCGCATCGCCATGTCATAGGACTCGATGGGGAAGATCTCGCGGAGCAGCGCCTCGAGTCCCTTGTGGGGATCTCGCTGCGCCGGTTCCTTCTTCAGCTGGAGGAAGCGGTCGTACGCCTCCTGCTGGACCTTCATGAGGTCGGGGACGGGATCGGCTTCGCCGCGCTTCTTCGAAAAATCGCGGATGGTCTTTGTCGACATGGTGTGATCGCCTCTCGTTCCAAAAGCGAAAGAACGCGTACAGTGCCCTCACGGGCCCTCTGCGTGTCAGCTGATTTGATGAATTGGTGGTGCCGCCGCCAAGACGGAAAATCGTACCCAAATCCCGGCGGGGCGGCAACCTATCGGCTTGATCTTGGCACGCGCTTTGCAGGAATATCGAGATTGTGTTATCGGGCAGCAGGGAAGGTGCCCCGGTCGGCCTCCGTTACCGGCACCTGCCTGGGGCAAAAACACACGAGCCCGGCGCAAGGCCGGGCTCGTGGGAACGGTTGGGTGACAGGCCGGGGTCTTACTTGACCTCGACCTTGGCGCCGGCGGTCTCAAGGGCAGTCTTGAGCTTGTCGGCGTCTTCCTTGGAGATCTTCTCCTTGACGGCCTTCGGGGCGCCGTCGACGACGGCCTTCGCGTCGGCCAGGCCGAGGCCGGTGGCCTCGCGCACGACCTTGATGACGTTGATCTTGTTCGCGCCGGCTTCCTTGAGGATGACGTCGAACTCGGTCTGCGCTTCGGCGGCCGGAGCAGCGTCGCCAGCCGGGGCGGCCATCATCATGCCACCGCCAGCGGCGGCTTCGATGCCGTAGGTGTCCTTCATGTAGTCCGCGAGGTCAACCGCGTCCTTGAGGGACAGGGCGGCGATCGAGTCGCCGAGGGTCTTGATCTTCGCGTCGAACGTCTTGGCTTCAGTTGCAGTCATGGTGAACTCCAATTCACTTGATGTACCTCCGATAGGAACCGGAACACCCGGTTTTTAACCCGCGAACGGGCCAGTCGGACGGTGGATGGACAGAAAGAGGTGGTGCCGGTCAGCCGGCGATGGCAGTGATCGTCTCGCCCTTTTCGAGGCGCGACTCGACTTCCTTGACGATGCCCATGACGCGGCCACCCGGGCCCTTGACGGCACCCATGAGGTTGCGCGCGGGGGAGAGCACGAGGGTGACGACGTTGGCCTGGGCCTCCGCCTTGGTCGGCATCTTGCTGAGCTTGTGCACGCCGGCCGGGCCTTCGTACACGACGCCTTCGAGGATGGCGGCCTTGAAGACGAACTTCTCCATGCCCTTGGCCCACTTGACCAGGTCGCGCGCGAGGTCAATCACGCTGTCCTGGCTGTAGACGAGGGCGGTGGGTCCGCTGAGGTGTGCGCCGAGCTGCTCGAGCGCTCCGCCCTTGAAGGCTTCGCGGGCGAGCGTGTTCTTGACGACAGCGACCTTGACGCTCTTGCGGGCGAAGTCGTTGCGCATCTTGTTGGTGGCGGGGGCGTCGAGACCACGGATCTCGACGAGCACTGCACCTTCAACGCCGGAGAACCGGTGGCGGTACTCCTTGACGATCATGTTCTTGACTGGCTTGGACATGGTTCTTGCTCCTGGGTATTCCGGTCCGTCAGACTGAGACCGGGACGCCGGGGCTCATGCATGCCGCGACGACGCACTTCTTGACGTAAAGGCCCTTGGCAGACGAAGGCTTGGCCTTCAGGATGGTCTGCACGAACGCGTTGAGGTTGTCGACGAGCTGGTCGTCCTTGAACGACATCTTGCCGATGATGCCGTGGATGTTGCCGCCGTCATCGTTGCGGTACTCCTGCTTGCCCGCCGCGTATTCCTTGACGGCTTCCGCGACGTTCGGGGTGACCGTGCCGGCCTTCGGCGAGGGCATGAGGCCCTTGGGGCCGAGCACCTTGCCGAGCTTGCT
>JBIIJH010000205.1:0-3637 GCA_044233905.1 Phycisphaerales bacterium
GGGCTCGGACAGCTGGTGCAGGGCCGCGCGCTGCGCGGGCTGGTGTTCTTCATCGTCACGGCCGTGATCTGGGTGATCACCTTCGGCCTCGGCGGCTGGATCGGCCACCTGTGGGCGTGCTACGACGCCGCGGTGTGGAAGGGCCCGAAGGCCTGAGCGGGGTCCGGCACCAGGCTGCCGTCGCCCGTGAACCACTCGACGCGCGATCGGTCGGCAAGAGTCCGATGATCAGCACGACCCTTCACCGGCAAACCCCGACACTCAATTCCGCGCCGGCCCGAGCGGATCCCAGATGAGCTTCCCGTTGTTCCAGTCGCCCTCGGGCGTCTGCGGGTTGCGGCTTCCCTGCGCATTCGTGGTCGCTTCCTCGTTGCCGATCCAGCCGACGTGCCCGTCCGCATACACCAGGTGCGCACCGCGCGCGTAACGCGCCCCGAAGCGCTTCCATCCGGCCGACGCCCGGTCGAGCGACGCACTGTGATGCGGATCGTCGATCGCGAGCTCGGACTCCTTCGCGCGCAGTTCGAACATGAACACCGTGCGATCCGCGAACGGGATGTGGACCGTCCGCACCATCACGGCGGTGGATGCCTCGGGAAGCCCAGCCTGCTGGAGGAGCGTCTGGTTCAGCCGGTAGTTCATGCCGTAGTTGAACCAGAACTGCCGCTTGACTCCCCCCTTGCCGGCAACGCCGTAACTCCACGGCTCGCCGCGCACCGTCTCCGCGCCCGGATCGTTCCAGACGGTGTCCGCACGATCCCAGTTCTCGACGTTGCGCTGCTCCTCGAACGCGCGCTCCGAGACCACGCTGTACGGGTCGATCCCGAGCATGGTGGCCAGCGAGTTCGGCCAGAAGTCCGGATTCGCCAGGTTCGTCCCCATGTCCGTGGCCACCTTGCTGCCTTCCCACGGCAGCGTGTCCTCATGGAGCGCAGCCCACGCGCCCATGGCAACGCCCCACTGGCGAAGGTTCGACTGGCTCTTGGTACCCCACGAAGCGCGGCGCACCGAACCCAGCGCCGGAACCAGGAGGCCGATCAGCAGCGCAACGATGGCAATGGTCACCATCAGCTCGACGAGCGTGAACGCAGGCTTGCGGGAACGTCGCATTCGCGAATGGTAAATGTCCAGCGGCGAATCCGCCCACGATCGCCGACAAGGCCACCCGGGCAAACGGCCCAGCGCTGCATTCCCCACCCGCGGCGGTGAGGCCATTGCCGAACCGACGCCATTGGAGCAACACGTCCCTGGCCCCCTCGCCGGAGGGGCAGTGGCGGCGCCCAGCCGCCCGCCCCGCAAGGCGACGGGGCCAGTACGCAGGCGTCACGAGATGGTCGCCCTGCGGCCTCGCCCCGCCCCCCATTCCACGGCCTTTTCCCCAATGTTTGCTTGCCCACACGCCGCCCGGGTACAGTGTCCATCTCGCAGCACGAAGCTGCTCCCCCCGGCCGGCAGCGGCCTGCACCGGGAGGTCCCGAACGACGCCGCCGGACACTCTCAAGGATTCTCCTATCTCCAGCTTTCCTCCTCGCCGTCCCCCGTTCGCCTCTGGTTCCGGACCCCGTCCGGGAGGCTTCGGTGGAGACCGCCCGCGGCGCGATGGACCGTCGTCCGGCCCGCGACTGAACGACCGCATCCGCATCACGCCGGTCCGACTGATCGATGAAGCCGGGGAGATGGTTGGCATCGTCGAGACCGACGAGGCCCGTCGCCGCGCCAACGACCTTGGACTTGACCTGGTGGAGATCTCGCCCGACGCGCGCCCGCCCGTCTGCAAGATCATGGACTACGGCAAGTTCAAGTACGAGGAAGCCAAGAAGCAGAAGGCCGGCAAGTCGAAGGCAAGCGAACTCAAGGAAGTGCGACTCGGCCGCTCCATGAAGATCGACCCGCATGACGTGGGCATCCGCGTGCAGCAGGCGCGCCGATTCCTCCTCGAGGGACACAAGGTGCAGCTGGTGGCGAGCTACAAGGGTCGCGAGATGGCGCACCGCGACATCGGCGAGCGCCTCGTCAACGACGTGATCAACCGCCTGCTCGACCTGGGCAAGCTCGAAGCCGCGCCGCGCCTCAACGGCAAGCGCATCAACGCGATCATCTCGCCCGACAAGAACAAGGTCGAGCAGTGGAAGCGCAAGGAACAGGCCGCCGGACGCAAGGGCGAGATCGAGGCCGTCGAGATCAAGGACGAGCCGGATGACGAGGGCGACGACGAGTGAGCGATGGTCCCGCGGGTAACCATGGAGCCGAGCTCCACGGCGTGCCCGGCCGTCCCGATGACGCTCGCGGCGAGCTGATGCTCCGCACGTTCGCGTTCCCCGCGGATGCCAACCCCGCAGGGGACATCTTCGGTGGATGGCTGCTCGGGCAGATGGACATCGCGGGCGCAAGCCTCGCACGGCGCCGCGCGCACGGTCGGGTGGCGACGGTGGCCGTGGCGCAGATGTCCTTCAAGCTCCCGGTCTTCGTGGGCGACGAGGTCAGCTGCTATTGCGCCATCAGCCACGTGGGGAACACCAGTGTCACCGTGGAGGTGGAAGCCTGGGCGCGCCGCCACGACGACAGCGGCACGGTGAAGGTGACCGACGGACACTTCACGTATGTGGCGCTCGGCGCCGACCGTCGGGCGCGCGCGATCCCCAAGTGAACGAGGCGCTGCCGCCGGCAGTGGAAGCGCTCGCCGCCGCCGGCGCGGCGTTCGCACGGACTTCCTGAAAAAGCATCTTGCATAATCATGCATGAGCGTGTATACTCATGCAGCCGTGTCAGCCACCGCCCACAGCCCCGTCCGGCGCCGGGCCCGGATCGCCGCCCTCATCGGCAGCACCCAGGTCTGGAGCCAGCAGGAACTCGCCACGCTCCTCAAGCGCCGTGAGGGTATCGCGGTCACCCAGGCAACGCTTTCCCGTGACCTGACGGAGCTGGCGGTCGTCAAGGGCCCCAACGGCTACATGATGCCGGGCACCTCCCCCAGCCTGCCCGCCGGCGACCGGGAGGCCATGCTGGCCACCGCCCTGCGGCAGCACCTGGTCTCGGTGGCCCGCGGCGGCACCTTGGTGGTCCTCCGCACCCCCAGCGGCCACGCCAACTCGCTCGCCATCGAGCTCGACCGCGCCGGCCTGCCGGGCACCCTCGGCACCATCGCCGGCGACGACACCATCTTCGTGGCCGCCGAGGACCTCGCTGCGGCCACCTCCCTCGCACGCACCATCGAGCGCCTCGCTCGTTCCGCCGCCTGAGCGCGGCAAGGACCGCCACCATGGGTGACCGTCTTCGCATCGTCATCGTCGGAGCGCCCGGCTACACCGGCGCCGAGCTGTCGGCCATGCTCGCCGCCCACCCGGGCGCCGAGATCGTGGGCCTGTTCGGGAGCGAGAAGCGCGGCGCCGACGGCAAGACCGAACTCATGTCGGACCTCTTCCCGCGCCTCGCCGGCGTGGTGGGCCTGCCGGTGCGCGCCGCCGACGCCGCTGCCATCCTGGCCTGCGAGCCGGACGCCGTGTTCCTGGCAACGCCGCACGAGGCCAGCGAGCAGCTTGCGCCGAAGCTCCTCGCGGCGGGCACGGTGGTGCTCGACCTCTCCGCCGCCTTCCGACTGAAGGAGGCCGCGGCATATCCCAAGCACTACGGCTTCGAG
>JBIIJH010000083.1:0-11202 GCA_044233905.1 Phycisphaerales bacterium
CCTGGGCGGCGCTGGCGCAGCAGGCGGCCACGGCGAGGGCGATCGTGCTCTTGAGGAAGGACATGTCTGGAGATGCTCCTGGAACGATGGTGTCGCGTACCGTTCGCGTGCATACGAACGGCGTCTGACCCCCCGTACGAGGGGGAAAGGCCTGCCGCACTGAAGGCAAGCTGAACATATCCCAGATGGGACGCGGGGCAAGCATCGGAAGTGCGGGAGTTGGTCGTCACGCACGGGAGGATCACGCGTTTGCGCGTTGGTATATTGGTTATCGGAATTAATTCCGGGCGGCTCCGCTCGCCTGGGGTACCGCCTTGCCTTTACCGTTTGCAAGTATTCGGCGGCGATAGTGTCTCGTCGCCCGTTCTCCGCAGGCTGCCCGAAGGATCCCCATGCCGCGCTCCACCGCCGCCCTCGTGCGTTCCGCCTCACTGACCGCCTTTCTTTCGGCCGCGTTCGCTGCCGGCTCCGGTTGCAGTTCGGAGCGCTCGGTGTCGGACACGGTCGACCACTGGTCGAGCGACCAGTTCGTGCCGGTGACCGACCGTTCATCCGCCGCGCGCAATGCTGCACGTGTCCTGCATGTGGCCGACCAGCCCGTGGAGCCGCCCATCGTCCTCCAGGCCGGCTCGGTGTTCACGGTGATCTTTGAATCCCCGGATGCGTCTTCAAGGCCGATCGCTCGCGTCCCGCAGGGCGGGGCGCTTTCGGTCGACATCAAGTCGCAGTTCATCCGCGTCCCCACCGATGCGCTCATGAACGAGGCCACGCCCGGCGAGCTGATCCCTACGTGGCTCCACGTCACGGCGGGTTCCCTCTCTGGCTGGGTTCCGGCACGTTCCATGACCGACCCGCGCGCCTTTGCGCTTCGTGCGGAGTCGCTGGTGGCGCAGCGTCGGGGTGCGCTTGCCACCGCGGCAACCGCCGGTACCGCGATGCCCTCGCTTGCGGCGTCGACGCCCGCGCAAGACGGCGCCAACTACCGCGCCGCGGACCGCGTGCTGGAAGTTGCGGCGAAGCCGGCGCGTTTTCGCCTGCCAGGCAGCGATCCATTCACCTGGAGCGGCCGCCTTGATGGCCTGCCAGTGGCCGGTGCAGGTGTGCAGAACCTCGACAAGACGCTTGCCTTCGAGGCGGCGTCGCTGCGCGAGCGCGCCGTGACCATCACGCAGCCGGAACAGCCGGATCCGAAGTCCATGCGCAACCTGATGCTGGCCCTCACCGACGGCATCGGCGACGACGCGATCGTGAAGGTGGCGGTCGATGAGCTGGTGCTCCAGTTCTGCCGCCCCGTCCCCATCGGCGCCGCGGAAGAGCGCGTCCTGGGCCGCGAGTGCCTGGCGGCGTGGGTCGGCACGCGGAAGATGCTCAACTTCACCAACCCCATGGCCGCGTACGTCAACTGGGTGGGCAACCGCATCGCGGCACGCGGCTCGCTGCCGTATCCGTCGCTGGGCCTGGCGTTCGTGGTGGTGGATGACGATTCCTGCACCGAGACCGCGGCCATCCCCGGCGGACCCGTGCTCGTCACCACCGGGCTCCTGCGCTCGCTCCGCAACGAGCATGAGCTGGCCGCGGTGCTGGCGCACGAGATCGCGCACGTCGAGGAGCGCCACGGCGTGGCGCTTGCGAATGCCGCCCAAGGCGAGCATCTCAATGCCATGCTCCAGGTCTTCATGCTCGAGAAGTCCGGGCAGCTTGATGAAGTGATCGCCGCGGGGCTGACGGATGTTCCGCCCGAACTCCAGGAGCGCGCGCTGAACGAGGCGCGCACGCGGCTGCACGCGTTTGCCAGCGAGGGCTATCCGCGCATGGTGAGCGCCGTGGTGGCCGGGGTCCGCTCGCCGTCCGCCGGCGATGAAGTGGCCGCCGATCTCCGCGGCATGTCGCTCGCCGCGGCTGCCGGCTGGAGCCCGCGTTCGCTCGAAGAAGTCCTGTCCCGGTCCTGCACGCCGGGCAGCCACGGCTGCTGCGCCATGGCAGACGCGGACCGCGTCGAGCAGTCGCATGAGGCGTGCGAGTTGCTGCCGAAGGCGGGCGAGGGAACCGCATCGGCAGCCTCGGCGCCGAAGGCGGCTGCATCCAAGGCAAGCCCCTCGAAGCCCGCCCCGCAGAACCCGCGTTGGGCTCGCATGGTTGAACTCCTGGCGAAGTGACCGGCGGCCTGTCGGCCAGCCTGGCAACACGGTGCGTGGTGTGTTGACTCGGTGACGGGCGTGGGCATACCGCCTGTGTTGCCGATCCTGCCGTTACGCTCTGCCGCCCGTGTTCCTCCTCCTCGACCCGCCACCCCTCGACATCCAGCGTGAGCTTGCCGCCATGCGTGCCGAGCTGGCGGAGATCCGCGCGGAGCAGCGCGACCAGTGGATGGACGAGGCGCGCGCCGAGCAGGTGCGCGGGATCGTGCGGGACGTGCTCGCGGACTCGTCCACGCGGACCGCGTACCGCGAAACCGATTGGTCGGTCGGCCTGTCCAGCGCGCCCGGCGGCGGGGTGCAGATCAACGCCGCCGACGGGACCATGAGCATCAAGCTGACGGGGCTCGTCCAGACGCGCTTCGTCGTGTCGTCCGCGTACGGAGCGGATGCGAGCCCCCCGATCGATGACAACACGCGCTGGGGCTTCGAGAACAAGCTGGTGATGTACGCGCTCTCCGGCCACTTCCTCGACCCGACGCTCACCTACCTCACGGCCGTCGCGTACACGTCGCAGACCAACCGGTTCATCACGGTGCCCAACGAGTACCGCGTCGTGTATTCGAGCATCCGGAAGGACCTGGGCAATGGCTGGGCCATCGGCACCGGCATCCTCAACGTGCCGTGGGACCTGGAGAGCGACTACATCGGCACGTCGCGGCTGACCGTGGGCGACTACTCGATCTTCAACTACCGCTTCGGCGCCGGCAAGCAGTCCGGCGCGGCAGTCAGCTGGAACGGCGATTGGTTCCGCGCCGCCGGCGGCGTGTTCAACCAGATCAATTCCGCCCAGCCGGGCTGGAACTCTCAGGGGAACCTCTCGTTTGCGGTGGCGGGGCGCGCGGAAGTGAAGTGGGGGATCCCGTGGGAGCAGATCTCGCGCACTTCCGGTGCGGCCGGCGACCTGCCGGGCCTGGTGCTCGGCCTCGGCCTCTGCATGAGCAACGGCCGCGCGGAGAATCCGCAGCCGCCCGCCGGACAGCTCGCCACGCCGTCCGCGCAAGGCGTCACCGCGGACGCGCGCGTGCTCCTGGGCGAGACGGTGCTGATCGGGCAGTACGTCTACATGCGCGACGCGGTGGGCGCCCCCGAACTCGGCTGGAACCAGGGCATCAACCTGCAGGCCAGCACCTACGTTGCGCCCAAGGTGGAGGCCTTCCTCGAGGCGTGCTGGATGAGCGACGTGCCCGTGGAGTGGATCGCCCAGGCCGGCGTCAACCTCTTCATCGACGGCAACCGCCTCAAGCTGATCTCCAAGTGCGTGGTCCCCTTCGGCGGGGGCAACGTCAACGGCATCCGCAGCATCGCGGGCGGTCTTGGCATTGCGGCCATCGACAACAACGCGAGCTTCATCACGCAGCTGCAGGTGATGTTCTGAGGGGTGCGCGCGGCGCCGACTTCGGCCCGCACCCCATCCGCGCGTGCCCCTGCAAGCCATCTTGACCGCTTGTGAATCATTGCCGAACGGGATTCGCATGGTCGTTGCAGAGCATCCTTCGAAACAGCGGTCTGGTCCGATCCTCCCCTTGACCGGAGAACCCATGCGCCTGCACTTCGCCTCGCTCCTCGCCGCGTCCTTCTCTGCCACCGCCTTCGCGGGTTCGCCCTTCATCTCACTGGAATTCCTCGGTCGCTCGAGCCCCGGTGGGTACGACGTCTCGGCCGCGGAGATTGTGGCGTACGACCCCGCCACCGCGCGCGCCTTCGTCGTCAACGCGCTCTCCGCATCGATCGAGATCATGGATCTCTCCGTTCCTGCGGCGCCGGTTCGCGTCGGTTCCATCCCGATGCTGCCCTACGGCGCGGATCTCCAGAGCGTGGCCGTGCGCAACGGACTCGTCGCAGCCGCTGTTTCCGCCACCAACAAGACGGATCCGGGCAAGGTCGTCTTCTATACGACCACCGGCGCGTTCGTGGGCCTGGTCACGGTCGGCGCAGGTCCCGACATGGTCTGCTTCACGCCGGACGGAACCAAGGTCATGACCGCCAACGAGGGCGAGCCGGACGCCAACTACGTGGTCGATCCGGAGGGGTCGATCAGCATCATCGACCTGACGGGCCCGATCTCGCAGGCAAGCGTGACGACGCTCGGTTTGAACGGATTGCCCGCCGGCGTGATCGATCCCTCGATCCGTGCGTTCGGCCCGAACTCGCCCACCATCGGGCAGGACCTCGAGCCCGAGTACGTCGCCGTCTCCGCGGATTCCTCCACCGCCTGGGTGACGCTGCAGGAACACAGCGCGGTGGCGGTCGTCGACATCGCCTCACGCACCATCGTCGCCGTGCGCCCCCTTGGCTACAAGGCCCATGGTTCCGGCACCGCGGCCCTGACCACCGCCACGCTCACCGCACCGCCCGTGGTCGGCACCACCGCCGCGGGGCAGGACATCCTGCTCGGCGGCTTCAGCGGCCTCTGGGTCGATTCCGTGGATGCAACCACCGGCGTGATCACGTTCCTTGCGCACCCCGACCGCGGCCCCAACTGCGAGCCGGTGAACGTGGACGGCGATGCGGCGCTCGAGCGTCCCTTCGTGCTGCCTTCCTTCCAGCCGCGCATCTGCACGCTCACCTACAACCCGGCGACCAACGCCCTCGCGCTCACCGGCCAGCTCCTCCTCCGCAAGCCCGATGGATCCCCGCTCACGGGCCTCCCGAATGTGCTCGGGCAGTCCGCTGGGCTGGCGAACACCGATGAGGATCCGTGCGACCTGTTCGGCAACCCGATTGCGCTCGACCCGCTGGGTGCAGACCTCGAGGGCCTGGTGCGCACCGCGGACGGCTCGTTCTGGATGTGCGACGAGTACCGTCCTTCGCTGTACCGGTTCAATGCGAGCGGCCTCATGATCGAGCGCTTCGTGCCGGTCGGCGCCAACAGCTACGGCGCCGCGCTCGGCACCGAGGCGTTCCCGGCGGTGTATGCGCAGCGCCGGGAAAACCGCGGCTTCGAGGCGATTGCGGTGTGGGATGACCAGCTCTTCTGCTTCATTCAGAGCCCGCTCGACAACCCGGACGTGGCAAACGACGCGAACTCGAAGGCCTCCCGGCTGGTGCGGATCGCCAAGTTCAACCCCGTCACCCGTACGGTCGTTGCCGAGTATGCGTACGTCCTCGAGGGCGGCGCCAGCGACAAGCTCGGCGATGCCTGCGCCTTCGGCTCCGGGCGTTTCCTGGTGGTCGAGCGCGACAGCGCCGTCGGCGCGTCCAGCCAGAAGCGCATCTACGAGATCGATCTGGCCGGCGCCACCAACCTCTCGACGCTCTCCGCCTCGATCACGGGCCCCGACGGAACGCTCGATCGCATGACCCCGGCCGAGCTTGCCGCTGCCGGCATCGTGCCTGTCCGCAAGACGCTGAAGGTCGACCTTGCCGCCGTGGGCTACGCCGCCGTCGGCGACAAGGTGGAGGGCCTGGCCATGCGCGACCCGTCCACGATCTTCGTCCTGAACGACAACGACTTCCAGCTGCAGGGCACCTTCGACCGTGCCACCGGCCTCCTGACGCCGAATCCGTCGCCTGCGTCGACGGTGCTCGGAATGATCACCTTCTCCGGCAACGGCCTCGATCCGAGCGACCAGGACACCGTGAATGCCATCCGCGGATGGCCGGTCGAAGGCGCCTACATGCCGGACGCGATCACCGCGTTCCGGTCGAGCGGGCAGGATTACTACGTGACCGCCAACGAGGGTGACGCCCGCGAGTGGGGCAGCTTTGTCGACGGCACCACGGTCTCCGGGGTCACGCTCGACAAGCACGTGTTCCCCGGTCGCGACTGGCTGCGCGGCAATGCGCGGCTGGGCCGCCTGCAGATCCGCAAGGACCTCGGCGACCTCGACGGTGACGGTGACGTCGACCGCATCGTGTCCTATGGCGGCCGCGGAATCACCATCTGGGCTGCCGACGGCAGTCGGGTGTGGGACTCCGGCGACCTGGTCGAGCAGGTGACGGCCTCCACGTACCCGCTGTACTTCAACGCGAGCCACACCAACAACACGCGTGACAATCGCAGCCGATCGAAGGGCCCCGAGCCCGAGGGCGTGACTGTCGGCGTCGTCGCGGGGCGCCAGTACGTCTTCGGCGTCGCGGAGCGGATCGGCGGCCTGTTCGCCTTCTGCGTCGACAATCCGGCCTCGCCGAGCTTCGAGGGGTACCTGAACAGCCGCAACTTCGCGGCGCTTCCGTCGAGCGGCAACGCCGGCGACCTGGGATGCGAGGGCGTGTGCTTCGTCCCTGCCGGGCAATCGCCCAACGGCCATCCGCTGGTGCTTGTGGCGAACGAGGTCAGCGGCACGCTGTCGGTCTTCCAGGTGAACGCCATCTGCGACGGCATCGGCGACCTCAACGCCGATTGCATCGTCAACGGCAACGACCTCGCCCAGCTCCTGGGGGCATGGGGACCGTGCGCGTCGCCGTGCCCCGCCGATCTGGACGGGAACGGCGCGGTCGACGGTGCGGATCTTGCGTTCCTGCTGGCGCGGTGGGGCTGAGTGAAACCAACGATATCCCAACGGTGGCTGCATCGATTCTTAATACATCGCCCGCGGGCTGGGCTATATTTCGGCTCTCTCGGAGGTCTGGCTCAGGGGTTTCATGGCGTTCCCAACGCCATGGGCAATCGACTTCGGTTCCTTTTCCTTCCCTTTCCTTACTTTCGGAGACATCTCAATGCGTCATTCCCTCCTCTCGGCCCTCGTGGCCGCGTCCGTCATCGTCCCCACCGCGCACGCCGGCATCGTCATCACCGAGGTGATGAGTTCGAGCGGCACCAACGGAACCCCCGACTGGTTTGAAGTCACCAACGACGGCAGCTCCGCCGTGAGCCTCAGCGGCTGGAAGTTTGACGATGGTTCCTTCAATCTCGCCGCCGCAGTTGCGCTCAGCGGCATCACCTCGATCGGCGCCGGTGAGTCGGTGATCTTCATCGAATCCGCGGGCGGCGTGGGCATCGGCTCCTTCCGCACCTTCTGGGGCGGCCTCACCAACGTGCAGGTCGGCTACTACTCCGGCAGCGGGGTCGGCTTCAGCTCTGGCGGCGACGGCGCCTGCTTGTTCAACAACCTCGGCGTCAACGTGAACCAGGTGACCTTCGGCGCCGCGACCACCGGTTCCAGCTTCTTCTGGGGCTGGAATGCGCAGGGTTCGATCGACCCGAACTATTCGGCCGTGGTGAGCACCGTCGGAACGATCGGCACGCAGGTCGGATTCGTGTCCGCGGATACGTTGGGCAACATCGGCTCGCTGGGCACTGCGATCGCGGTCCCCGGCCCGGGCGTGGCCGCTGCCGCGGTTCTCGCGCTGGCGGTCCGCAGCCGTCGTCGCGCCTGACGCCGTCGCTGGTGTGATTTGACATCCGGTCCCGCGGGTCGCGTATGCGGCCCGCGGGACCGGTCTCTTTGGGACTCCGTCGGCGGGGTGGCGACGTGCTCGTGACGTTCAGCCGGCGATCAGCCGCTTGAGCTCATCGGCCAGCCAGATCGGGTCGGCGTCTGCCGGGCACAGCGGGTGTTCGCGCAATCTGACCCCACCGAGGCCATTGGGGGCAGCGAACAGCTCATCGATGGTGCGCTTCGCGGCCGCCATCACGGGGTGCTTGGAGTTTCGCGTCGCGAGCACCCGTGCCACTTCATCCTCCTCCTCCGTGAGCATGGCAACGATCCGATACGTGTCAAGCGCGTGGTGGCGGCCCTCGTCCTTGTTGGCGTCGTTGATGCGATCGCGGAGCGCGCCCAGCTTCATGAGTGCGAACGGGAACGCCTGCGGGACCAGGACTTCGCTTGATCGAATCCTGTCGCCGATGGAGAGGCGAACCGGTTCATGCTCCACGCCAATGGCGTCGTTGGCAGCGCGAGCGTGAAGGCCGGAAGATCCGATCGGCTTCACGCGGATGCTGTGCCGCTCGATTCGATCCTCGAACTCTCCCAATGGGCCGACCATGAGGTCGATGATGACCGTTCGTCCGCCGACATCGCGCGCGAACTTCATCCATTTGGCATCATCTTCCACGAGGAATCCGAGTTGGTCGAGCACTCCCCGCAGTCGTTCCATCCGTGCCACGTCGGCAACGATTTCAGCGCGAAGGAACAGGTCGATGTCCTGCGTCGTCCTTGCCTGCGGCCACCTGGATCTCTGGAGAAGCGTGCGGACGCCTGATTTCTCGAGATGCAGCTGCTTCAGGTACAGGCCAAAGCCTCCACCGACCATGAGATCGGAGCCGCCGCCCAGTGCGGCATCGAGATCGAGCAAGGTGATGGTGAGTGGATCTGCCGGCATCATGAGCCCATTGCCCTGGCGACCTCGCGGAGGATGGCGGTGCGGATGTCGTTTGCCATTTCCTTGTCGCGCTTGTCGCCGGCGGCCAGCTCAAGGAACGCCTGAACGGGCGACGCGCAGGCCACTCCCGGCTTGTCCGTCCGAGCGTCGAAGAAGGGGGTTCGGTCACCCGTCTCCATGATCGTGAGGTCGGCGAAGCGCTCCGTCTCCTTGAGCATGCTTCCGGCGCGGGCGCGGATGTCCCGGAGACTGCCGCAATATGCGGCGACCTCATCCGATCGCATGCCGGCAGCGAAGCGGTCCTGGGAGGCGGTTCCGGTGAGCACGAGTCGAGGAGCCGCGGAGCCCTCGTTGACCTGCTTGAACAGCGCGGCAATCGGCCCGGTGACCTTGACGCGGATGCTCGCGCGAACGGGCGGCGGCCGGAAGTTCTCGCGCAGCTTGTCCAGGAGGGCGTCGGGCTGGACGAGCGCAATGCGTCCACCCGTGCGGTCAACCAGCACATCCTCGACCATGCGCACCAGTGCCTTGGAGACCGTCGACAGTGCGACCGCGCCGCCTCGGGCCGCGATCGCATCCCGGATCTCGCTCACGGAATCGAAGCGCGGCTGCATCAGGAACACGCGCGGCACGATGGAGGTCGCATCGCGGTACGCGTATTTGCTCGGCTGCGATTCCGGGAGTCGGTTTGGCTGGCCCGAGCGACGCAAGAGGAGACGTCCTGGCACGATCGCAATGCCGTTCCCGCTGAGATCGATGCCGGAGATCCCTTCCTCCGCGAGGCGGTCGAGCCGGCGTTCATCGAGGTAGGGGACGATGATCATCGGTGGAAGCCCGGCGGCCTGGCTGCAGCGGCGAACCTGGAGCAGCGCTTCGTCGATCGCCTTGGGGGTGCTTCGGCTCTTGCACTCGGCGGCGAAGTCGTACGTGTCGCTCGCCCAGCGCAGGCGCACCCGGAAGTTTGCATTGCCGCTGCGCAGGGCCTTCTTCGACGGGGTCACCTTCAGGCTCACCTCGGGGCCCCATGGCGCACCGAGCGCTTCGAGGAGCGCGGGGATCTCGGCTTCGGTGATGGGCCGGGAGGCACGCATGACGTTCCATTATATCATTAATTTCCGGAGCCGGAAAATACAATATTGCTGGAAATACTGATATGCCGTCTTCCATGCCTGGTGCTCGGGCTCGGCCTCTTCACATGTAGCGGGGTTCGGCGCCGGCGCTCCCGCGCTCACGGGCTGGGCAGGCGGCCGAAGATCAGGTGGTACGTCCCCATCGCCAGGAACATGGCCGAGGCCAGGATGGCCACCACGAGCACGGATGCAGCGAGGAGCTGCTTGGTCGTCGGCCCGGTCTCCCGCGAGGCGGTGTCGGTGGCGGAATCGTCGCTCCACCCGTCCGTGGGTGATGTGGCGGACTTCCTTCCGTTCGCTGGCTTTCCGCTGCGCAGGCGCACGAGCCGTGCGGGTTCCACCAGCTGATCGCTCAGCTCGCCGAGGGCCACCGTCGCCAGTTCCGCGTTTAGCGTGGTGGCGTTGCGCTCGCCGGCCCACAGTGCGATGGAGCGCGCCAGCCGCAGCGTGCGGACCCCCGAGTTCACGGCGAACTCGGCCAGCTTCGCGAGCGCTTCCGTATCCGGCGCCAGCCCGACGCGGCGCAGCGTCCGGTCGATGCGCAATGATTCCGTGCTGGCGCTGCGCGTCGTGTAGAGCACCAATTCCGCCCACGCGGTGCATCCATAGCGCTCGGCGTCGATGTCGCGCGTGGTGGCGATGATGGTGAACTGGCGGTACGGCTCGTCGGCGTCTCTGCGCTTCCAGCCTTCGCCCGAAAGCGCCCACGGCGGCGTCGGCATCTTCCGCACCCGGTCGCCTTGCGCCACGCGGCACAGGTCGCTGCTGATGGCCCACTGTCCCTCCAGGTGGCCGACCAGGACCACCGCCCCGCGAGGCACCTTCATCAGGATGTCATGCAGCTCGTCCGGCCCCTGCAGCGAGGCCGGGTTGATGCAGGCGAGCGGCGCCCCAAGCTCCCGGGCCACGGTGGCGGCGATGGTCTGCTTGCCGCTGTCGGCGGGCCCGATCAGCAGCAGGTGGGGGAAGCGCTGTCCCGTCTCCAGGCTCGCCTGCACCGCGCGCGCAAGCGTTGCCGCCAGGCCCGGCGCCTCCGACATGTGGTTGAGCGTGGGTGCCTGCAGTTCGAGCAGCGAGGGCAGTTGGACGGGCCCGGACCGTTGATTTGCCATGGTGCCTCCGGAGGGGGTGTGGTAGACCGCGACTCTGTACGGGCGGCGTGTGGCGGAGGTTGCGGGAGATGCCCGAAGGCAATGCACCAGGCAACATTCAGGTCCCCGTAGCCGCTCAGCTCGCCAACCGACATCAGCGTGTCTGCATCTGCCCACATCGCCACCGTGCGGGGAGGCCTGTCCATCGGCCTGAGCGCGTTCACATCCGCCGGAGGACGATCGTGGCCCTCTTGCCGCGCCGCGTCGTGCCGTGTCAATCCTGCGGCGTTCCGCTGCCGATTCTTGCCTTTCCCCGCTGTGGACTCAGCAGCGGGGGAAGGTCACTTCTGACCTTCCCCCCTGAAACCGTACCAAGCCGGATTTTGGTATCTGGCGCATTTCAGGAGGTCAGGCCATGCCAGGCAAGCGTTTCAAGGCGGAGGAGATCGTCAACAAGCTGCGTCAGGCGGACGTCGAGCTCGCCCGGGGCAGCACGGTGGCGGCGGTGTGCAAGTTGCT
>JBIIJH010000206.1:0-3623 GCA_044233905.1 Phycisphaerales bacterium
GGCCCGCGGCACCGAGGTCGACGCGCGCGCCCGTGCCGGGCCGGTCGCCGGGCGCGCGCAGCTCGAGCACGCCGTCGTGCTCGACGAGCAGCAGGTCCTCGGGATTGGCGGGAGGCTCCCACCTCATGGGGGTGTTCTACCGCGCCGCCGCGGCCCGGGTGGCCCGTAGACTCCGCCGGATGCAACCCCGCGCGCCCGTGTTCGGCAACGTCCTGGAGATGATCGGCAACACGCCGATGCTCGAGATCAAGCGCCTCGACACCGGCAAGTGCCGGCTCTTCGTCAAGATGGAGTCGATGAACCCGGGCAACTCGATCAAGGACCGGATCGCGGTGGAGATGATCGAGGCCGCCGAGAAGGACGGCCGCCTGAAGCCGGGCGGGCACATCGTGGAGGCCACGGCAGGCAACACGGGCCTGGCGCTGGCGCTGGTGGCCGCGCAGAAGGGCTACACCCTGAGCGTGGTGGTTCCGGACAAGATGAGCGACGAGAAGATCAGCCACCTGCGCGCCATGGGCGCCGAGGTGGTCATGACCCGAAGCGACGTGGCCAAGGGCCACCCCGAGTACTACCAGGACGTCGCCGCCCGCCTGGCGGCCGCGCGACCCAACACGCTCTACATCAACCAGTTCGCCAACGCCGCCAACGCCGCGGCGCACGAGCACACCACCGGCCCCGAGATCTGGGAACAGATGGGCGGCAAGGTGGATGCATTCGTCGCGGGCGTCGGCTCCGGCGGCACCATCAGCGGCGTGGGCCACTACCTGCGCTCGAAGAACCCGAAGGTGGAGATCATCCTCGCCGATCCGGTGGGATCGATCCTCACGCCGCTCGTCAACGAGGGCAAGCATGTTGAGCCGGGAAGCTGGCTGGTGGAAGGAATCGGCGAGGACTTCGTCCCGTCCATCTGCGACCTCAAGCTCGTGAACAAGGCCTTCGCCGTCAGCGACGCCGATGCCTTCCACACCGCGCGGGAGCTGCTGCGCAAGGAAGGCGTGCTGGCCGGCTCGAGCGTGGGCACCCTGCTCTGCGCCGCGCTCCGCTACTGCCGCGAGCAGACGGAACCGAAGAACGTCGTCACCTTCATCTGCGACTCGGGCGCCAAGTACCTGAGCAAGATGTTCAACGACTTCTGGATGATGGACAACGGATTCATCGACCGCCCGAAGACCGGCGACCTGCGCGACCTGGTGGCGCGCCGCCACCTCGACCGCGAGGACTACACGCTCACCCCCGCCATCCCGCTGCAGCAGGCCATCAAGCGCATGCGCCTCTACAACGTCAGCCAGATGGTGGTGCTGGGCGAGGGAGAACGCGTGGAGGGCATCATCGACGAGAGCGACGTCCTCATGGCGCTCCTCGACGACCCGAAGGGCTCCGCCACCAAGCCGGTCTCCGACTTCATGACCCGCCGCCTGGAGACGCTCAAGCCCTCCGCCAAGGTCTCCGACCTGGTGCCGATCTTCCGCGCCGACCGCGTGGCGATCGTCGCCGACGAACATGCCTTCTACGGCATCATCACCAAGATCGACCTCATCAACTACCTGCGCAAGCAGCTCCTCTGAACACACCAATGGCACACGGCAACCTCCACCTCGATTCCCGCGTCATCCACGGCGGCCAGAGCCCCGAACCCGGCACCGGCGCGGTGATGCCCCCGATCTTCACGAGCAGCACCTTCATCCAGGAGAGCCCCGGCGTCCACAAGGGCTTCGAATACAGCCGCAGCCACAACGCCACGCGCTTCGCGGCCGAGCGCCTGCTGGCGAACATCGAGGGCTCGAAGCTCACCGACGAGGACGACCGCACCAACGGCGGATTCTGCTTCGCGAGCGGCCTGGCGGCGATCGCCACGGCACTGGAACTGCTCGACTCGGGCGACTGCATCCTGTGCATGGACGACGTCTACGGCGGCACCAATCGCCTGCTGAACCGCGTGCGCAAGCGCAGCATGGGGCTCAAGGTGGAGTTCGTGGACATGACCGACCTCGGCAAGCTCGAGGCCGCCATCAAGGCCCACAAGCCCAGGATGATCTGGGTGGAGACGCCCACCAACCCCACGCTCAAGCTCGTGGATCTTCCGGCCGTCGCCAAGCTCGGCAAGGCGTGCGGCGCCATCACGGTCTGCGACAACACCTTCGCCACCCCGCTCCTGCAGCGTCCGCTCGAGCATGGCATCGACATGGTGATGCACTCGACCACCAAGTACCTCGGCGGCCACAGCGACACCGTGGGCGGCGCGCTCATCACCGGCGACAAGGCGCTTGCCGAGAAGCTCCGCTTCATGCAGAACGCCATCGGCAGCGTGATGGGGCCGTTCGACGCATACCTCACGCTGCGCGGTGTCAAGACCCTCGCCGTGCGCATGCGCCAGCACTGCACCAGCGCCGCTCGCATCGCCGCGTGGCTCGAGAAGCACCCGAAGGTGGAGCGCGTCACCTACCCCGGCCTCGCCAGCCATCCGCAGCACGCACTGGCGGCGCGGCAGATGCGCCTCGACGGCCAGCCCGCGGGCGGCGGCATGATCACCGCCTACCTCAAGGGCGGCATCGACGAGAGCCGGCGCTTCCTGGAGAACGTGCACATCTTCGCCTTGGCCGAGAGCCTGGGCGGCGTGGAGAGCCTGATCGAGCACCCCGCCATCATGACCCACGCGAGCGTGCCCGCCGAGCAGCGCAAGGAGCTCGGGATCAGCGACTCGCTGGTGCGCCTGAGCGTGGGCATCGAGCACACCGACGACCTGCAGCAGGATCTGGAACAGGCGCTGGCGAAGGCCTGAGTCAGGAACCGAGCGACGGCATGGCCGGACGGCAAACTCGCAAGCGACAGCCCGCAATACACGGCGGCAGGCAAGCGTTTCTTCACCATGCCAATCCTTGCCAACATCGCGTTATGCGCCTGCATTGCGTCCGCACCCCCCGCGGCCGCACCGCCGGCCGGGACGGCCGGGCCAGCGCCCGCACCGCCAGCCGCGGCCCCCGCCCCCACGGGCGTGCTGGCAGGACCGACGGTCAACGCCACCGCGCAACCGGCCAAGGCCACCATCGTCGCCCGCGGATTCGACGGCATGCTCGAACCGCTCGACATGGAGCCGGCCGCGGCGGCGGTCTTCCGGCTGAACCTCGATGAAGAGGCCCTCCGTGCCGTCGAGGTGCACGCGGCTGCGCGCAGCAAGGCGTTCTCCGAGTTCGTCACCGCGCACTACGACCAGTTCATCGACGCCGGCGCCGACCTCCAGGCCATGCGCACCATGGAGCCCGCCGCGCGCGCCGCCGCGTTCGGCCGCATCCGGAAGCTCTTCGCCGACATGAAGCCGTTCACCGCGCGCGGGACGTTCATCGACGAATGCGCCGACGCGCTGACCGCCGAGCAGGTGACCGAGGCCCGCCGCATGGCGGACGAATGGATTGCCACGCGCAAGGCGGAACTGCGCCGGGAGGTCTTCCCCCAGACCACGGGTGAACTCGACCCGGCGGCGAACGAACGCCTGGACTTCCGCATGCGCCTCGAGGAAATGGGTGCCATGGTGAAGCGCACCATCGCCCAGCGCGCCGAATCGCGCAAGGCGCAGTTCGAGGACGTGACCAAGCGGCTCGACCTCACGCCCGAGCAGACCGAGAAGG
>JBIIJH010000084.1:0-11123 GCA_044233905.1 Phycisphaerales bacterium
CGCGGTGACCGCGGTAGCAGGGCGCCAGGATCAGGCCGCCGAGCTCGCTCGGCCCGCTCTCGTCGGTCATCACCTGGATGGTCATGTGCACCGCACCCGTGTTCAGGTCGCGGCTGAAGTGCTCGCGCTTGCGCACCTGCAGGTAGATCTGCGGCCAGCCCTGCCAGCCGATGCGGCAGATCAGCGAGCTGGTGCCGATGACGCCGCCCGTCCCGATGTCCTCGAGGACGAACATGAACTGCCGCTGCCGGTCGTCCTGCACTTCGCCCGCGAAGCTTCGCCGGCTGCGCGCCACCTTGGCGGAAATGATGTCCTGGTCCGCGGGCAGGTTGATGAAATGCACCATCCTCGCCAGCTTGAGGAGCGTGGGGACGTCGTCCGGCATGGCTTGGCGGATCACGAACATTGCAGCCTCAGTATCGGCATTTTCCTCGGTCCACCCGACCCCCGGACATCCATTCCCGAGGTGTCCGAGAATCTCACGCCGTGCGCGCCAAGGACCGCTCGACGATCTCGAACACCGGACCCCACTGCTCCGGCTGCATGACGCCCACCGGGGGGAGCATGCGCACGTGGAACGGCCCGTGCCCGCAGTAGAACGCCATCACGCCGTCCTCGAACAGGTTCTGGAGGAACTTCATGATGCGGTCCTTGTCGCCGCCGAACGGCGTGAAACGGCACATGCCGCCCGTACCGCCCACGTACTGCGTGCTCGCTCGCCCGAAGGAATCCTTCACCGGCGTGAACCACTCGGGGCGCTTCGCGACCAGCTTCGACGCGTGCTCGCGGAACGCCGCGTGCAGTTTCGCGTTGCGGCCGTCGGCCCCGTAGTAGCCGCCGTCGCGCATGGTGCGCAGCGCCTCGAGGCCCACTTGGAACGCCGAGGTGCTTGCCGTGAACGTGCCGCTGAGGAGACCGGGCTTCGGGTTCATTTCCGCATGGAAGAGGCACGCGCACGCCTGGCTCATCTTGCCGATCGTGACCACGTCGATGTACTCACCGAGGTCGAGCCGCTCGAACGCGAACATGCTTTCCGTGCGACCGAAGCTCTGCACCTCGTCATCCCACACCGGGATGCCGGCGGCCTTGCAGGTCTCCATGAGCGCCACGAAGAACTCGCGCGGCGCGGTGTTGAAGCCGCCCTCGCCCTGCACCAGTTCCATCACGAAGCACGCGTGCTGGCCCGGGTAGCGATGGATGTACTGCTTCAGGTGCCAGAGCGCCATCTCGATGCCGCGCGCACCGAACTGCGGGTCATAGAACGGCATGTAGTCCACCAGCGTGGAAAGCGGAATGCCCTGCCGGTACGCCGCCGCGTCGCCGATCTGGCTCATGGTGATCGAACGGCCCATGAAGCAGTCCTGGAACGCAATGATGCGCGGCGCCGCGTTCGTCTTCTGCATGCACACCTTGAGCGCGGCCTCGTTCACCATGCAGCCCGAATTGCTCACGAAGCAGTGCGACATGCGGCTCGAGCGCTTCGCCTCCGCCACCAGGAACTCGCCGAACGCCACGCTGTCTTGGTTGCTCGTGAGGTTGCCCTGCATGCAGAGGTCGGAGAGGCCGGCGCGCATGGCGGCCGCGATCATCCGCGGATCGCCGTGCCCGAACATGTGCACGCCGATCCCGTTCAGCATGTCCCACTTCACGCTGCCATCGAGGAGCTCCACCAGCGGGCCGTTGCCCATGCCGGTGCCCAGGTACGGCATGATGGGCCCGCGCCCGCGCACGTCGGCGGTGCGCTTCATGGCCTGCGCGAACGATTCCTTGCGCGCCGGGTCCGCAGCCCGCGCGCCGGTGATCGATGCCTGCGCGGCGCGCACGCGCGCAACGATGGCGTCGATGCCCTTGGAGATCTCCGGGTCGGCGGCGAGCGGGGAGGAAAGCGCGCTGATCGAATCGGTCATGCGCGCATCGTAGATGCGACGCCGCCGGCGGTGGCCGCCGCGCGCAGGAGGACCAGCGCCACCAGCTGCGCCCGGTCCACCATGCCGTCCAGGTCCACCCACTCGTCCTCGCGGTGGAGGTTGCCGCCGCGGACGCCCAGCGTGTCGAGCGTGGGAAGGCCCGCCGCCTGCAGGTTGTTGCCGTCGCAGACGCCGCCGGTCTTGCCGAACGGGAGCTCGCGCCCCAGGTCCTGGCTCGCGGCGCGCGCCAGCTGCGCCAGGCGCTCCACCTCGGCGGTGAGCGGCTTGGCCGGCCGGCCGGCAATGCGCCGCACGCGCACGCGCGGCACCTCGCCGTCGGCCCCGTGGGCCAGCGAATCGAGCGAACGCCCGAGCTCCGCCTCGTCCGCCGGCGTGGCAAAGCGCATGTTGCCCCACGCCATGGCGTGGTCCGGCACGATGTTCGTCGCCGCCCCGCCCTGCAGCGGGCCGATGTTCACGATCCGCCCCGCCGCCGGGTTCGCCATGGCCTCCGCGGCAAGCACGCTTTCCGAGAGCTGCCGCACCGCGCTCACGCCCGTGGCGTAGTCGCGCCCCACGTGCGCCGCGCGCCCGAATGCCTCGATCACGAACTGCCCGGCGCCCATCCGCTCCACCACCAGCGAGTCGCCCTGGCCCGCCGGCTCGAAGACGAACCCCGCCGCGTGCCCGGGTGCGAGCGCCTTGAGCGCCGCCGCGGAGCCGAAGCTTCCAGTCTCCTCGTCGGGCGTCAATACGAACGTCCACGCGAGTGCGTGCCCCACGTCGCGAATCGCTTCGAGCGCCGTGAGCGCGAGCACGATGCCGCCCTTCATGTCCGCGGCGCCTGGTCCGGTGGCGCGACCGCTGCCGATCGCCCGCAGCTCCCTGAACGCGCTGTGCGGGTCGTGCACCGTGTCGAAGTGCCCGCTCAGGAGGAGCCGCGGCCCGGGGCCGGTGTGCTCACCCACCAGGATGTCGACGCCATCGGCGCCTGCCGACCGCGCCCACGGCGGATCGATCCAGTCGGGCCGCGGCTCGCAGGAAATGTCCCGCGTCACCGCTCCCAGGGCGCGCAGTCGATGTGCCATCGCCGCGCGTTGTGCGTGAAGCCCCACCACGTGGCCACGCCCGGTGGGAATGGCCACCCACTGCGTGAGTTCATCCACCATCTGCTGGTGCCGCGCGGCAATGCGCGCGCACACCTCGCGCTCGAGGTCGTTCATGCTCATCGTGCCTGCCCCACGGGCTGTGCGCCCAGATCGAGTGCACCCTGGAACACCTCCACCGCCGGGCCGGTCATGCGCACCGAGGCTTCGCCGCCCGACCACTCAAGCACCAGGTCGCCGCCGGGTAGGTGCGCCAGGAGCGGCGATTGCGTCCGCACCGTGAGGACGCCCGCCACGCACACGGCGCTTGCGCCGGTGCCACACGCCTGCGTTGCACCGCTGCCGCGCTCCCACGTGCGCATCCGCACCTCGCCGGGCCCGAGCACCTGCACGAAGTGCACGTTCATCCGCTCCGGGAACCACGGGTGCCGCTCCGCGAACGGCCCCACCACGTCAAGCGGCACGCGCGCCACGTCCGTGCACCAGAGCACCGCATGCGGGTTGCCCATCGAGACGAGCGTCATGCGCGGGTCGAGACCGCACGCCGACTCCCATCCCTCGGCTGCACCCGACTGCTTCCAGAATCCGTCCGGCAGCGCAAAGTCCGTCACCGCCGAGGCCGGCGAGACGCCGGGAATGGCCGCCGGCACGCGCGCCAATGCCAGGATGGGCGAACCCATGTCGACCGTTGCCTCGCTGACGGTGCCGTCGTGGCCACCGCGCCGCCAATGCACGCTCAGCACGCCGCGCCGCGTCTCCACACGCAGCGGCTGGCTGGCCGAAATGCCGCGATCCACTGCGAATTTCGCGACGCAGCGGATGCCGTTGCCGCACATCATGCCTTCGCTGCCGTCGGCGTTGAACATGCGCATGCGCACGTCCGCGTCCACGCCCGGCGACACCGGCTCCACCATGATCAGGCCGTCGCTTCCGACGCCCACGTGGCGGTCGCTCACCCAGCGCGCGAGCGCCGGTGCGTCCGCCACCGGATGCTGCGAGCCATCGACGTACACGTAGTCGTTGCCGAGCCCGTGCATCTTGGCGAAGTTGATGCTTGCGCCCGAGGGGCGTTCCGGAAGCCGGCTCATGGTCGCTTCACCGTGCCGAGGTCGATGACCAGCGGCCCATGCCGGTAGTAGTCCACGTCCACGGTGTCGCGCTTCACGAAGGAGAACACCAGGCAGTTGGCGCGCGAGGACTCCGCGTAGCCGAAGTCACCGACGTGCGGGCCCGCGTAGGCGCCGCCCTCGAACTCCTGCGCATGGAAGTGGAAGTGAAAGAGCGAGGTGTATCCCTGGTCGAAGAGCTCCTGCGGCGCCTCGAAGCGCGTGTCGCTTCCGGTCTGGCGTGGGCGGATCTCCACCACCTCCCATGCCCCCGTGTCGTTGATGCGGACGATGCCGCCGTACTCGGTGCGCTTGTCCTGGTGGTCGCGGTCGGCGATGTCGAAGATGCGCGCGCACACCGCGGGGTCGGCGATCATGGTGAGCGCCAGGCGCGCCGCCACCAGGTCGATCCAGCGCACCTTCTCGCGCTGCGTGCCGAGCGACTCGGTGCCCTTGGACACCGTCTCCCAGCCCGTGAAATTGGGCGAATAGCGGCCCGCATCGCGACCCTTCAGGTCGGCCAGGAGCTCGGTGTAGAGCTGGTCCTCGGTCTGCCCCAGGAGCTGCGGCGCGTACCGATGCGCGGCCAGCACCACGGGAATGCCGCGCAGCTCGAAGTTCGCCTTCTGCGCCTCCGGCACCGCGCGCAGCGCCTCGCCCGCCATCTTCCAGTACGCGGGCGATGCCGACTGGCGCAGCTTCCCCAGCCAGATCAGTTCCTCGCGCGTCTCGGGCAGGATGCCAAGGTCATCCACCAGCTTCTTGATGTCGCGCAGCATCACGTCGTCCGGGCGCACCGCGGCGGAGGTCACCAGCTGCTTCAGCCGGTCGCGCTCGCCGATACGCATCAGGATCTCCCACGTACGTGCGCGCAGCGATGCCTGCCGCAGCGGGTTCGCCTCCATCATCACGGCAAAGAGCGCATCGCCCACCTTGTCCTGGCCATAGAGCGCGGCCATGGCCTCGTACTCCGGGCGCTTGAACTGGTCGGGGCCCCACACGGGCACCGGACCGGCCCACGAGTTCACCACCACCACGGTGAAGTCCTTCATCTGCCGGGCGCCGATCTGCTCCATGATCCAGCGACGGAACTCGTACGACTCCATGCGCACGATGTTGGTCTCGAGCGTCTCCTGGAGACCCTTGCGGTCTTCCTGCACCAGGAAGTCGAACGCCTCCTGCCGGATGCCCAGGTTGAACCCCTGCGCGAAGGTCGAGCGGCGCAGCGCGCGCTTGGCGTCCTCCGAGAGCGGCGTCTGCATCCGGAGCGCCTCGATGGCACCCCGCTGGTCCTCCGGGCTCTGCGAACTGTTCAGCGCCACGATCGGGTCCTTGGGGGTGCGCGTGCAGGCGCCGGCGCCAAGCGCCAGGCCCATGAGCGCGAAGAGCACTCCAAGGCGAACCACGGTCAGTCGATGCGTTCCATGCATGGCCCGGAGTGTAGGACCCCACGGAACGATTACGATTCCCCTGTGCCCCACCGTCCGCCGATCGATCCCCGAACCCTCCTCGACGTGCGCCTGCGCGTGGCGGCGGTGATCGAGGAGCTGCGCCCGGCCATTCAGGAAGACGACGGGGACGTGGAGCTGGTGGACGTCACCCCCGAAGGCCAGGTCCAGGTCCGGTTCAAGGGCGCGTGCGTCCGGTGCCCCTCCAGCGGCATGACCCTCCACGGCGGAATCGAGAAGAACCTCCGTGCGATCGTCCCGGAGGTTGAGTCCGTGATTTCCGTGCAGTGATGTTGTGGGAGGGCGGCGCCGAAGCGCGCCCGTCAGCCGGACTCGCCCGTCGGACGGATCTGGCCGGCAATGCCGCCTTGGCCCTCTTCATCCTTCAGGATCTGGTCGGCCACCTCACGACGGTGAACATCCACTTCCCGGGGGAATTCGAACGCGATGCGGACCCGATCGCCCTTGATCGCCGCAATGCGGACGATGCCCAGCGGGGCTGCCGGGTTTCCGATCACGACTTCTTCTCCCTCTCGGCGGGTGATCACGAGCATCGAAAGAGCCTCCTGCCTGCGCCTCGCCGTCCAGGGCGACCGTTCTGCCAGCCACTCGGTCTCGCGACCGTTCCATGTGGCCTTCCGGCGTTGTGCGGCATCAGTACCGCGCGCAGGGCAAGCGTAGCCAAGAGGATCGGGTCCACCTACCCCCCTTGTTGAAAATTGGACGCACTTGGTCACCCGGAAGCCAACATTCTGGGCCGCCCGCGGCCGCCCCCGGGCCACGCAAAGGCCTGCGCCAGCATGACTTCGGCCTCCAAACGCCAAAGAAAATGCCCCCGCGCCGGCTGGGCCGACGCGGGGGCAACGACGGAAACACGGGCCACATGGGCCCTCGCCCCACCAGCAGGCGTGCCTCGACTGGCCAACCATGGCCGGGCGAAGCTCTCCAACTGCCGAACCATCCTTGGCTCGGCCGTCCGATCAAACGCGTCCGTGAAGACCGTGGTCCGTTCGCTGCCATCCTTGGCATCGGGGAGCACGGCGCCGAAGCGCGCGTTTCAGGCGCGCAAGTTGCCGATCCATGGCTACTTGCGTCCTCTGCAGTGGTGCGCGTTCCTCCTGCGCACCACTGCGATGTTCACTTGTCGGCTGGGTCCGCCAGCCGCGGGGTTCAGGCAGTCGGGCGTTGCGTGGCGGCCAAGGCCTGCCGCGCGCGGCGCCAAAGATCGGCAGCATCAGGCTGGACGCGTTCCTGTTCGCGCTTCCATGCCCCGGGCTCGGTCAGTTCCAGGTGGTCTCGCACTCCGAGGACCATGATGGAACCGGCCAGCCCGAACTTCTGCAGCAGCCGATCCGGGATGCGGATCCGGCCCGCGTTGTCCAGCGGCACACGGGCCGCCTGGGAGAACACGTGCCGCTCGAAATCCTGCATGGAGGGGTCGCCAACCAGCGAGCCTCCAAGGGAGTGCGAGAGCTGGGCGAAGGTCTTTTCCGGCCAGAGCCAGAGCGAACCGTTCGCGCCAGGCGCCGCGATGAACGCCTCTCCGTGGACCTTGGGATCGAACACGTCGCGCAGTTCTGACGGAATCGCCAGGCGCTGCTTTTGATCCAACGTGTGCTCGTACTCGCCAAGGAAAAGCACGGGAGAGGCGACCTCCGACGCCGAGACACACTTTAACCCACATTGCCCCACCACGCAACACCTTGACCCCCAATTTCTTCACTTTTTCTTCCGAAGTCCGCGAACAATTGTGCTTCCGCCGCCGTAACGCTATGTGAATCAACAGTTTGTGGACTTTCGGCGCCGCCGAGACAAACTGATGTTGAAGCGACGGTCGTCCCCCACCATCCCGGTCGTTGCCGGCGGAACACAGACGCACGTCGATGAAAGGCTCGTGAGCACGTGAATCCCAGGAATCGAAATGCGCTTGATTGGGTCCCTGCGGAGCGGCCCACGGTGGCCCCGGTCCTGGACCGCATCCCGAACGGCGCCTTCATCCTCACCTCCGGCCATGCCGACCTCCGGGCCGGCGTTTCCGTCAAGTGGGTGCAGCAGTGCGCCACCAACCCGCCCATGGTGATGGTGGCCGTCCCGAAGGGCCACGTCCTCAGCCCGCTGATCCGCGACAGCCGCAGCTTTGCCGTCTGCCAGCTTGATCCGGCAGACCGCTCCACCGCGCGCGCCTTCGAACTCCAAACCCCGGGCATCGACCCGTTCATCGGCGCCACCGTGGACCGCACCCCCAGCGGCTGCCCGGTGCCGGCCCGCGCGCTCGGCTACATCGACTGCGAGCTCGCCCGCCACGTGGACCTTGACGGTGACTGCGAGATCTACGTCGGCACGGTGCACCACGCGTCCACCCTGCTCGACCCGCGCGAACCCAGCCGCTGCCTCTGTGATGGCTCCACCGTCCAGCGCCAGCCCGCCCCGGCGAAGGCCGCAGCACCCATCCGTCGCACCCCGGCGCCCGTTGCCCCGAAGGCACCATCGCGCACGCCGGCACGCGCACCCGCCCGCACGCGGAAGTGACCGGGCCGAATCCACCGCACCTACCCACGCACTGAGCATGCGCCGGCACGTCCGGCGCATGTTCGCTTGCGGGGCAATCTGCGCAGCGCCCGCGCCTAGACTTCGCTCCCGCCATGTCCGTCTTCCGCACCGCCACCGGCACCTTCACCAACCCGTCGAACCGCTTCGGCGTGGACTATCGCGCTGAGGCGGCGTCGTTCCCTGCCCCGCCCGTCCCCATCATCGACGTGCACTCGCATATCCACGGCACGGGCGCGGCCACGCTGCTGCGCGAGGCCATGGACCTCTACGGCATCGACCGCATCCACAGCATGACGCGCCTGGAGGACATCCCGTCCATCCGCGCGGTGCTCGGCGATCGCGTGCGGTTCATCGCCGTCCCCGACTTCAGCAACCCCGACCGCCTGGCCGCGCACGGCAGCCAGTTCCTGGAGCGCATCCGCGAGTTCCGCCGCGAGGGCGCCTCCATCTGCAAGTTCTGGGCGGCGCCGCGTGGCATCGACTTCGGCATCGAGGCCGGCGACGCCAAGCTGCTGGCACTCGACGCCCCGCACCGCCGCCGCGCCATGGACGAGGCCGCGGGCCTGGGCATGGCGTTCATGGCGCACGTGGCCGACCCCGACACGTGGTTCGCCACCAAGTACGCCGACCGCACCCGCTACGGCACCAAGCGCGACCACTACGAGCCGCTCGAACGGCTGCTCGACGAATACCGCGTGCCGTGGATCGTGGCGCACATGGGTGGCTCGCCCGAGGACCTTGGGTTCCTCGACACCATGCTCGAAGCGCACCCCAACCTGCACATCGACGCCAGCGCCACCAAATGGATCGTGCGCGAGATCAGCCGTCACCATGCCGACCGCGTCCGCGCGTTCATGCAGCGCTGGACGGGCCGCGTGCTCTTCGGAAGCGACATCGTCACCAACGACGAGCACCTGAGCGGCGGCGAGAAGAAGACCGAGATGGCCGCGAAGGCCAGCGACCAGGAGAGCGCCTTCGACCTCTATGCCAGCCGGTACTGGGCGCTCCGCGCGCTCTGGGAAACCGACTGGGACCTGGAGAGCCCGATCAGCGACCCGGACCTGGCCATGGTGGACGCCGCGCGCCACGTGCACGATGCACCGCGGCTGAGCGGCAAGCGCCTGGGCACCGAGGTGCTGCGCGAGTTCTATCGGGGCGCCGTGCTCAAGATCGCCTGAAGCGCACGCGCGGCCACGTTCGGTCGACGCGGGTCGAACATGCACTCGGCGGGCACCAGTCCGGGGACGGCGGCCGCGGCCGTTGCTTCGGCAACCACGAGCGGCAGCCCCGCACGCACGGCCAGGCGCGCACCGATGGCGTCTCCCGGCGGAATCATGGGCTGCTCGCCGCGCGCAAACGCGCCAAGCAGGCCCGCCACCCCACGCAACGCGCGCCGCGGCGCCTCGAGCGGGACACGCATGTCGATCACCATGGCGGCATCGACCGCGGCAGCGAGGAGTTCGGGCTCCTCGGCGCGTTCATCGAGCACCAATTGCCACGCACCGCCCTCGGCGGTGGAAAGCGCCACGGCGCGCTTGGCACCGGGCGCACCCGGATGCACCACGAGCACCACCGGTCCGCCGATCATGGCGGTGCGACCGGCCACGTCAAGCGCACGCCGCGCATCGCAGCTGCCGGCGGGGCCGGCCACCAGCAGGCACACGCGCACCGCATCGTCGATGCCCCACTCGGCACGCACCGCATCGCGCGCCAGCGGCGCCACGGGCGCGGGCAGCGCATCCGTTCCCTGCGCCGTCCGCACGCGCGCCAGGCGCGCCGCGTCTTCCGCGCGCGGCCCGTGGACCTGCAATGATCCATCGATCGGCAGGCGACCGAACGCCGCCGCCATCGCTCCCGACGCCAGCGCCATGGAACCAAGCGGCGGAGCCATGAAGGCGCCCACCGTCACGCCCATGGACGCGGCGCGCTTCGCTTCCTGGAACGTGCCGATCACCCCCACCGGACGCCCGCCGCACTCCTCGGCGATGGCGCGCAATCGCGGGGCACTGCAGGCGCGCACGTCAACAAGGGCCGCCATCGCCACGCGCACGGGTGCCGCGGGCTGACGAACGGTGGACGTGCGGACGGCAGCGGTCATCGCGGGGTCGAGACGCCCTGGCCGAACGCCTTCTCCTCGTGGTCGTAGAAGGTCTTCGAGACCATGTCCGCCAGCTTCTTCTCAAGCTGGTCCTCGAGCGCCCGGCGCGTGGCCGACGTCTTGTAGGCGTCGAAGTTCACGTCGATCAGCTCGGCGGAAACCGCGAACCCCTTCGGATCGGCCCCGACCGGCGGGAAGAGCCGCTCCTTCGCCTTGCAGTCCACCACCTTCACGAACGCCGAGGCGCGCGGCTTGGGGGAGGCGCCGTCGACGGAGAGCGCGAACGTCTCCATCTCGATGTACAGGACAAGCTCGGCCCCCACGGCATTCCCGAGTTCCTCGATGGAGACCCGCTTGGAGCTGGTCTCGTTGCGGCGGACGTAGGAGATCAGCTCGCGGCCGCTCACCACGTCCTCCACCAGGCCTTCCTTCTTGATGACGGTGCCCACGTCGTCGGCCAGCATGGCGCGCAGCTGGAGGCGGCTCACCACGTTCTTGCGGTCGTCCACGAAGACCACCAGCTTGCGGTCCTTGGGAAGCGTGTAGGCGGCGGGCTTCTTGGGCGCACCCTGGACGATCCACATGCCCGGGATCAGGTAGTTGCACCCGGCCGCGGAGAGTGCGGCGGCGGCGAGCGCGGCAACGGCGATGGATCGCAGGAAGCGCTGCATGTGATCAGCCCCTCAACCGCTTGTTGGGGTACTTGTCCTCGATGTGGTCGTAGAAGAGCTTGTTCACGGTCTGCGTGAACTTGGCGATCAGGCCCAGCTGCACCTGCTCCTCCGCCGCGCTCTCGCGGCTCAGGTCCTTCACGTCGGGGAACTTGACCGACACGCTGTACTCCTCGGCGAACGCATCGGGGTCGAGCGAATCGCGCTCGATGATGCCGATGTTGGCGCTCGCCATGC
>JBIIJH010000207.1:0-3584 GCA_044233905.1 Phycisphaerales bacterium
GGGCCGCTCTTCATCTCGAGCGTGCCATCGGCCGCCACGCGCAGCACGTGCGTGGGGTCCAGCGGATCGCCGATGCGCAGGAACACTTCGTCGGACTGCGGCTCGGCGGCCTCGGCGGGCCGGAACGCCTCGATGAAGAGCTCCCAGTGCCCACCGCGCCTGCGCAACGATGCGGACGTGCGCCACGCGGATTCCGGGGGTGCAATCGACGCGGACTGCGCATCGGCCAGGGAGAGCGGCGGCACGAACGACCCGAAGTAGAGCCCCGGTGGGTTCACCGGGTACTCGCGCGCACCGATTGCCACGCGCGTGCGCGCGTCGCCGTCGGTGAACTCGATGACTTCGCTGCGGGTGCGCTCGTTGGCGAAGGCGTCCGCACTCGGCTGGATGGCCGGGCGCTCGATCCACGCACGCGTGATCCGGCGCGGGACGGCCACCAGCGCGGACGGCTGGGAGGTGCCGGCGGTGACCACCCAGTTGGCGCGCAGCACGCGCTCACCACCGGTGGGATTCGCCACCGCCACGCGGACGCGATCGCCGGCATCCTCCTCCACCCACAGCGTGCAGGTCCAGCGGCCACGCATCCAGGAAAGCGCGGCCTGCGCGGCATCCATGTCGGCGCGGTCCATGTCGGCGATGATGGAGAGCAGCGCGCGCAGTTCCGCGGGCCGCGCAATCCACGAGGCCACCGTGCGGCCGGCATCGAGGTCCTCCGACGTGCCCGTGAGCAGCTCGCAGAGCTCTGCATGGATGCCCTGGCTGGTGAGCCGCACGCGTTCCAGCGAGCCCGCCCAGATGCTCTCCAGGTACCGCGCCCAGAGGCGGTCCGCCGCGTCGCCGCGCGGGTCGCCGATGCGCGCGCCCTGCCGCTGCGCCACCAGCGACCAGCGCCAGTATTCGGTCGGCGTGCCGGGGTCCGGACGATCGTCAGAGGGGACCGCGGGCACGCTGAGGACGGGTGCGTCGGCACGCACGCGCTGCGGCGCGGGAAGCCAGCGGACGGCCACGGCGGTGCCGTCGATCTCGATGGATCCTTCGCCGGCGGCGGGAAGGTCGAACACCGCGAACACCTCGCCCACCGTCTCGGGCTCGGGCATCGGCGGCATCTCGGCGACGAGCATGGCGTCGATGCGCTCGGGCGAGCGCGCCCACGAGCGCCCGCCGTCGTCGGCCGCGGCGCCGATCCAGATCACCGTGGCCAGCGACTGCAACCCGCCGATGCGCACGGGCACGCGCGCGGGCCACGGCGTGCCGGGCGTGCGCTCGATGGGAACGGCGGCAACCCCGCCGGGCGTGCATGGGACGCTCTCGACGCGCGGACGTACGCCCGCAATGGCCATCGCCGCACATGCGAGTGCGAGCAGCGAAACCAGCGTTCCGGTCTGCGTGCGGCGCACCAAGACCTACTGCGCCTTCTTGGCGCGGCGCATGAGTTCGTCGATGCGCTCGTTGAAGCCGGGGCGCGATTCGCGCGGGGTGGCAGGCTGCGCGTCGGCCGCGCCCGAAGCATCGGCCGGGTTCGCACCCGCGTCCGGCGCCACTCCCTGCGGCGGACGCGTGGGATGCGAGGTGTGCGCATCGTTGGCGCGCGGATCGGCGGTGCGCAGGCTGGCGGTGGCGCGCGGCGCGCGCGGGTCACGCTGCTCGCCCGTGCTGGCATCCACCTGCGTGTCCACGCGCGCGTCCAATCCGGCACGGCCGTCCACCGGCGTGCAGTCGAGGCGGGCAACGCCAGGCATGCTTTCGAGTCGCTTGCCGGACATCTGCATGGCACCCGGGTCGCGCGTGGTGAAGCTGATGTCGCGGACGCCGGTGCTGCGGATGACGCTGAAGTCCGGGCGACCGATGTAGAAGATGGTGGCAGCGGGCACGATGGCCTTGATGGCGCCCTTGCGCTGCGTGTCGGCTGCGTAGGCGGACTGGCTGTAGACCGCGTAGAGCGCGCCGTTGGTGCGCATCAGGAGGTCGTCGCGGCCGGGCACCTTGTAGACGCGCTCGAAGCCGTGCGGCGAGAGGTCCACCTGCATCACGCGCAGCGAATGGCCGAGCGAGTTGCGGTCGGCCACACGCTGGTCCACCAGCTCGGGGACGGCGCTCGGCGAGGATTCGCGGCGGTCCTGCGCGTGCGCCGCGGGCGCGAGGCTGGCGGCGGCGAGCACGGCGATGACAGCCCCCGCGGGCATCACCACGGGCATCGCGCAGGCCATGCCCGCGCGCGCTCCGTCAGTGATCCTGGCCCGTGGAGGGAACATTCCCACCACCATATCGGCTCCCGGACGGCGGGGGAACGACCGAAGTGGTGGCGGCAGGCAGAAATCGCGGCCCGGAGGCGGTTTCGAGCGCCAGGCCGCGGAGCGGATCCACGGAGAGCACCGTGCCCTGCACCACGCCTTCCGGGGTGTGGAAGGCGCACGCGCGGCCGGAGAGGCGGTCGAGTTCCGAGTATGTCCGATAGATGGCGTCTGCAGGGGCAGTGAACGCGTGGTCCACGGCGCGGATCAGTGCGAGGAGGACGTGGAGTCGATCGGCCACTGCCCCGAGACGGGCCATGCTGGTGGCGTGGGCGTCGAGTTCCGGCGGGAATTCGCGTTGGCCGACGTTGATGCCGATCCCGACGAGCGCCACGCCCGCGGTGCGCTCCACCAGGACGCCCGCGATCTTGCGTCCGTCGACCACCACGTCGTTCGGCCACTTGATGCCGGCGGCGTTGCCGGGAACGAACGCGCGCACGGCTTCGGCCGCCGCCACGGCGGAACGCATGGCGAGCGATTCCGGCGAGTCATCGGGGAGCGCGAACGTCACGGCCACGCCGGCGTCGCGCGTGTCTTCCCACGCGCGGCCGAGTCGTCCGCGGCCCGCGGTCTGGCGAAGCGCGGTGACCAGCGTGCCGGGCGCCACGCCGGCGGCACGTGCGTGGTCCTGGGTGCTGGCGGTCTCGCGCAGGACCACGGCCTCGCGGAGCGTGCTGCATCCGGCAAGCGCGGACTCGATGGCGTCGGGCCACGCTTCGGGCGGTGCGGGTTCTGCGTGCGCGGGATTCATGCGGTTGGCGCGGGCGCGACGTCGATGTCGAGCCCCACGTCGAGGCACGGCGCGGAATGCGTGAGCGCGCCCACCGAGATGCGGTCGACGCCGGTGGCGGCGATGGCAGGCACGTCGTCCAGGTGCACGCCGCCAGAGGCCTCGAGCAGCACGGCGGGCGCGGCGGAATCGCGCATGCGCACCGCGTCGGCAAGCTGCGCGGGAAGCATGTTGTCGAGGAGCACCATGTCGACGGTCCCGGCGGGGAGCGCCAGGATGGCACGCAGCTGGTCGAGCGTGTCGCACTCCACCTCCACGAAGCGCAGCGGCGAACGCATGCGCGCATCGCTTGCGGCGCCGGCCACGCGCGCGGCCATCTCCTTGGGAGCGAGCCCGGTGACGTGGTTGTCCTTCACCAGCATGGCGTCGAAGAGTCCGATGCGGTGGTTGGTGCCGCCGCCGCAGCGCACGGCCCACTTCTCGAGCATGCGCATGCCGGGCATGGTCTTGCGCGTGTCGCAGATGGCGGCGCGCGTGCCGGCGGTGCGTTCCACGTAGCGGGG
>JBIIJH010000208.1:0-3568 GCA_044233905.1 Phycisphaerales bacterium
CCCATTTGGTCATGCCCACGTCCGGCGCCTTCATCGCGGCCTCCAGGATGGACTTCGACATCATCTTCTGCGACTCGGTCTGGCCGAGGCGCGCGATCGCCTCGTCCTGCACGATTTCGCGGGTCACAGCGTCCTTCGCGCCCGTCACCTCGGGACGGATCTCGAAGATCACCGAGCCGCCCCAGAGCGGATAGAGGAACAGACAGGTGAAGTGCGCGACGACGCCAAGCACGAGCCCGACGCCCGCGGAGCCCGCGAGGAGCCACGCGTGCTGGCGCAGGATGCGCACGGGATCGATGGTGGGCGCCTGCTGCCGGCCGCCGCGGGGCGCACCGCCTGCCTGCGCGGGGCGGGGGGCGGAGGATGGGGTGGCGGTCGTCTGGTTGGCTGCAGTCATGGTTGTTCCTCTCGAGAGATCCCGTCGCGCGTCAGTCCCAGTCATCGATCCTGGTCATCAATCCCAGTCATCCGTGCCTGCCTTCACTCACCGACATCACGTCCCACGTGTCACTTCCCCTTGAGCGACGCCGTGATCTCCTCGATCTCCTTGGCGGTGTCCGCGTCGGGTGACTTTGCCCGGGCACGGTCAAGGAGCTGGCGGGCATCCCCGACGTTGCCCTGCCCGGCGCGTACCTGCGCCAGGTGCATGAGCGCGCTCGCCGTGGGCGCGACGGCCACCGACTTGTTCAGCACGTCCTCGGCGTCCGCAAGCTTGCCGGACTTGAAGAGGACGTAACCGAGCGTGTCGAGGTAGTCGGCCTGCGCCGGAGCGAGCTGCACGGCGAGCGACGCCAGCTCGAAGGCCTTGGCGGTGTCGTTCTTGACCTTCACCAGCAGGTAGGCGGCGTTGTTGAGGGCTGCGGCATTGCGCTGCGCGATGCCTGCGGCCGTCTCGAACGCGTCGCATGCGCCCTTGAGGTCGCCGCGCGAGTAGAGCACGGAGCCGCGGGTCATCGCGGTGGCGGACCGGACGCCGGCCTGCACGGACTCGCCGCCTGCCTCGACCTTTCCGCACCACTCCAGCGCCTTGTCGCCGCCGGTCGGGCCGGAACGCATCCAGGTGTCCGCGATGATCGCCGATTCGACGGCCGTCGGGGTACCCGACTGCAGGACGAATGCCTCGAAGTCGCCCGGACGATCCGGCGGGAACATCTCGCGGAGCACCACGGCGGTCCGCTCGACGTTCTCGACCGTCTTCTCCGGGAGCGCACGCGCCGCAACGAGCGCGTCGCGCCCGGCGACGATGGCCTCGTCCCGCTTTCCGGTCTTGGCGAGCGCGGTCGCGCCGATGGCGCGGAGCACCGGGGAGCCTGCCACCAGCTCGCTTGCGCCGCGCAGGAGCGCGAGGGCTTCCTGCGGATTGCCGGCCAGGAGCCGGGCATTCGCGGACTTCTCGAGGTAGACGATGGACTTCGGGTCGAGGGTGAACGCGCGCTCGAACTCCTTGGCTGCGCTCGCTGCATCGCCCGTGTTCAGGTACAGCTCGCCGACGCGTTCCGCGGAGACCGGGTCCTGCGGACGGAACTCCACGCCTTCCTTGGCAACCTCGATCGCGCGCGGGACGTTGCCCGACGCGATCTGCATCTGGATGAGGCGTGCGCGGCCCTCCTCGCTGGACGGCTGCGCCTTGAGATAGCGCTCGACGATGCCGATCGCCGCCTTGATGTCGCGCTTGTCGAGCGCGAGGTCGGTGCGCTGGGAGACCATCGGCCAGTACATGGCGTTGCGAGCCAGGATGCGGTCGGCTTCGGCGATGGCCTGGTCAAGCCGCGCGTTGTCCTGGGTGGCAATCGCCAGGCCGCGCAGGATCTGCACGCGGCGCAAGGGCGCAAACAGGTCGGAGGGAGACACCAACTCGGCGCGGCCCAGCGCGGCGAGCGCTTCCTCGGCCTTCGCATTCGCCTCGTCGCGCTTGCCGGCATCGCGGAGCTCGTCCGCCTCGCCTGCTGCGAGCCCGGAAACGAGCATCTCGAGCTGCCGCTGCGATTCCGCCGGCGGGCTGGCGCCCAGTACGCCGCGGACCTTCTCGACCGTGGCACGCGCATCCGCGTACTGGCGATCGACCAATTGCAGGTCCGCCAGGCGGAGGAGCATGACGGCCGAGGGCGAATCGCCCATGGCATCCTTGAGCAGCTCGATGGCGCGCTTCGCGTTGCCACGCTTGGCCTCGAGCTCCAGCAGCACCAGGTCGACCTCGCGCTTCTTGGGGTCCTGGAGGGCGCGCGCCTTGGTGAAGCACGCCTCGGCACCGGCACGATTCCCAAGCGCGTCGAGGTAGAGGCCCTGCTCGGTGTACGTCAGCGCGGTGACGGTACCGGCGGCCTCGGCCGCCTTCACCACTTCCGCGATCGCGCGCGTCCCTTCGTCGAACTTGCCGAGTTCGCGCAGCACCGATGCCTTGCGGCCGGCGAAGCGGATGTCGTACGGCGCGGACTGCATGGCAGCCGTGTAGAGCTGCTCGGCGAGCGCCATGTTCATCTGGTGCGCATCCTCGAGCAGGCGACGCTGCTCTTCCTTCGGGACGGACGCCCAGGCACGGGCGTCGAAGCGCGGGCGCCCCTGTGCATCGCGTACCGATCCGAAGTCGGCCGGCTGGTAGAGGAGCGCGTACAGGTCGGCCAGGTTCTCGCGGTTCGTCGGATCAAGCTGGATCAGGCGCTGACGGTGGTCGATGGCGGTGGCACGGCTCCCGTAGACGGCCTCGTAGTCGGCAGCGGCGCGCAGGGCCTCGACGTCACCGGGGTTGGCCGCGACCGCGGCACGAAGCATCTCCAGCGCGTTGCGACCCTGGCCGGAGCGACCGAGCGCGCGCGCATAGCCGCGCACGTTGCCGAGATCGTTCGGGCGGCGGTCGTACGCCTCCTTCCAGAGGGCCAGCGCGGCCGGCTCGTTGCCGATGCGCTCCTGGATCATGGCCAGCTGCGAGGCAATCGGTGCGTCCGTCCGGCCCGACTGGCGCGCCTTCTCGAGGAGCGCGATGGCCTCCGCGGGACGTCCCTGGTAGTCGAGGAGACGCGCGCGCAGGACCACCTCGAGGATCGGCGAGACCGCCGCAAGCCTGGCGGCGGCGGCAATGTGCAGCTCGGCGGCGGCAACATCGCCGCGCCCGATCGCCTCCATGAACGCGAGTTCGACGGTTCCCGGGTCATCGACACCCGACGCAAGTGCCTGCTTCTCCGCTTCCGGGATCGCAACGTCGAGCTTCTTGAGGAAATCCTCGCTGCGGCCGAGCTCCGGGGACTTGGCCTGCTTCAGCTCGGCGATCTGCCGGACGAGGTCCGCGCGTACGCCGCGCAGCGCACGCAGGCGTTCCGACGGGCGCTGCTTGGGGTCGGTGACCATCCGGTTGACCATCATGTCGACGCGCTCGATCGGGTCCTCGGTCTTGAGGAGCGCCTCGATGCGGGCCAGCTCGGGGTTCGTCGGGTACTTCTCGAGGGCCACGCGGAGCGCCTCGAGGGTTCGCACCTTGTCGCCCGCCTGCTGCTCGACGAGCACGGCGCTGTACATGGCCTGCAGCGCGCCGTTGCTTGACTTGATCCAGCCGGCGGCGATCTCGCGCGCCTTG
>JBIIJH010000209.1:0-3553 GCA_044233905.1 Phycisphaerales bacterium
AAGTGCGCGTCCATGATGACCCGGCGGAACTCCGCGAGCTTGGCTTCGAGCTCCGGGCCACGCCGCAGTGCCACCGCGATGGCCGCCGCACGGGCGTCCGCGGAGAGCTCGGTTGCCAGGACCGCCGATGCCACGTTGACGCGGAGTCCGTCAAAGGTGGATTCGCCGGCAAAGAAGGACTGACGTTCGCGGCGCTGCTCGCCGAGGCCGCGCGCCAGGCGCAGCATGGATGCGTCGTCGGGTCCGAGCCCGAGCGCCGCCACGAGCGCCGACACCGCTTCCGCATCGGCAGCGCGGGCGGCATCACGGGCGCGCGCAATGACGGACGGGATGCGGGAGGCACGCGCCTCGTCGAAGGCGAAGGGACCGCCGTCGTAGGTCAGCAACGGTGCGTCGAGCAACTCCTGCACCTCGCGCACGACCGGGAGCACCGACGTCTCCCATTGCGCGGCCGCGTGATCGAGGATCGGCTGGCACACGGCCAGCGCGTCGGCATCGAGACCGCGGTTCCGGAGCGCGGCGCGGAGCCAGTCGGCGTCAATCGGCAGGCCCACGATGGTCGGTTCGCCGGAATTCCCGAGGCCGAACGGATTCTCCTGCATCGCGGCATCATCGGCGGCATCCGGGGCGCGGTCGTCGAGCGTGAATCCGAGATCCTCCCACGACTCGGTGTCGTCGGCCACCTCGGGCAAGTCGCGCGCCGCGGCGATGGAGCCGTGCACGATCGACTCGTCGTCGGGGTCGCGCAGGCAGCCCGAGGCACATGCCGCACACACGCGTCGCTCGAGCGCGGCCGAGTCGGTGGCGAGCTGCTCTTCCCACGCGCTGAGCGCCTGGGAATACCCGTCGAGGCCGTCGTCGTCGGAATCCCGCAACGCTGCGGCCGCCGCGCGGATCGCGGTGTCGCCGGTGCGGAAGAAGAGCTCCGGCCACTCCCGGCGCCAAGTCGGGAGCGCCGCACGCAGGCATGAGGCACAGGCCGGATCGATGCCGGGCTGGCACATCGAGACGATGATGCCCATCGCGGCGGGGCGCATGTTGCCGGAATCGTCGATGGCGCGCCACGCGGCGCGGGTGATCGCGAGCCTCACCTCCGGTCCCACGGCATCGACCGCGGCATGCAGGGACTTCCACTGCGCCTCGTGCAACGCGGCCCGGGCCCGCTGCTTGGGCCGAGCGCGGATCCGCCCGGTCTGCTCGAAGGCCGCCATGATGCGATCATCCGATGCGGCCTGCGCCGCATCGACGGGGTGCGCGGGAGTGGCAGTCGGCGCGGAGTCGGGCGCGGCGGCGGAATCGCCGGTATCCGCGCGTTCCTGGCGGCGGAGGTTGATGGCCATCCAATCCGCCGACGTCAGGAGGTCCAGGCCGCTTGACACCCAGAAGGCACGCTCCGCACGCTCGCCTGCCGCCGCAGCCTCCACCACCGCCGTGGCCGCGGCGATCCGCTCGTCGCGGGTGCGTTCGAGCGCCGCCAGCGCGGCCGCGCAATCCGCGGGCCGGCGTCGCAGGGCGTCGACGAGGAGCGTCTCCAGGTGCAGGGTCTCGAAGGCGGTGCCGGACGCCAGGGTCCGGGCCTGCGCCATCACGCGGCCCAGACGCCGCTCGCGCCGCACCGATTCGATGGCGGCCTGGCCTTCGGGCGACGAGGTCTCGGCGAGCGACGAGAGAAGCGCGGCTTCGAGCTGCTCCTCGACGTCCAGCGCATGGCGGTCGAGCGCCTTGCGCGCCGCGTACGAGTCCTCGGACTCGTAGACGCGGTACCCACGCTGCTGCCCCGCGCGCTGCACGCGTGCCCGTTCCGGGCCGATTGCATCGGACGCATCGCGCCAGGCCAGTGCGTAACGCTGCCATGCATCGAGCGCGCGCTCGCTGTGCACCGTGGCATGCGCACGCTGCAATGAATCCAGCAGGTCAGCGGCCGGCCAGAGGGCGGGTTCGCCGGGGGGGTGGTCAAGGCCCGTCTCGCCCGCGATCGCAGGCGACGCAAGCGACAGCAGCGCGGCAAACGCCGCCACGATCACGCATGCAGCACAACGCAGCGAATCACGCATCCCGGAGTTGCGTGGACGCGCGGCCAGGTTCACATCGCGCTCCCGAGCCCCATCACGCGGCGCCAGGTGCTGATCTGCCCCAGGTGCATCTGCATGTGGCCGACGCACAGGAAGGTGATCGCGCCGCCCTTCTGCGGGAACATCTCCTTGAAGCGGCCCTCGGCGGGGTTCTCCTCGGCGAAGACGGAGTCCGGTGCGGTCTCCAGCGCCTTCGCCACTGCCTGGTAGCCGGCGGTGAAGTGCGCCATGATGGCGTCCTTGGACGGATAGTCGCCCGGCTCGGCGGTGACGCCGGCCTTGAAGCGGTCATCCCAGCCCGCGGGGTTCGGGACGATCAGGTCCGCGCGGCCGAGCATGCCGAGCGCGCGATGCGGGTAGAGCGACAGGTGCGCCATGTAGAAGGCCGGGCAGACCACGTCCTTCCCGGGGAAGTGCGCGAACTTGTCGGCGGGGATGGACTTGGTGAGCACGTCGGCGTAGCCGAGGCCGATGTTCAGGCCGGAGAGGACGTAGTGGGCGTATGGCATGGGACGCGGATTGTAAATTCGCCACGGCGCGCATGTTCCTCTTTCCTCGGGAAATGGGAACTTGCTTGCCGCGGTGAATGATGCGTTCACACATTCATTCGCCCACGCATCGGTCGTACACGCCCTGCGCCGCCACCAGGTCCGTGGTGCCGCGCACGATCGCGCGGCCGTCGGGGAACACGGAAAGCTCGAACGAGCCGTCGAGCGCCCCCACCAGCAGGCCGTCGGCGATCGCGAACTTCCCGAGCGGCGCCAACCTCGACTGGAGCCGCACCAGGTCGATCCGCGCCGCCGCGGCCGGCCGCACCTGCACGGCGTTGCGGCCGCAGAGCACGGTGCATCGCCCGTCCGCCTCGACTTCCAGGAACTCGAACCGCCGCGCGCCGCAGCACGGGCACTCCGCGCGCGCCGCGCCGGCGAGCGGCATGCGCACCGTGCGGTTGTGCTCGAGATCCACCGACCAGAACGATCGATCGAGAATATCCGTGCGCCCAGCCAGCAACTTGATCGCTTGCCCCGCCGCGTGCGCGCCCACCACGGCCACCGCGGGGCCGAACACGCCCGCCGTGTCGCACGTCTCGCCCTCGCCCGCCGGCGGGACCTCCGGGAACACGCAGCGCAGGCACGGCGCATCGGCGCGCGCCATGCCGAGCGAATCGGCAACGCCCGCCAGCACCGGCATGGACGTCCCGCGCATGGCCACCGCACCGGCGTGGATGAACGGCTTGCCCAGCTTCACGGCGGCGTCGTTCAGCAGGTAGCGCGTGCGGTAGTTGTCGAGCCCGTCCACCACCACGTCGCAATCGCGCACGAAGTCCTCGGCGTTCTCCGCCGAGAGATGCTCCACGCACGCATGGACGCGCAGCGCCGGATCGATGGCCAGCACGCGCCGCTTGGCGGCCTCGGCCTTGGGCACGCCGGCCCGCGCATCGGCATCCACGTAGAGCGACTGCCGCTGGAGGTTGGTGACTT
>JBIIJH010000210.1:0-3543 GCA_044233905.1 Phycisphaerales bacterium
GCCCTTGAGCTTCTCCACGTAGCGCGGGCTGCCGGTGAGGAGCACGGTGTTCGACTTCTGGTCGCCCACCACGGTGACCTGCGCATCGAGCAGGCGGCTGGCCGCGGCCTGGCGGTTGTTGCCGTACGCCTCGAGCAGCTTCTGCCGCTCGCCGTCGGCGAACTTGGTGAGGGTCTGCGCGATCTCCGTGGCGGTCGCGTTCTTCAGGCGCACCACGTGCTGGTCGCGGTTGCCGAACTGGTCGGTGTCGAGTTCCTTGATCACCTTCTCCACGGCGCCCAGGTAGTTGGGCGTGCCGCTCACCAGCAGGCTGTTGGTGCGCGGGTCGACGGTGATGGAGAGTTCCTGGCGGTCGTCGGGCACCACGTTGAGCTCGAGGCCCGCGATGGTGGTGCTCTTGCCGGCGCTCTCGGGCGCGGTGGCCGGCGCGGCGCCCTCGGCGGGCTGCCCGCCGCCCTCGCGGGGCTTGAGGACGTAGAGATTCCCCTGCTTCCGCAGGCGGAACAGCTCGTTGAGGATCTCCAGGATGCTCTCGGCCTCGGCGTGCGCCAGGCGGATCACGCGGACGTTCTGCGCGGAGCTGTCGTCCTTGTCGAGGTCCTCGATCATCTTCTCGACGAGCGCCATGGAATCCTTGGGCGCGCGCACGATGACGGTGTTGGAGCGGATGTCGGGGGTGAGGCTGATCGACTGCCGGACCGCGGCGTTGATCTCCATCTCGGCGGCCTCGTCCTCGACCCCGGGGATCTGCTTCAGGTAGCGCACCACGGTGGCGGCCTGCGCGCCGCGCGCGGCGAGCGAGTTGCCGGAGAGCACGCTGTCGATCAGGCTGATGAGCTCGAGCACGTTGGCGCTCTTGAGGCGCACGTACTTGATCTCGACCACCTCGAGCGGCTTGGACGCCTCGAGATCGTTGATGATCTTGCCCATGGTGGTGATGTCGGAGGCGGCACCGGAGAGGATCACCGCGTTGGTGCGGCCGTCGACGATGGCACGCACGCTGTCGTTGCCGCGGCGGCGGTTCTCCTCGCGCACGTACATGTTGTCGAGCATCTGCACGATGTCGGCGGCGCGGCTCTTCTTGAGCTGGATGGTCTGGAAATCGCGGGTGAACGCGGTGTCCTTGCCCACGGCCTTCAGGTCGCCGATGAGCTGCTTGATGATCTCCGCGTTCTCCTGGCTCGAAGCCACGATGAGCGTGTTGGTGGCCAGGTCGCTCTCGATGGAGATGCGGTCCGACGGACGTGCCGTCTCGCCGAGCGTGGCAAGGCGCTCGCGCATCACCGTCTGCAGGCGCGGCGCGATGGTCTCGACGCGGACGCCCACCACGGGGATCACGTGGAGCGCCACGGCGGGGTCGGTGGGCTGCTCCTCGATGCGGTCGACGAGTCCCTTGATGTCGTCGAAGTCGGGCTGCGTGGCGGCGATCAGCAGGCAGTTGGAGCGCGGGTCGGTCATCACCAGCGGGCGGGCGCGCTTGGCCACCGTCTGCGGCAGGTCCGCGTAGCGGCGCTCCATGATCTGGTTGACGGCGGTGGCCACGCGATCGAGGTTCCCGCGCTTCATGGGCAGCACGTGGAGCGGCGCGATCTCCTCGCGGTCGAGCGTGTCGAGCTGGCTGACGATGCCCTTGATCACGTCGAACGCGTCGGCGCCGCCCGAGATGAGGAGCGAGTTCGCCTGCTCGTCGGCGAGGACGGTGACCTTCTGCAGGTCGGCGGCGCGCGGCTCGACGGCCTTCAGGCGGTCCAGCCGCGAGTCCATGAGCTGCTGGATGAGCGGCGCCAGGCGCGTGGCGCTGGCGTGCTCGAGCTGCACGAGCTTGAGTTCGCGCAGGTCCGCGGGGATCTCGCGGTCGAGCTGCTTGAGGAGCTCCTCCAGGACGGTGAAGCTCCGCTGCGAGGTGCTCACCACCAGCGTGTTGGTGCGATCGTCCGCCACGATGCGGACCTTGTCCTCGGGGCGGAAGTTCTTCTGCTGCGCCTGGGCGTCGAAGAACTGCTGCAGGCGCTGCGTGACGCTGCTGGCGCCGGCGCGCGCGAGCGGGAAGCTGCGCACGCTGGAGGCGGGCGAGGCGTCCACGGTGTCGAGGCGCTGCTGCATGGCCTCGACTAGCGCCACGGCCTCGTCGCGCCCGGCGACGATCACCGTGTTGGTGCGCTCGATGACGGTCATGGCGAAGTCGTCCGCAAGCGCCTTGCCGACGTCTCCCTGCGGCGCGCCGGTGAGCGTGGTGCCCGGGATCCTGCCGAGCGCCTTGCCCTGCTCGAAGAGCTCCTTCATGACCTTGGCGAACTCGTCGGCGTCGATGTTGACGAGCGGCAGGATGCGCATCGTCACGGCGCCGGTGGTGGGGACGTCGTCGAGCATGCCGATGAGTTCGCGCGCAGCGGCCACGTTCTCCTTGGCGCCGGTGACCATGATTGAGTTGGTCTTTTCGTCGGCCACCAGCTTGAGCGGCTTGGTGAGGTCGAGCACCAGGTCAGGGGTCAGCGCGCCGTCGCGGTGGACGCGCAGGCGGCGGACCTGTTCCTGGAGCGCCTTCGCGAGCGTGGAGGCGCCCGGCGCGGCAGCGGTGTCGATCATCTCCTGGAGCGTGGCGGCCACGGCGGGGGCAGCGGCCTTGGAGAGGCGCACCAGTTCGCCCTCGCTCTGCGCCCACGTGGGCTCGGTGTCGATGCCCTTCACGAGGTCGGCGATGAGCGCGCGGTCCTCGGGAAGCGCGGCCACGGCCAGCGAATTGCGGCCGGGCACGGCGAAGACCTTGACCGGGCCGCGCACCACGCGGCCCTTGGGGTCGGTGGCGCCGGCGCTGGTCACGCCCAGGCCGTCCACGGTCTGCATGGCGGCCTCGGCGGAGAGGTGCTTGAGCTCGATCATGAAGAGCGAGCCGCTCGCCTCGGGCTTCAGTTCCTGGAGCGTGGCGGCCAGCTCGGAGAGTTCCTTGAAGTCCTTGTCCTCGGCGCGCACGATGATGGTGCCGGCGGTCTCGTCGGGCACGATGCGCGGCGCGCGGATGCCGCGCTGCTGGCCCTCGGGTGGTGCGAACACGGTCCGGAGCGCCGAGGCGAGCTGCGTGGCGCTGTGCCCTTCCTTCACCATGATCAGGCGCGGCGAGGGGAGGCCGGCCACCTGCTCGCCGTCGAGCTGCTGGACGATGCCCTCGATCTTGCGGAGGTTCTTGCGGCTGGCGCTCACGATCACCGTGTTGGTGGAGGTGTCGGCCACGGCGCTCACCCAGTTCTCGTCCTTCACGAGCGAGGTGGGCGCCTGGCGGATCGGTCGCCCGTCGGGGCCGGTGGTGGCCGCGGCGCGCTGCTGGCGCTCCTGCGGGTCGCCCTTGAACGCGGTGTTGATGGCCACGGAGACGCCCTGCGCCTGCGCATGGCGGAGGCTGAAGACGCGCAGCTGCAGGTTGGAGTCGTAGTCCTCGCTGTCCAGCTTGGAAAGCATGGAACGCAGGCCGTCCCACTCCTCCTTGGGCGCGCTCACCACCAGGCTGTTGGTGGCGGGATCGGTGACGATGCTCACGGCGCGGCGGCC
>JBIIJH010000085.1:0-10800 GCA_044233905.1 Phycisphaerales bacterium
ACCGTGTTCCACGGCGTGAACCAGTGGAACTCCTTGGCCACCTCGCCCCAGAAGCCCTCGGGATCGCGGATCGAGCGCTCGTGCATGGCGTGGTACGTGGCCATGTCCGGCACATGGATGGTGCCCATGCGCTTGGCGAAATCCGCCGGCGGCGGGAAGACGCGGTCCTCGGACTGGACGGACTGGATGGACGAGCTGCTCGACATGCGGCGTACCTTACAGACACCGCGTGGCGGGGTTGAGATTGCGTGCGAGCTGGGCGTTGCGCGTCCAGCCGTGCGCCTTACGCGCCCAGCCGTGCTCCCGCGAATGCCTTCGCCGCGCGCAGCGCGTCGGGAAGCTTCGCGGGTTCGCGTCCGCCGGCCTGCGCAAAGTCCGGGCGTCCGCCGCCCTTGCCGCCGCATGCCTCGGCCGCCGCGCGGGCCCAGTCGCCGGCCTTGAGGCCCTTGTCCTGGAGCGCCTTCGGCACGTCGGCGGCGATCGACACCTTGCCGCCCTCCATGTCCGCGCTCATGAGGAGGATGGCGCTGTCGGCACGCTTGGCGCGCACCGCGCTGAGCGCCGAGAGGAGCGCCGCGGGGTCGGCCCCGGTGACGCTCTCCACGATGAACAGGCCGCTGGCGCGCTCGGCGATCTCGCGCGCCTGCGCCACCACCACCTCGCGGTTGGCGCCTTCCTGTGCCTTGCGCCATTCCTTAGACTTCTCGCGCAGCTCCACCACCGCGGGTTCCACGCGGTGACGGAACACCACGGACACCGGCAGTTCCGTGAGTGCCGACGCGATGGCCGTCGCTTCCTCCGTGAGGGCCTCGCCCTCGAGCTTCCGGGCCGCGGCCAGGCGCTGCTCCAGGTTGGCGGCCGTGGCCGCGGCGGCGTGCGCCGCGGTGCCCGTCACCGCGAAGATGCGGCGGATGCCCGCGCTCGACGCGCCCTCGCTGAGGATGGCGAAGTGCTGCACTTCCTCGCTGCTTCGTGTGTGCGTGCCGCCGCAGAACTCCACGGAGCACTCGCGCCAGCGCGCGTTGGACGGGTCGGCCAGGAGGTCCGAGACCGTGGCGCCGATCGACACCACGCGCACCGGGTCCGGGTAGCGCTCGCCGAAGACGGCGCGGACGCCGTTGATGGCCTTCGCCAGTTCGAGCGGCACCACCTTGGCGTCCACCACCATGGTCTTGGCGATCTTGGCGTTGACCAGCATCTCCACCTTCGCGAGCTCCTCGTGGCTCATCGCCTTGGGATGCGTGAAGTCGAAGCGCAGGCGGTCGTCGGCCACCAGCGAGCCGCGCTGCTCCACCTCGCCACCGAGGACTTCCCGCAGCGCGTGGTTCATGAGGTGCGTACCGGTGTGGTTGGCGGCGATCCGCTCGCGGCGGCTGCGCTCGACCGTCAGCGTGGCGTGCTCGCCCACTGCCACGGTGCCGTGCTCGAGGCGCCCGACGTGCAGCACGAGTTCACCGGCACGCTGCGTGTCCTCCACCTTGAAGCGGTGCGTGCGCCCGGCGCCGCCCTGCAGCTCGATCATGCCGGAATCGCCCACCTGGCCGCCGCCCTCGGCGTAGAAGGGCGTCTTGCGCGCGATGATGGCGACGCGCTGTTCCTCGACGGCCTTGTTCACGAGCGCATGCCCGTCCCAGATGGCGGCCACGTCGGCGTTGGTTGGCTTGGCGCCGTCGCGCGCGCTGTCGTCGGTGGCGTGCACGTGGAGCGCGGTGCGGAGCTTCTCGAGGACGTCCGGCGGCGGCATGTGCATGCCCTCGGCCTTGGTGCCGCCCTCGCGGCTGCGCTCGCGCGCGGCCTCCATGAGCGCCTCGTAGCCGGCGACGTCCACGGTCATGCCGCGTTCCTCGGCCATCACCTGCGTGAGGTCGATGGGGAAGCCGAACGTGTCGTGCAGGCTGAAGGCGTCCTGTGCGGAGATCTTCCTGCCGGCGCCGGCACGCTTCGCAGCCTCGTCGAACAGCGCGATGCCGCGTTCGAGGGTCTTGCCGAAGGCGATCTCCTCCTCGCGGATGGCGTGCACCACGCGCGAGGCCTGCTGCACGAGCGACGGGAACGTGTCGCCGAGCGTGGTGACCACGGCGGGCACGAGCTTGTAGATGAACGGCTCGCGCGCGCCCAGGTGCTGGTGCCCGGCGCGGATGGCGCGGCGCAGGATGCGGCGCAGGACGTAGTTGCGGCCCTCGTTGCCGGGCGCGGCGCCGTCGGCCACCGCGATGGAGAGGCAGCGCACGTGGTCCGCGATCACGCGGTACGCGGTGTCGATGGCGTCCTCGAGCTTGCCGCCGTAGGCGCGCGCGCCGGTCACGGTGCGCGTCAGCTCGAAGATGGGTCCGAAGATGTCGGTGTCGTAGTTGGAGCGCTTGTCCTGCAGCACGCTCACCAGTCGCTCGAGGCCCATGCCGGTGTCCACGTGCTTGGCGGGAAGCGAGGTGAGCTTGCCGCCCGGCTCGCGGTTGAACTGGATGAACACCAGGTTCCAGATCTCCAGCACGTCCGGGTCGCCGGTGTTCACCAGCTCGGAAGCGTTGCGGCCGCCGATGCGGTCGAAGTGGATCTCGGTGCACGGGCCGCACGGGCCCGTCTCGCCCATCTCCCAGAAGTTGTCCTTCATGCTGCCGGGGATCACGTGGTCCGCGGGCAGGTACTTGAGCCAGAGGTCGCGGCTCTCGTGGTCGGGTTCGACGCCCTGCTTCGGGTCGCCGGCGCACCAGGTGGCGTAGAGGCGGTTGGGGTCGACGCCGTAGACCTTGGTCAGGAGCTCGAACGCCCAGGTGATCGCTTCCTGCTTGAAGTAGTCGCCGAGCGACCAGTTGCCCAGCATCTCGAAGAAGGTGTGGTGGTAGGTGTCGCGGCCCACGTCCTCGAGGTCGTTGTGCTTGCCTCCGGCGCGGATGCACTTCTGCGTGTTCACCGCGCGCGTGTAGTTGCGGGTGCCGCGTCCGAGGAACACGTCCTTGAACTGGTTCATGCCGGCGTTCGCGAAGAGGAGCGTCGGATCGTCGAACGGGATCGCCGGGCTCGACGGCACCATGGTGTGGGCGCACTTCTCCTCGAAGAAGGCGATGTACGCGCGGCGGATCTCGGCGGCAGTGCGGGCAGGCGTCGGCATGGGAGGGGCAGTGTAGGGAAGGGGGGTGGGCGCCCCCGGCGGCGTGGGTGCGCGGCCGTGGCCCGTAGACTGCGGGCCATGCACGCGGAACGCAGGCCATTCATCGGCGGAAACTGGAAGATGAACACCGACCTCGCCTCCGGCGTGGAGCTGGCCGACGCCGTGCTGGCCGCGCTGGCCGCCGCAGGCGTCGAGGAATCGGTGGAGGCGGCCGTCTATCCGCCGTTCCCGTACCTCTTCACGGTGGGCCGGACGCTTGGCCACTCGGCGGTGCTTCTCGGTGCCCAGGACTGCTCCGCCGAGGTGAGCGGCGCGTTCACCGGCCAGGTGAGCGCCGGCATGCTGTGCGATGTCGGGTGTCGTTCCGTGATTATTGGCCATTCTGAGCGGCGCCACGGGCTCGGCGAAGACGACGAACTGCTGCACGAGAAGCTCGCCATCGCCCTCGAGAGCGGCCTGGTGGCGGTGCTCTGCGTCGGCGAGACGCTCTCCGAACGCGACGACGGACGGGCCGAAGCCGTGGTGGCGCATCAGTTGCGCGGATGTTTCGGGACACTGAAGGCCGAGACGGTGGAGCGCGTGGTGGTGGCATACGAACCCGTGTGGGCCATCGGCACCGGCCGCACCGCAAGTCCCGAGGACGCGCAGGCGATGCATGCATCCATCCGCCGGGTGCTGGCCGACCTGTATGATTCTCGATTCGCCGCTCGAACCCGCATCATCTACGGTGGTTCGGTCAACGCGAAGAACGCACGGGCGATCTTCGCCGGACCGGACATCGATGGGGGCTTGATCGGCGGCGCCAGCCTCAAGGCTGACGACTTCGCTTCGATCTGCCGCGCCGCGGCGGAGGCGTGGTCGGCGGCCGGCGGCCACTGAAGGAACACCCATGGGCGTCATCTTCACGCTCCTCGTCATTCTCTTCCTCGTCGTCTCGGTTGCCCTCGTCCTGATCATCCTGGTCCAGCGCCCGCAGGGCGGCGGACTGGCGCAGGCCTTCGGCGGCGGTGGCGGCGGCACGGACACGGCCTTCGGCGGCCGCACCGGCGACGCGCTCACCTACGCCACCGTGACGGCCTTCGGCATCTACCTGGTGCTGGCCATCGCGCTGAACATCCTCGACCTGAAGATGGTCAAGGGTGCCCAGGAGCCGGCCGCAGACGAAGCGGATGCCACGCAGACCGCACCGGCCACCGCACCCGCGGGCGCGCCCGGCACCACGTCGGTCACCATCCCGCTCGCGCCCGAGCAGCCCGTCAACAAGCCTGCCGGTGCGATCCCGTTCGAGGATCCGAAGCAGGAAGCGCAGCAGCCGGCCCCCGCGGGCGCTGCGCCGGCACCGGCTCCGGCTTCGGCACCGGCTCCCGCGCCGGCCCCTGCCCCTGCTCCCGCGCCCTGACCTTCGAAGCCTCCCCGAGGTACCCGCGTGATCCGATCGATGACCGGTTTCGGTGCCGCCTCGCATGAGCAGGACGGCACGCGCTTCGCGGTCGAGATCCGCTCGGTCAACAACCGGTTCTTCAAGGCCACCATGCGCCTGCCGTCGGAGTTCGACTCGCTCGAGCCGGACATCGAGGCCCTGGTCATGCGTCGCCTGGTGCGCGGCAGCGTCACCATCACCGTGCGCTGGACGGAGATCTCCGCACGCGCCGTGGCGCGCATCAACGTGGCGGCGCTCGAGGCATACGCGGCACAGCTGCGCAGTGCGGCAAGCGCCGGCCTCTCGCAGGACATCCGACTCTCCGACCTCCTCTCGCTGCCGGGCGTCGTCTCCGACGACCGCGCGCAGGCGATCTCCGAAGGCTCGCGCCCGATCCTCATGCGCCTGGTGGGCGAGGCGTGCGATGCGCTGATGGCTGCACGCGAGCGCGAGGGCGAGGCGCTGCGCACGCTGCTGGCGGAATTCGGCCAGCAGATCGAGTCGCGCCTCGATGCCGTGCGCACGCGCGCGCCCGAGGTCACCGGCAACTACCAGGAGCGCCTGCGCCAGCGCCTGGCGGCCGCGCTCAAGGACCTCGGCGCCGCGGTGAGCGACGCCGACCTGGTGAAGGAAGTGGCCATCTTCGCCGAGCGCAGCGACATTGCGGAAGAGATCGCGCGGCTTGGCGGCCACGTCGAGCAGTTCCGCTCCATCATCGAGCCCTCGAACCCGCAGCCCGCGGGCCGCGCGCTCGACTTCCTGGCGCAGGAAATGCTCCGCGAGGCGAACACCATCGCCAGCAAGAGCGGCGACGTCGAGATCAGCCGCCGGGTGGTGGAGATCAAGACCGCCATCGACCGGATCAAGGAACAGGCGCAGAACGCCGAATGATCGGCCACGCGCGAGCGCTCCTCTCCCTGGAGGAGATCCGCGAGGTGTCGCGCGCGTTCGGCCTGCGCCGGCCGATCGAGGCCGAGCCCATCGGCCGCGGTTCGCGGCTGAGCGCCAAGAGCAGGCTTCGTTCACCGGACGGTCAGTTCATGCTCAAGCGGCGTGCGCCGGACTCCGGCACGCGCGAGCGCCTCGATGCGCTCCACGCGTTCCAGCTCCACTTGTCCGATGCCGGCGTCCCGATCGCCCGGCTGCGCCGGACGCCCGACGGCACCACGGCGGTGGACGGTCCGCTCGGCACCTACGAGATGTTCGAGTGGGTGGACGGCGAGCGTTGGTCCCAGCGCGTGGCCGAGGCCGCGGCGATGGGCGCTGCGCTGGGCAGCATGCTGCGGGCCTCCATGGACTTTGCGGGCGGGGACCGGCTCGGCCGCTTCTCGTACCACCGCGCGGGCACGTTCGACGTGGCGGTGGAGCCGATCCTGGAATCGGTCGCGCGGGCCGACCCCGACACCGACATCCCGGCGCTGCGCGGGACGCTCGAGAACCTGCTCGACCGCGCGCGTCGCGCGTACGGGCTCGCCGAACACGCCGGGCTGGATGAGTCGCCCTGGCTCTGCGTGCACGGCGACACCCATCCCGGAAACGTGATCTTCGACGCCGGGCGGGTGCGCGCCATCATCGATTTCGACGGCGTTCGCTCCGATCACCGCGTGTGCGAGGCAGCCAACGCGCTTGTCCATTTCGGCAACTCGCCGATCGCCGCGGTGCCGCAGGAGCGCTGGCAGGCGGAGCTGGACCTGCGCCGCATCGCCGCACTCTCCGACGGCCTCGGCCGTGGCATGGGGAAGGCGCTCGTTTCCCAGGAACGGGAGGCGCTGCCGTGGCTTATGATCGAATCGTGCACGCTCGAGAGCATCGTGCCCATTGCCCGCTCGGGCCGGTTTGCGCACCTGCGCGCGGACGGGTTCCTGGCATTCATCGAGCGCAAGACGGCGTGGATCGAGTCGAACGCGCGCGCCATCGCATCGGCGTGATCGCGGTGTTCGGCGCGCTGGCCTGCGCTTGCACCGCACTCGCGCAGGCGCCGGCGAAGCCCGCGAGCAGGCCGAGCGCACCGCAGAACCAGCCGAAGCTTGCCGAGCCCGTGGGCGAGGTGGTGCTGCCCGTCCAAGCGCAGCCCGGCGTTGCGCTGCCCGGCATCGCGCAGCAGGGCGCCGGTATCCCGGACTTCCCGCGCCAGCGCATCGCCCAGCAGGATTTCGCGCGACTGCGTGGCGCGGTCAACGTCATGGACGAGGCCCCGCCGTGGTCGCCGCCGAAGCTGCAGGGCGTGGTGCCCGACAAGCGCGTCACCGACCTGGTGCGTGCCCTCGGAAACCCTGACTTTGCTGCGCGTGAGTCGGCCACTGCCGCGCTCCGTGACCTTGGCAATGTGCCCGACGAACAGGTGTGGCTGCATCTTTCCGGCGCTGCCGGGGAACTCAGCTACGAGGCGCACGCGCGGCTCCTGGAAGTGGCGCGCTCGCGCATCCTCGATGCGCCGCGTGGTGCGCTCGGTATCCAGATGGCGGCGCGCTTTGCCGATGCCGACGGCGTGACCGTGACCGGGCTCATCCCCAACATGCCGGCGCAGAAGGTGCTGAAGCCGGGCGACCGCATCGTGCAGCTCGACGGCAAGCAGATCCTGGTGAGCCAGCAGCTCTCTGCGGTGGTGCAGAACAAGCGGCCGGGCGACCGCATCGGGGTGGTGGTGATGCGCGGTGAGCGCGACGAGCTTGGACGCGTGAAGGGTGGGCCGGACGGCAGGCCGGTCGAGCAGCGGATCGAGCTCGAGATCGAGGTGGGCTCCCGCGCGGACCTCGAGAAGTTCGGCGACGGCGGCATGGACATCACGTCCGACAGCACCCGTGATCGACTGGCGGAACGGCTCTCGCAGGACTTCCCCGCGCCGGTGCGCATCCTGCGGACCGAGCGCCTGCCGGGTGAGCCGCTCGACGTGGAATCGCATCCCGACATCGTGCAATTGCGCCAGCAGCTGGCATCGCCCGACGGGCTGGGTGCGGGTGCGGGCATCCGTGCCGTGCTGCGTGCGCGGCTTGCCTCGCTCGAGGCGGCATCGCGCGCGCCCGGGCTCGACGAAGGCGAACGCGCGTGGTTCAAGGCAGTGGCGGATCGCTACCGGGAACTGATCCCGGAGGTGCTGCGCCCGGAATCGCCCGATGTTCCGCAGCGCAAGTGAGGCGCCGGACGGCGTTCTTCGCCGGCTGGGCATCTGGGCATCTGGCGCATCCCGGGCATGTCCCGCATGGCAAAATGGAACGCGCCGTGGACCTTGCGGTCAACACGGCGCGCTTCCGGGGGCTCGTTTGGCCGGCGCAACGGCGCGGGCTGACGTCATTTAAACACTGATGCCGAACCTTGTCAAGTCACTTCCGGACGCTTCCTCACGGCTTGTGGTCGCCGGCGAGCGGATTGCGGAAATGTGCGTCCTGGATGGGCGCCACGATGTCCAGGATGCGCTGCAGGATCACGGCCGGCGAACCCACCGCGTCCACCTCGCGGACCGCGGACTTGGGGTAGTGCTCGAGCACCGGGGCGGTTTCCCGCTGGTAGACCTCGAAGCGGCGGCGGATGACCTTCTCGTCGGCGTCGTCGAGGCGGTTCTCCTTGAGCGCGCGGCGGCGCATGCGCATCACCATGGCGTCCACGTCGCGGCACACCAGGTGGATGACCGCGAGCACTTCGAGGTACGGGTCGAGCGCCTTCGCCTGGCCGATGCTGCGCGGAATGCCGTCCAGGACCAGGATGTCCTGCGCGGGCTTGTAGATGCTGAGCACCGTCTGCGCGTACATGTTCTGCTTCCACATGTCCACGGTCACCTCGTCGGGAACGAGCTCGCCGCGGGAGCTGTGCTCCATGAACTTGCGCCCGAGGTCGCTGGTCATGTCCATGGAGCGGAACACGTCGCCGCACGCCAGGTGGAAGAAGCCGGGGATGTGCCCGAGGATCTTGCCCTGCGTGCCCTTGCCGACGCCCGGGGCTCCGAAGAGGAGAATGGTCTTGTAGCGCTGCATCTCGAGGTAGGGTACCGGGGGTCCGATGCACGGAAACCGTGCCGCGGCGCTGATTTGCCGGAAATCTCGCGGGTCGACCGGGCCTGCGGAAGCACTTGCTGCATCCGCGCCGCGATAGGCTCTCGCCGATGTCAGTGATCGAAAGCCGATGGATCGGAGCGGGGGCCACAGGGGCGGGAAGCATCCTTGAGCGGGTCATGGCGGCGCGCCAGTACCCGATGGATCCGCGTGGCCGCGACCTCCTGCATGCGCCGCGCGTCAACCTCCTGCACGCGCCGCGCACGCTGCCCGGCGCCACCGCCGTGGCCGAGCGCCTGGAGGCCGCGGTGCGCGCCGGCCATCGCATCGCGATCTACGGCGACTACGACGCCGACGGCATCACCGCCACCGCCATCCTGTGGCGGGCGATCAAGGCAGCACGGGCCGATGCCGACCTTCGCTTCTACGTCCCGGACCGCATCGAGGAGGGCTACGGCCTCAACGACGAAGCGCTCGCTGCGCTGGCCGCGGACGGCGTGCGCACCGTGGTCACGGTGGACTGCGGCGCATCCGCCCAGGGTCCGTCGCGCCACGCGAAGGCGCTGGGCATCGAGCTCCTGATCACCGACCACCACCATGTCGACCCGGGCTGCGAGGCCGAGGCTGCGGCGATCGCGCATCCGGCGCTCCCGGGACGCGACCCGGCGCCGTTCGTCGACCTCTGCGGCGCGGCGGTGGCGTTCAAGGTGGCATCCGAGTTCGCACGGCTCTGGTGCGGCGGCGAGAACGTGGCGGCGGTGCTGAAGGACGCGCTCATGTGCTGCGTGCCGCTGGTGGCGCTCGGCTCCGTGGCGGACGTGGTGCCGCTCGTGGACGAGAACCGCGTCTTCGTGGCGCGCGGGCTTGCCACCATCCACACCGTGGAGATGGTGGGCATGCGCGCGCTGCTGGACGACGCGCAGCTCGATCGCGGCAAGCGCGTGGATTCGTCGGACGTCGGCTTCCGGCTCGGGCCGCGGCTCAACGCGGTCGGCCGCCTCGGCCACGCGGCGGAGGCCGTGGAGCTCCTGATCACCGACGATCCCGTGCGGGCGCGCGCCATCGTCCGCACGCTCGGCGAGCTGAACGAGCAGCGGCGGACCATGGACAAGTCCTTCTTCGAGCAGGCATGCGAGCGCGTCGATGCCGATCCCGCGCTCGCCGCGGCGGGCGCCATCGTCATGGCCGACGCGCGCTGGCACGAGGGCGTGGTGGGCATCGTGGCCGCCAAGATGGCCGAGCGCCACGGCAAGCCGGCCATCCTCATGGCGCTTCGCCCCGACGGCACGGCCAAGGGCAGTGGGCGCAGCGTCGAGGGCATCGACATCCTGGATGCCGTGAAGCGCGTGGCCGCGGACCTGATGCTGCGGGGCGGCGGGCATGCGTTCGCGCTGGGTGTCACGGTGTCCGCGGACCGCGTGGACGAGTTTGCGCGCCGCGTGGCCGCCGAGTGCGCTGCACGCTCCGCCGGTTCCGCGGTGGGCCCGGTGCGTCGCTATGACGCCGAGGCGGAGCCCGAGGAACTGACCTACGACGCGGTGAAGTCGCTCGACATCCTGCGCCCGTTCGGGCGCGGCAATCCGGAGCCCGCGTTCCTGATCCGCAACACGCGTCCGGTGGCGCCGCCGAACCTCTTCGGCAGCACGCGCAACCACGTGGAGTTCTTCCTCCCGGGCGGCGCGCGATGCATCTGGTGGAGCGGCGCATCGCGCGTGGCATCGGTGCGGCAGGGCGTGCCCATCGACCTCATCGTGCGGCCGTCGCTCGATACCTTCCGCGGCGCGCGCCGCGTGCAGCTGGTGGTCGAGGACCTCCGCGCGCCGAGATAGGTGCGGGCGCTTCCGGCGCCGACCTTCAGAGCAGCATCTCGCTGCCGGCAGCGATCGCCTTGGTCGGCGGGTGCCGACGCAGGTCATCGGGCCCGCGCGCGGTGAGCGGCGAGATCTCGATCGCGCAGTCGGGCTGCCCGTTGGCGTGGCACGGGACGGGCACGCCCGCCTCCTTCAGCCATCGCACCGCGCGCTCCACCTGGATCGCCTTGCTCGTGGCCGGGCTGTCCTCGCCGGAGGCGTTCTTGATGGGCGCGAACTCCTCGACGCGGTCGGTGCGCAGGACGATTGGGCTCTCCGCCTCGTGCAGCGCATCGAAGACGAAGCTCTCGAGCTTGATGGCATTGGGCTCCGCGGGTTCCGTGCGCTGGCCCGTTGCCGGGTCGACGCACGGCACCTTCTTGATGGCGCGGTGCCAGGGCAGCACCGAGCCGAGCGGATGGTCGGTGAGCTTGC
>JBIIJH010000211.1:0-3495 GCA_044233905.1 Phycisphaerales bacterium
CTCACCGCCGCGGGTGGGGATGGCGTCGGGCGTGGTTCCTAGGTGGTTCCGTGGTCGGCGGTCAACGCAAAAAAGATCCGACCGCGTGCAGGCGTGGCGCACGCGGTCGGAGGCGGGCAGGGCCCGTATTGAAGGCATTCCGTGCTGGCGGTGACGACCGAACCCTCGTCGTCACTGGGTCGTGCCGGCGGATCAGCCGCGGCGACGCGATCCCACCAGGAGTGCGCCGGCGATGCCGATGAGCGCGACGGCTCCCGGTGCCGGGATGAAGGTGTCGTTGGTTGCAGGAGCCTCGCCGCTGGTGCCGGTCACCACGATGCGGTCGAGGTTCCACGCGCCCTGCGTGCCGGTGCTGGAGTAGCGCTTGCCGGAGGCCGTCGTGAAGCTGTTCCGGACCTCGTCATGGATCGCCATCAGGCGGAACTGGAAGCCCGCGTTGTCGGCCACGCCGGCGATGCCGGAGAGATCGAACGAGACCTGCTGGTACCTGCCGGCAGCCGCGATCGCGTAGCGACCTTCGTCGGCCAGCCCCTCGGAGGTGAAGGTTGCGCCGTCATCGACGGAGTACTCAAGCTGCGCCCACTTGCTTGCGCGCGCGCCGACCATCTGCCAGAACTCGAGGCTGACACCGTGATAGCCGGTGGTGCTCGAGACGAAGCCGACGCCGTCATGCCCGGACCGGGTGACGACGGAGTCGAAGTTGGAGACGCGGAGCGCGCGGTTCGTGGAGCGAGTGCCATCGCCCGCCGCGCCGCCGCGGACTGCCTGGAAGGACGTCGCCACGGCTTCGGCCGATCCCGCGCCGACATTCGCGGTGGTTCCGCCGTTGTTGAAGTTCCAGGACGAGATCACCGCCGCGGACGTCGATTGCACGATGGCAACGGTGGTGGCGGCGAGGGCAAATCCGATCTTCATGACAGCAACTCCCAGGGAAAGGGTCGTGGGTTGCGCACCTCGCCGAGGGTGGCGAGGGGTGCATGCGGATGGGCAGGGATCCAGCCGCATCCCGGCAGGCGCGAATTACGGGGGATGTGGATCACCCTTTCAGAGGAACTTTCTCCACCGCAGGTGGCGTCCGGATAATCCTCGGCGATCTCGGGGAAAAACTTCCCGTTCCCACAGTTGTTTCAGCCTGCCCGTCCATACTGCTCTCATCAGCGGTGCCACGCGGCGCCGCACGCATGGATGCACCGGGAATGCCGGCCCCGCGATCGGGAGTCCGGGTTCCCTCGAACCAATTGAAGGAGTGACGCAATGGCAAATCTCAACAAGGTCATGCTGATCGGCAACCTGACCCGCGACCCGGACCTGAAGTACACGCCGGGCAACCAGGCTGTCTGCGAGATCGGCCTCGCCGTGAACCGCAAGTACCGCACCAAGGAAGGCGAGGACCGTGAGGAAACCACGTTCGTCGACTGCGAGGCGTGGGGCAAGCAGGCCGAGGTCCTGAAGCAGTACATGACCAAGGGCAAGCCGCTCTTCATCGAGGGCCGCCTGAAGCTCGACACCTGGGAGGACAAGGACGGCGGCAAGCGCTCGAAGATGCGCGTCGTCATCGAGAACTTCCAGTTCATCGGCGCTGCCGGTGGTGGTGGCGGTGGTGGCGGCGGCGAGCGCTACGTCACGGAAGAGGGCGGATCCTCCTCGCGCGGCGGTTCGCGCGGTGGTCGCGCCTCCTCCGGTGGCGGCGGCGCCCCGCACCAGAACGTGGCCGAAGAGGAGATTCCGTTCTGACGAACCCCTGAACCCTGGTTCCGTTGCCGATGCGTTACTGCGCCCAGCACGGGTAAGGCAGGGCTGCGTCGGGGCGGCGTCCGAAGCGGCGCCGTTACTATCGGAACCGCGAACGACCGCCGCGGAAGGCCCGCGAAGCGCCTGCGAATTGGCGCTTCATGGGCTTCCCGCGGCGGTGTCTTTCTGCCATACTGCCCAACTCGCCTCGCATCCGGCCAAGCGGCCGTGTGCATTCCAAAGGTTGGGCCCCGAGGCAGCCCTAACTTGACGCGGCACAGCCGCGGAAGGACAGCGTCATGGCAAGCAAGAAGGTCGAGCTCCTGCTCAACCGCACCATCGAAAATCTGGGCCTGGTCGGGGACGTCGTGAAGGTGAAGCCTGGCTTCGCCCGCAACTACCTGCTGCCCCACGCCTTCGCCGAGGCTCCCACTGCCGAGAAGATCGAGGCGCTCAAGGGCCTCCGCGCGCAGGCGCAGGCCGAGCTGTCCAAGCTCCGCTCCGAGCGCGAGGCGCTCATCGCCCGCATGGAAGGCGCCTCCATCAAGCTCGTCCGCAGCGTCAACGACTCGGGCGTGCTCTACGGCGCCGTCACCCAGCGTGACATCGCCGACCAGCTCGTGGTCGACGGCTTCCCGGTCGACATGCGCGCCGTGCGCCTGCAGATGCCGATCCGCCGCATCGGTTCCTACAGCTGCGTGATCCAGCTCGACCGCGATCTCAAGACCGAGATCGGCATCGAGGTCATCCCGGACCGCACCCTCGAGATCCTCACCGCCGCGGCTGATGCCCCGGCCGAGGAGCCCGCCGAGGAGACCCCGGCAGCGGCGGCCGCCCCGGCCGCCGAGGACGACAAGAAGGGCAAGAAGGGCAAGAAGTCCAAGGACTGATCCGCCCCGGCAACCGGCCCCGACCTGACGGTCAGACCGACTTTCCGCAATTCCGCCACCCATGACGCGCCGCCCTCCGGGGCGGCGCGTTATCTTTTCCCGGGGCGGGATCTCGGGCTCTCACGGCTGCTGGGGCACGCAGGAATCTGCCGATGTAATCCCTGCGAACGGCACGGATGTTCCACCCATCAAGCTCAAGGAAGAGCGAGGCGACACGAATGACCACCACCGCAGAGATCTCCCGGCGCGAGACGCTTCCCAGCACCCGCAAGTCGGTGACCCACAAGTTCGCCATCGGCGGACACGAGGGCTACCTCACCATCGGCCTCTTCGCCGACGGCCGTCCCGGCGAGCTCTTCATCAAGATGAGCAAGGAAGGTTCCACCCTCTCCGGCCTCATCCAGGGCTTCTGCCGCGCCTTCAGCCTGACGCTCCAGCACGGGCTCCCGGCCGCCGACGCCGCCGAACGCTTCCGCGGCATGCGCTTCGAGCCGATGGGCCCCACCAGCAACCCGGATATCCCGGAAGCGCTGAGCATCCTCGACTACGTCGCGCGCTACCTGCTGCTGCACTACGGCAAGGGCGAGTGAGCGCAGATTGACATCCGTTGGCCCGCCTGCACGCACCGTTGCGCGCAGCTGTCGTTTGACGGCACACTTCGCCGCGCGCGCCTGAAGTTCCACCGCACCCTCCGCTGCGCGCGGGACCCCTGTCCCGCGGACGGCCTCGCTCCACCCGGCTGCGCTCGGCCTCGACGACAACCGCTCGTCCGGGCGGCACCCGGGAGTACTCAGGAATCCAGCTGCCGGACTTCGCGCTTGTCGACGCCTCGGGCCAGGGGTCCCGTGCTCGCGGCGGGTGCTCGCACACGTGA
>JBIIJH010000086.1:0-10676 GCA_044233905.1 Phycisphaerales bacterium
CTCGGCCTCGACGACAACCGCTCGTCCGGGCGGCACCCGGGAGTACTCAGGAATCCAGCTGCCGGACTTCGCGCTTGTCGACGCCTCGGGCCAGGGGTCCCGTGCTCGCTGCGGGTGCTCGCAAGCGTGACAATCACCTCATGCGCTTGCTCACACCAGCGGCGGTGAGGCCATTGCCGAACCGACGCCACTGGAGTCCACCGTGCCTGGCCCCCTCGCCGGAGGGGCAGTGGCGGCGCCATGCCGCCCGCCCCGCAAGGCGATGGGGGCCAGTCCCCTGCGGGCTCGGCCTCGCGGACGCCAAGACGCCCGCCTCTACGCGCACAAACGGAGAATCACGCCGAACATTCGAGGAATCCTCCTTGCCCCACGCCCGCAGACTTCCAACGATGAATCAGCGCCCCCCCGCCGGTCCGTTCCAGGCGGTGTTCGCTGGCGCCGATTCCAGCCATCGAGCAGTCCCCATGGCACACTTCCACCGCCACATCCAGCGCGTCCTCGCCGCCGTCTGCGCCCTGTGCATCGGCATCCTGTTGGCACGGTCGGTCGGGCTCTGAAGCCGCGACCCTGAACACCACCCAAACGAAATCCTCAAGTTCCGGAAACCCATCCCCCGATACCGGGAAGGTGGGGCGACAACGGTTCGCCCGATTGCTACCCCGAAAGAGGAGAATCGCATGAAGGGCTTCGAACTGGTTAAGGGCTGGGCGCGTGAGCTGGTCGACATCATGCTGCTGTTCATCGCCATCGGCGTGCTGGTGCAGATCATCTTCGGCACCGACAGCACCTCGTTCTTCGGCAAGGTCACGGGCAACCTGATGACCTTCATCACGCAGCTCGGCAGCGGCGGATTCGTGGGCCTGATCGCGCTGATGATCATCATCAGCATCTTCACCAAGCGCACGTCCACCACCTGATCCCCGGCGCCCCTGGTGGCGCAGATCAACGAACTTCTGGCCCCCGGCCTCGCGCCGGGGGCCATGTCGTTTTGGACGGTGAATGAGTGATGGTCAAGCCAAGAGCGTCGCCGACCGCGAGCTCATCGCGCGCCCCAGCGCGGCCAGCGCCTCGTGCCGGTCGTCGAACGGCCGCTTCACGGTGCCGATGATCTGGTAGTCCTCGTGGCCCTTGCCCGCGATGAGGACGATGTCCCCCGCGCGCGCCTCGGTCACGGCCTGCGCGATGGCACGCGCACGGTCGACCTGGCGCACCACCTCGGGGGTGGCGGCCGGCGCACTGCCCTGCCCCTGCGGGCGTCCGGTGAACACCTCGTCGATGATCGCTTCCGGGTCCTCGGTACGCGGGTTGTCGCTGGTGACGATCACGCGGTCCGAATGCGCGCACGCCACTTTCATCATGCGCGGGCGCTTGGTGCGGTCGCGGTCGCCGCCGCAGCCGAAGACGGTGACCAGCCGACCGCCCGGGCCAACGAGCGGCCGCAGCGCGGTGAGGACGTTGAGGAGCGCATCGTCGGTGTGGGCGTAATCGACCAGCACGGCAAACGGGTCGTCCGGGGTGGTCACGGGCTCGAGGCGTCCGGGCGGAGCCTTGCACGCGGCCAGCGCGCGGGAAATGGCCTCGGCGGGGACGCCGATCGACCATGCGGCCGCCGCGGCCTCGAGCGCGTTCATGGCGTTGTGGCGGCCCACGATGGGGAGCTTCACGCGCACCGAGCCCCACGGGCCCGTGAACGTGGTGTCCTGCCAGCCAAGGCGCGAGGCATGGACCGTGGCCGTGCACTCCACGGCCTGCGGCGGCTGCGCATCGGTGCCCACGGAGCAGCGCAGGACGCGGCCCGCGCAATCAGCCACCATGGTCGCGTGCCACGGGTCGTCGGCGTTCACCACGGCCGTGCCGTCGGCCGAAAGCATCCGGAAGAGCCGGGCCTTGGCAGCGGCGTAGGCCTGCATCGTGCCGTGGTAGTCCAGGTGGTCACCCGTAAGGTTGCTGAAGACCGCGGTGCGGAAGCGGAGCGCGTCGGCGCGGCCCTGGTCGAGCGCGTGGCTCGAGACTTCCATGGCGCACGCGGAGCAGCCGTTGCGCACCATGCGGCCGAGGGCGCGCGCCGTCTCGATGGCGCCGGGCGTGGTCAGGTTGGCGGGCTCTGCCACGGCGCCGTCGTCGATCACCACCGTGCCGATCACGCCGCAGGGCGACCCGGCTTCCACCACGAACTGCTTGATGAGGAAGGCCATGGTGGTCTTCCCGTTGGTGCCGGTGATGCCCACCATGCGCAGCCACTCGCTGGGGTTTCCTTCGAGGCGCTCGGCGAGGAGCCCGGAGAACCGGACCAGGTCGGTGCCGTCCGGCATTCGCACGCGCACCACGCTGGCCGCCGCCGGGAGATCGGCGCACGGGTCCTCGCCCACGTGGAGGACCGCCACCGCGCCGCGCGTCACGGCATCCGCCACGAAGGCCCGGCCATCGCTCGTGGTGCCGGTGCGTGCCACGAAGAGCGTGCCGGGGGTCACGGTCCGGGAGTCGTCGGAGATGGAATGCACCTCCACGGCGGCCCCACGGACATGGGCGGGCACGGAGAGGAATCGAGCGAGGAGCGCTTCGAGCTTCATGGGCAGTCCTTTGCCGGGAGGGTGCAGGCGGGCAACGCGAGGCCCGCCACTCTACCGCGTCCATCGGCAAGATCAGCGCTGCGCGAACATCGGTTCCCCGCAGCTCACTCCGGCTTGAAGAGCCGCTTGGCGCACCGCCCCACCACCTGGCAGCTGGCGGCGTCGAACGCCCCGCTCACCACGCCGCCCGCAATGGGGACCAGCTTGGACACCCCGCGGGCGCCCTTCACCCCGGTCTTGGTGATGAGCTGGGTGCCCACCTCGCGATTGATCTCGGTCAGCGTCCGGCCGCCCACGCGCTCGATGGCGCTCATCGCCGCGCGCCGGCCGAGGGCGATCCCCGCCCCCTTCAGGACCCGCGAAGCACTGGCGTCGCCCACGAGCGCCAGGAGCACCACCGTGCGGACCTTGTCCGAGCGCGGGTCATGCCCGTAGATGGCGGCAATGGCCGCGGCCATGCGCGCCTGGATGAGCCAGGAGGCGGCCACGGAACCGGGCACCGTGATCGGGAGCGTCAGGACGCCACCCAGGCCAGTCACGAAGCCGGCCGTGAAGTTCTTGCTGGTCTCCCAGCGGATCAGCGCATCGACGCGCTTGTCGTTGCTGGCGTACCCCTGGTCGATCAGGTAGCGCGTGGCCAGGTCCGAGGCACTCGAGAGCGGCGAGATGCCGGCGATCGATCGGTCGGTGATCCAGTCGGCGAGCTTCAGGGCGTCGCGGCGCAGGTCCTTCATGTCCATGGGCGGAGGGTATCGGCGCGGTGCGCCCGACGGCGGCAAAGCGTGGAGTGCGGGCGGCCGTCACGCCGATGAACTCGGCGCGGTCGGAGACCGCTCCCACGTCCGTGGATCCCGGGCATCGCCCGGCACGGAGCCGCGGGGCACATCGCAGGAGGCACGCAATGGCCACGAACGACCAGTCGGGCGCCGGGGAACGCAGCCCAACCAGGCTCATCGCTTCAAACGGATTCGGGATGTTCATGCTGGGGATCGCCCTGGCCCTCGGCGGCGCGTTCGCGTCGCAGAGCGTGGCGAAGGCGATCGTCGCCAGCCGGAACTCCAGCAGCATCAAGGTGAAGGGTGCCGCCAGCGTCGACCTGCGCGCCGACAGCGCGCGCTGGACGGCATCGGTCACCTGCCGCGCCGCCACCCTGCCCGAGGCGTACGACGCGCTCGCCAAGGACATGGCGCGCCTCCAGGCCTTCATGCGCACCAGCTCCTTCACCGATGCCGAGGCCAAGCCCGGCGCGGTGCGCGTCTCCAACCTGATGCGCAAGGATGCCAAGGGCAACAACACCAACCAGATCGAGCAGTACCAGCTGACCCAGTCGGTGGATGTCCTCACCCCGAAGGTCGATGCCGTGGCCGAGGCCGCGCGCAACGTCACGCAGCTCATCAAGGACGGCGCGGACATCGCGAGCGGCCAGCCCGAGTACCTGGTGACCAACCTCGAGTCCAACAAGGTGGACCTCCTCGACCAGGCCACGCGCAACGCGATGGCCCGTGCGGAGACGCTTGCCAGCGGCAGCGGTTCGTCGGTGGGCACGCTCGTCAGTGCAAGCCAGGGCGTGATCCAGGTGATCGAGCGCGGCTCGGCCGGCTCCAGCGAGTACGGCGAGTACGACACCCGCACCATCGACAAGACGATGCGGGTGGTGGTGAGCCTGGAATACGCGGTGCGCTGACGGCGCGCGCGGCGCGGTCAACGGAGCCTAAGTCCACGCGTTCAGAGGATCAGCATCGCATCGCCGAAGCTGTAGAACCGGTACCCCTCGCGCTGCGCGAGGGCGTAGAGGTCCTTCAGCCGCTCCAGGCCCGTGAACGCGCCCACGAGCGCCAGCAGCGTGCTCTTGGGCAGGTGGAAGTTGGTGAGCATGGCGTCCACGTGGCGGAAGCGGTGGCCGGGAGCAATCAGGATCGACGTGCTGCCGCCCCACCCCGCGGCCGGTGCGTCGGCAGGAATGCTCTCGAGCGCGCGCACCGTGGTGGTACCAACGGCCACGATGCGCGGACGCGGGCGCGCGGCCAGGAGCGCCATGGTCTCGGGCGGCACCGACATGCGCTCGGAGTGCATCGGGTGCGCGGAAAGCGTTGCGGCATCCACCGGCTTGAACGTGCCCGCACCCACGTGGAGCGTCACCGCTTCCTGCCGCACACCGCGCGCGCGGAGCGCGGCGAGCAGTTCGTCCGTGAAGTGAAGCCCCGCGGTCGGTGCGGCCACCGAACCACGTGCGTGCGCATCGGCATACACGGTCTCGTACTCCGCGCGGTCGGCATCGTCATCGCCGGTGGCGTGCCGCGCCTCGCGCGCCTTCAGGATGTAGGGCGGAAGCGGCGTCCACCCGGAACGTTCGATCAGCTCGTCAGTACCGCCCGCTGAAGGTCCGGGCACCAAGCGCACGCGCCACGCTTCGGCATCGCGCTCCACCAGCTCCACCGCATCGCCCGTGCGTCCGCCGTGCGGCGCCACAAGCGGCAGGACGTCGCCGGCGGCAAACCGCTTGGCGCGCTTGAGGAGCATTCGCCACGAGCCATCGGCGCAGGGTTCCAGCAACAGCCCCTCGGTGGTCTCCATGCGAAGGCGCGCACGCAGCACCGAGGTGCGGTTCACCACCAGCGCATCGCCTGCGCCGATCCAGCGCGGCAGGTCGCGCACCGTTGCGTGTTCCACGGTGCCCTGCGCGCGGTCCACCACCATGAGCCGCGCCGCATCGCGCGGGTGCGCCGGCTCGGTGGCCACGCAGCGATCGTCGAACGGATAGTCGAGCGCCTCGGAAGGAAGGTCCTGCGCGGCGTCCATCACGGCTCCCGCGCCGGCGGCGCGCTGGTGACCATCGGCTCGCCCTCGAGCCGCGCGCCGCGCGACCACGCGCCGAAGGGAATCACGCGACCACCGGCAGCCTGCACTTCGAGCAGCCGCACCGCCCCGCTTCCGCAGCAGAGCGTGCCGTCCATGCGCAGCGTGCCGGGGGCGCCCGGTGCCGCATCCGGCGCCGGCTCGCAGCGACGCACGATGAGCGGTGTGCCGGCCACCGAGATGCCGCAGCCCGGCCACGGGTTCAGCCCGTTGATCCGCGCGCGCACGTGGTCCGCAGGCATGGCGAGGTCCACCCACGCGTCCATCTTCGAGAGCTTGCGCGCACGCGTGGCCAGCGATTCGTCCTGCGAACGCGCCTGCACGGTGCCGCGGCTCCACGCATGGAGCACCGCGGCCATCAGGTCCGGCCCAAGCGCGGAGAGCGCGTCGTGCAGTTCGCCGGCGGTCTGGCTGGGGCCCACTGCCAGGGGCTCCTCCGCGTACATCATGCCCGCATCCATGCGCTCGGCAAGCGAAATGACGCTGACGCCGGCCACCGGATCGCCCTCCATCATGGCGCGCTGGATCGGCGCGGCGCCGCGCCAGCGCGGCAGCAGCGATCCATGCAGGTTGATGGCGAAGACATCGGAAAGCAAGGGCGGCGAGAGCTTCTGCCCGAAGGCAATCACCACGAACGCCGGCCCCGGCTGCGCGCGACCGTCGCTCGCCGCACGCTGCGCCGCCGCGGTGGCCGCGGAGCGGATGAGTTCGCACTGGTCTGGCGCGTTGCAGTCCTCGGGGCGCAGGAGCGGCAGCCCGCGCGCGAGCGCGAACTCGCTGATCGGCGTCGGCGTGAGTTGCTTGCCGCGCCCCGCCACCCGGTCGGGCTGGCTCACCACGAGCGCCACGCGACCGGCATCGGCAAGCATCCGCAGCACCGGGACACCGAACGCACCGGCACCCAGGAACACCACGTCAGGCAGCGTGGCCGCGAGTTCGTGCGGAGCGCCATGCGGTGCGGCAGTGCCCTGCACCTCAGGCATCTCCATCAGCGGCGGCCTTCAGGTCCTTGACGGCACGACGCACCCGCAGGCGGTCGAGCGGGCTCATCTTGTCGATGATGAGGACGCCCTCGAGGTGGTCGAACTCGTGCTGCCAGACGCGGGCCGAGAAGTCGGAGCTGGTCTCCGTGAATTCGCGGCCGTCGATGTCGAGCGCACGGATCGTGACCTGCGTCGGGCGGCGCACCGAGCCGCGGATCTCCGGGAGGCTCAGGCAGCCTTCGTCCATCGATTCGAAATCGCCGCCGAGCTCCACGAACACCGGGTTGATGTACGCCTTGCGGGGCACCCCGCGCTCATGGGTCCCGGTCACGAAGATCCGGAGCGACTCGCCCACCTGCGGGGCAGCAAGTCCCGCGCCCTCTTCCAGGTCCATCAGGAGGAACATGTCCTCCACCAGCTCGCGTATGGAACTGTCGACGGTCTTCACCGGCTGGGCCTTGCGGCGCAGGACGGGGTCCGGATACAGGACCACCTGCCGCTTGGGGACTCGCGTGTCTGGCCGGGCTCCGTTGGCTGCGTTCGGGGCGGGTTCGGGCATGCGGGTTCGATGCTACGCTACGTAATCCACGGAGGAAACTGCACGTGATCTTCGGTTGGCGCAAAGGCGATTCAAGCAATTCCGAGAAGCCGTTCGAGCCGCAGCCTGAAAAGGCGCGGAAGTTCTTCGACCACGCCCGCACCGTGGGCGCGACGGAGCAGCTCGACTACTCCCTCAAGCTCTTTGCCAACGGGCTGAAGTTCGACCCGGGCAACATGGTCGCCCACCAGGGCATGTACGAGGTGGCGTGCAAGTTCCACGACCAGAAGTCCCCCGCCAGCGGCAAGGACCTCAAGGAGATCGAGGGCCCCGGCCCGATCGACAAGATGGTCGTGGCCGAATACACGTGGATGCGTGACCTGAACAACGTCACGGCCGCCATGCGCTTCATGGAAGCGGCGGGCAAGGCCGGGCAGTCCGAGGTGGGCCAGTGGCTCGCGCCCAAGCTCATCAACATGCTTCGCAACGCGATGCAGAAGAAGCCGCTGAAGAAGGTCTGGGTGCAGGCCATCGACCTCTTCTCCGAGGTCGAGGCATGGAACGAGGCGTTCGCCTCGGGCGAGGAGGCACAGCGCCTCGATCCGTCCGACGGCGCGCTCGAGCAGCGCATCCGCCAGCTCACCGCGGCGCGCGCCATCCAGCAAGGCGGCTACCAGCAGAACTTCGGGCAGACCGGCGGCTTCCGCGCGCAGGTGCGCGACACCGAGAAGCAGCGCCAGCTCGAGGCCAGCAACAACATCTCCGGCGCCGGCGGCAGCGAGGAGATCGCCATGGACAAGGCCCGGAAGGATTTCGACGACAACCCGATGTCGCCCGAGGCCATCAACCGCTACGGCTCCCTGCTCCGCAAGCGCGGCCAGGCCGACGACGAGGCGAAGGCCATCGAGGTCTTCCTGGCGGGCTTCAAGCGCCTCAACGAATACCGCTTCAAGATGAACGCCGACGACCTGCGCATCGCCGCGGTCCGCCGCGGCGAGCGCACTGCGCGCGAGCAGCTTGAGCAGGCTCCGGACAACCCGCAGCTGCAGATGAACCACGACGCCGCGCGCACCAAACTCCTCGAGATCGAGGGCGAGGTCTACCGCGAGCGCGTGCAGAAGTACCCCACCAACCGCGAGATGAAGGCCGACCTCGGCCGCGTCGAGTACGAGCTCGGCAACTACCAGGACGCCATGGCCGCCTTCCAGGCCGCCAAGGACGACCCGAAGCTCAAGGTCAACAGCGCCTGGATGCTCGGACGCTGCTTCTCCAAGGAGGGGTGGCATTCCGAGGCCGTCAGCGAGTACAAGGAAGCGCTTGGCGCGCTCGACATGAGCCAGACGGAGAAGGAACTCGACATCAAGTACGACCTGATGCTCGCGCTCATGGAACTGGCCAAGCTCGAGAAGTCCGCGGCCCATGCCAAGGAAGCCGTCGACCTCTGCAGCGCGATCGTTCGCAAGAACATCAGCTACAAGGACGTCCGCAGCCGCCGCAAGGAAATCGACGAACTGGTGCGCGCGTACGGATGACCGCCATGCGGGGCATCGCCGCCAGGTTCATCGCCAGGACCGCGCTCGCCGCGGTGTTGCTCGCATGCAGCGCCGGCTGCGCCAACACGCTGATGCCGACCCCGGTGGGGCTTGACCGCGCCGGCGCGGATCCGTTCACGCAGACCCCGCCGGAGCTCCGCTCGACCGAGGTGCCGGTGTTCATCGCGTCGAACCGCGGGGTCGAGGAGCAAGTCCCCGCCAACTCACCGTCCCGCTTCAACGACAAGCGATCGCAGCACATGCACCTCGGCGTGATGACGGTGGACGTCGGCGCCGGGAAGTTCGACTGGTCCACGCTGGAAGCCTGCTCGCGGGAGGACAATCGCCCCGACGATCCCGTGGTCGCCCTCCGATCCATCGAGGATTTCGGCGCCATGTGGACGGGCGTCGCCGCACTGGACCCCGATCCAGCGCTCGACAAGCAGGTGGCCGAGAAGTTCGAGGCCGCCGTCAATGCGCAGCTTGCGAAGAGTCCGTCGAAGGAGCTCTTCATCCTCGTCCACGGGTTCAACACCACCGTGCCCGACAACGCGGCGCTCGCCGCCGAGCTGTTCCACTTCCTGGGCCGCGACGGCGCCATGGTGCTCTTCGAGTGGCCGTCCGCCGGGAGCGTGTTCGCGTACCAGACCGACAAGAGCGCCGCGACGGCGTCGATCCGCGGGTTCCGCCAGTTCCTGAACCACGTGGCGCGCCGCACGGAGTGCGCCAAGATCAACATCATCGCCCACAGCGCCGGCGCACCCGTGGCGGTTGAGGCGCTTCACGAACTCCGCCTGATGTACGCCGCGGAGTCGGCGGCGCAGGTGCGGACGCGCATCAAGCTCGGGCGACTCGTCCTGGTCGCGCCCGACATGGACCTCGACGAGTTCCGCGACTGCGTGTCCGACGGCACCAGCACCATTCCCGAGCGCGTCACGCTCTACGTGAGCAGCCGCGACAAGGCCCTGGACCTCTCCGCGTGGATGGCCGGGTTCGCGCGCCTCGGCCGGCCGCTCGATGTGCTTACCCCGCAACAGGTGAAGTTCCTGGAGCAGGATGCCAACGTCGACATTGTCGACGTGGTGGACGCGGAGAACCGGCTCGGCAGCTGGCTCGGACACAGCTATTTCCACGACGATCCGTGGGTGAGCACCGACGTGCTGCTGACCCTGCGGACCGGCACGCGCCCCGCGCAGCGTGGCCTCGTGTTCGACGACGTTCGCAAGGTCTTCGTCTTCGGCAAGAAGTATCCCGAACACGCGCGCACGGCCGCGAAGTCGCTCCTCTCGGGCGGCACCGGCCTCGATGTACCGCCGGAAGCGGGCGCATCCGCCGCGCCGGCACACCCGCCGACGCCCGAGGCTCCCGAGGAATCGCGATGATCGCCCGCGCCGCCGCCGTCATCCCCGCGCGCTACGCCAGCACCCGCTTCCCCGGCAAGCCGCTTGCCGACCTCACCGGGAAGCCGATGATCATCCACGTCCTCGAGCGCGCCGCCCAGTGCCGCACCGTGTCGCGCATCGTGGTGGCCACCGACGACGACCGCATCCACCGCGTGGTGCTCGCCGCTGGCTTCGAGAGCCGGATGACCCGCGCCGACCACCCGAACGGCACCTGCCGCATCGCGGAGGTCGCCGAAGCGCTCGACGAGCCGCTCGTCGTCAACATCCAGGGCGACGAACCGCAGATCGAGCCCGAACTGGTGGACCGCACGGTGGAACTCCTCGCCTCGCGGCCGGACGTGCCGATGGCCACGCTGGTCTCCCCCTTCGCCCCCGGCGAGGACCCGGCGAACCCGAACATCGTGAAGTGCGTGCGCGCCGTCGACGGCCGCGCCCTCTACTTCAGCCGCAGCCTGGTCCCCTTCGACCGCGACCGCGCCCCCGGGGCCGCGCAGCCCATGAAGCACGTGGGCCTCTACGTCTACCGCCGCGAGTTCCTGCGCACCTTCATCGCGCTCGCCCCCACGCCCCTCGAGCGCACCGAGAGCCTCGAACAGCTGCGTGTCCTCGAGCACGGCCACGCCATCCTCTGCGCCGAGGGCGAGGCCCACTTCACCGGCATCGACACACCCGAGCAGTACGCGGCATTCGTGGCCCGGATGAAGACCGGCACGCGCTGACACGCGACGCGCCGCCCCCACATCATGCGGCTACCCACCCGCGGCGGTGAGGCCATTGCCGAACCGACGCCATTG
>JBIIJH010000087.1:0-10613 GCA_044233905.1 Phycisphaerales bacterium
CATCGATGCGGCGAAGTCCGAGGGCTCGCTTGCGGCGGCGGCGGACCTGGCGCCGGCGCTGACGTGGGAAACGGCGCCCGTGGAGGTGATCTGGCAGCACCCCGTGCCCACGGGTGGACTCAGCGCGTTCTCCGCTCGGATGGTGGATGGCAAGCTCCGCGTGCGGCATCGCAGTCGCTTCGACCGCGCACCGATCCACGTGTCCTCCGGTGCGCCCGCGGACGCGGGGCTCCTCGACTCGCTTGAGGGTGCAGGGATCGCGGCGCTCGTGATGAACCCATGGCGCGGCGAGATGGATGCATCGGAACCGGTCGATGCCTTCCTCATGGAGGGTGGCTTCGACGACGCCATGCGCAGCAACATGGGTGCGCGGCAGCTGGTGGTGGTGGGGGACGTCGCGCTCGAGGGAACGCGGGTGCGGGTGCCGACGCTCGGCGTGGCATTCGAGGTGCGCGATCCGGTGCTTGCCGAGGCGCAGTGGGACGGCTGGGGGCAGCGCTTCGCCGAGAGCGTGGCCCGTCGCGCGGGGCTTCCCGCGCCGGAAGCCGTGGCCAGGCAGCCGGGTGTGCCGCGCGTGGCGGACATCTCGCCGGCGATGCGTTCGCTGTTCCAGGATCACCCGTTCGTGCGCTCGGTGCGGTTGGCGTGGAGTTCCGTGGCGAGCCCCAACGGCACGTGGCAGGCGGTGGCCACCGACCCGGCGCTCCTGGCGCAGCTGGCGGAACGCATCTCCAAGGCAAGTCGCGTGGCGGCGTCGGACGATGCGCACGAAGTGGGTGTCCTCTCCGGGCGCGCGCTCGCGGCGCACCTGCGGTCGTGGACCACGGACCCCGGGATGTTCGTCCCGGAGACGCCCGACCCGTTCGTGCAGGCCGCAACGCTGGCGGCGGACATCGTGTCGGTGGCGCAGCGCGTGCGCTGGCGCGCGCGGGCTCCGGCGACCGGGGTGATCGAGAGCGAAGTGGTGGTGGAGTTCCCGAAGGGTGCGCCGGCGGAGGCAGCGCCAGTGGCGCCGCCTGCCGCGAGCAGCCCGAAATGAGCGACGGATCGGAAGAACAGCTGCTCCTTGCATGCCGGCGTCATCCGCTGGCGGCGGAGCTTTCCCGCGGGCTGGATCGTGCACGGGTGGAGCAGGGCGCGCGTGTCCTGGTGGCGGCAAGCGGCGGAGCGGATTCGACGGCGCTCCTGGCGCTGTGCGCCGGACTCGCGGCACGAGGACGCGTTGCGCCGTGGGCCGGGCACGTGGACCACGCGCTGCGCACGGACTCGGCGATGGACGCGGACTGCGTGCGGCGAACCTGTGCGCGGCTTGGCGTGCCGTGTGTGGCGCGGATGCTGTCGCTTGCTGGAGGCGCGGGAATCCCGGAGCGTGCGCGGGCGGCGCGATACGAGGCCATCGCTGCGATGGCAGCGGAGTGCGACGCGCAGGTGGTGCTGGCAGCGCACCATGCGGACGACCAGCTGGAAACCGTGCTGCTTTCGCTCTCCCGTGGTGCGGGGCTCGGCGGCGTGGGCGGCATGCCCACGCGTCGACCGCTTCCGTGCGAGCTCCCGGCGGCGGCGGGCATCGCGCTGGTGCGGCCGCTCCTGCGGGTCTCGCGGGCGGCATTGCGCGCCGCGTGCATGGAGCTCGGCATGGAGTGGCGCGAGGACCCGGGCAACGAGCGTCGCGATACGCCGCGCGGCATGATGCGCCACGTGGTGATCCCGGCGATGGAGTCGATCGCGCCCGGCGCGGTGCGTCGGGCGGCACGGACGGCGGAGCTCGCGCGACTTGGCAACGTGCTGCTGGAGTCGCACGTCCAGGCGATGCGCGCGCCGGATGGCTCGATCGATCGCGCGGCGCTGGCGGATGCCCCGGAGGCGCTCGCGGCGACGGCGGTGTGGCTGATGGCGGGCGAACGCCTCGACGATGCCGCGCGCTGGTCAGCGGCGGAGGCGATCGTGGACGGCGTGACGGATCCGCGCCGGTTTCCGCTGCAGGGCGGTGGCGAGCTGGTGGTCGATGCGCACCGCGTGCGTGTGGCGGGAGACGCCGCCGCTCACGGCATCGCTTCGGATCCCTTGCGGCAGCGGTCGTAGTCCGTGCTGGTCACGCAGGTGATCTTTCCGCCTTCCACCTTGATGATGGTGGGTGTGGTCATGATCCAACGCTTCCCTTCGGGAAGCGTGAGGCGATCGCAGCCCTCGCATTCGACGTCCTCGGGCTGGTCGCTCTTGAGGACTTCCTCGCCCGGAGCATGCGGGACGCGCACGGCGATCACCTCGCCGTTCTGTGGTCCCGCAAAGTAGGTGCGGAACACCTCATGGCAGCGGCCGCAGGTAGGGGAATAGAAGACGATCCACTTGGTGCCTTCCAAGGTGAGCGGCGTGAGGGCGGGAAGGTGCCGCGAGAGGCCGGTCTGCGGGAGCGTCATGCCGACCCATTCGCTCGGATTGAGGACCACGGTCTCGACGCCGTTGTCGCCGATCTGCGCATTGGTGCGCGCGGCCAGGTCGAGACGTCCCGCGATGCCGAACGCGACTGCGAACACCACGATGCCGCCCATCAGGCGCCATGCGGAGAAGCGCCACGGAGCGGGGGTCGGCGCGGGGCGCGACATGACAGCCAGGATGCCCGCGCCGAGCGCAAGCCACGCAAGCGGCGCCACCCAGACGCCGGCGGCGACGGCGGACTTGCCCGGCGCGTTGATGATGGCCGAGAGTTCCGCCAGCGCGCTGAAGGCGAGGGCGACGCCTGCGATCCATGCGATCGGCCGTGAAAGTCGGGAGGAGAGGAGCGCCAGCACCGCGCCGCAGAGCTCGAGTGCGATCAGGATCCGCAGTGCACGGTCGGCGCCCATGCCGGTCTTGATGGAGAGGTTCGCCATCCACGTGGGAAGCGAATTGCCGCCGCGCGACCATTCGATGCCGACGCAGGCGAGGAGCAGGGCGGGGACGGCGACGCGGCGGACGAATCCTTGCATGGCGGTGGTGGGGTTTCCAGGAGGGTTGCGTGGATGGGCGGTTGCAGCCGCCCGCGTGAGCCCGGTGTTGCCTTACTTGGTGTTGCCTTACTTTGCGTTGATCGCTGCCCGCACCAGTTCCGCGTCATCTGAATTCGTGCAGACACCGACCACCATGCCGTCCTGGATGGTCAGGAGGACAGGCGTGCTGAAGACATAGGTGATGCCCTTCGGGAGGACGGCCTTGCCGCACTCGGTGCAGGGGTTCTCCAGGAGCTCGCCCGTGGCATCAGGCACGGCGATGCTGGTGACCGGCGTTTCGAGCTTCCCGCTGAAGTACTTGAGGAGAAGCTCGTGGCAGTGCTCGCAGTCCTCGCGCATGAAGACCACGTGGTGGCGGCCGGTATTGAGGTCCGCGGGAAGCGGGCGCTGCACCAGGAGCATCACTTCCTGGCTGTCGAGGCGCTTGCCCTTCCAGCCGTCGAACTCCGGCGCGTACCACGGCTTGGCGGTGGCAGGCATCGGGGGCCACGGGGCGCTCGCAGTGCGTGGCGGCGTGGGTTCGGTGGGGGTCGCGGTGTCCGGGACCTTCGTGACGTCCGTGGGCGTCGTGGTTTCCGTGGACTTCGTGACTTCCGTGGGCTTCGTGACGTCCGTGGTCTTTGCCGTTGCCGCACCGCCGTCATCGAGGACGACCGCCGCACGCTGCGGAACGCCGTAGGCAATGCCGAGGCCGACGAGGAGCGGCACGAACATCACCGACGCGACCTTGCGGCCGGATTCCGCAGGCGGGAGACGCCGGCCGCGCGGGCGAAGCACGAGCATTCCGAGGAGCAGGGCTCCGTCGATCCCAAGCATCCATGCGGGCGACGGGCCGCTGGCCCCGAAGCAGCCGCAGCTGGCCGCGCCGGAGGCGAGCAACACTCCGAGGATGATGCAGAAGAGCGAGAGCAGCGAGATGCCGAGCGCACGGGCGGCCTGCACCGGGGCGACGACCATCAGCAGTGCGGCCATGATCTCGAAGCCGATCATGAAGCGCATGGCGGGTTCGAGGTAGCTCTCGCGCGGAATGCCGAGCGTGCGGACGAACACGAAGTCGGTGACGTCGGTCACCGGCTTGGGCAGGAGCTGCGGGTTGCGCTCCCAGAGCTTGAAGGCCGCGCCGGCAAGGATCCATGCGGGCACCACCAACCGACACAGCACGGTGCCGGCGAGGGTTCCTGGTCGGGTGGGCGCGTGGTCGTGGGCAGTGGACTGGTTCATGGTGGCCTCTCCTCCTTCGATGGTAGTTCTTCGGCCTTCTGCGTTTCGAATCCGGAGGGGTTCCGGGACCGAATTCCGATCCGTGGCTCCCCGTCCAGCGGTTTCCTCCGGCGTACGGCAATGGTGGGCGGTCCTTCCCGACCAGCTCGACGCGGTGCGATGGCGCGGGGTGGCGGCGGACGCGGCCACGGGCGGTCGGCCGTTGCCGGGAGTGGTGCTCGTGGAGAGCGACGAGTGGCTCGGGCGCCGGCCCTACCACCGGCAGCGAATCGCGCTGATCCTCCTCAACCAACGGTCATTTGCCGAGGAACTCCGCGCGGCGGGCATCGAGGTCCGCAGCGTGCGCACGCATGGGGCGCTTTCGGACGCGCTGCGGGAGGCCGCGGGTGAGTTGGGCGTACTCACCGTCGACGAGCCTGCTGAGCGGGAGACGCGCGCGGAGCTTGCGCCGCTGGTGGCCGGCGGGCTCCTCCGGGTGATGCCGAACCGGCACTGGATCACCACCGACGCCGACTTCCGCGCCGCCGGTGGAAGCGGTGGTTGGCGGATGGACACCTTCTACCGCGCGGTCCGCGCCCGAACCGGCATCCTGATGGAAGACGGTTCGCCCGTCGGCGGGAAGATCAGCTTCGACTCCGAGAACCGCGAGCGCTGGGACGGCATCCCGGCAGCGCCCGAACCGCCGCGGTTCGAGCGGACGCCCCTGCGTGAAGAGGTTGCGCGCGAGGTGGAGGAACGGTTCGGCAGGCATCCCGGCCGACTCGACGTCGACACGCTCCCCGCCACGCATGCGGACACGGAACTGCTCTGGCGCTGGGGGCTCGAGCACTGCTTGCCGTGGTTCGGCCCGTACGAGGATGCCATGAGCGAGCGAAGCCGCGGCGTGTTTCACACGCGGATCTCGCCGGTCCTCAACATGGGTCGGATCGCGCCGCAGCGGCTCGTGGACGACGTGGCGGCCTCCGGCGCGCCGCTCCAGAGCGTGGAAGGCTTCGTCCGGCAGGTGATCGGCTGGCGTGAATTCGTGCGCCACGTGCATGGAGCCACCGATGGGTTCCGGAGCGTGCGCGGGGCTGGGCAGCAGGTTCGCGCCGTGCCAGGTGACGGTGGATGGTCCCGACGGTTCGGCGCCGCGTGGGAGCGCAGCGGCCCGCTGCCTGCGGGCGTCGATGGAGGTGCCGCGCCCGAGCATCTCGGCGGTGCGCGCACGCCGCTTCCTCCCGCGTACTGGGGCGCGGAATCCGGCATGCGCTGCCTCGATCGCGTGGTGGCGGACGTCTGGGACGAATCATGGAGCCACCACATCACCCGGCTGATGGTGCTCGGCAACCTGGCCACGCTGCTCGATGTCGACGCGCGCGAGCTCACCGACTGGTTCTGGGTGGCCTACATGGATGCATGGGACTGGGTGGTGGAGCCGAACGTGCTGGGCATGGCCACGTTTGCGGCGGGGCCGGTGATGACCACCAAGCCGTACATCTCCGGCGCCGCCTACATCGACAAGATGGGGGATTTCTGCGCGGGGTGCCAGTTCTCGCCGGGCTCGAGCTGCCCGATCACGCGGCTCTACTGGGCGTTCCTGGCGCGCCACGAACCCGCGCTTCGCTCCAACCCGCGGATGAAGCTCGTGCTCGGATCCCTGCGCCGCCGGAGCGATCCGGAGCGGGCCACGGACCGGGCCGCCTTCGTCCATGTCCGGGATGTCCTCGTCGAGGGCGGGAAGATCTCTCCGGCATCGGTGGCTGCGGCGCTCGCGGCCTCCGACTTGCACTCCAACGGGTAGAACACGATCCATGGCAGTCTTCGTCCGATCAAGCAGCATGCCCGCGAACGCACACGAACTTGCCGACTGGCATTTTCGCGCGGGCGCCATCGATCGCCTGCTCCCGCCGTGGGAGGACGTGGAGATCCTGGAGCGCCCCGGTGCCATGGCTGATGGCGCGGTGGCACGGTTCCGGATGAAGAAGTTCGGCGTCGGCATCGAATGGGTGGCGCGGCACCACGACGTGGAGCCCGGCCGCGGGTTCACCGACACGCAGGAGCGCGGCCCGTTCAGTTCGTGGGTGCATCGGCACTCCTTCCTGCCGGAAGGCGACCGTTCCAGCATGCTGGAAGACCGCATCCAGTACGAGCTGCCGGGCGGCATCCTCGGGCGCACCTTCGGCGGCGGCACGGTGGCGCGCGACCTGGAGCGGATGTTCACGTGGCGCCATGCGCGCACGCGGCATGACCTGCATCACCACGCGCGGTTCTCTGGTGAGCGTCTGCACGTCGCGGTGAGCGGCTCGAACGGCCTGGTGGGCGGTTCACTGGTGCCGTTCCTGACCACTGCGGGCCATGACGTCCGTCGCATCGTCCGCGGTACGGCCAACCATGCGCATGGCGACGTGGCGTGGGATCAGCGTGCAAACACCTTTCACGCTTCGGCGCTCGAGGGCCTGGATGCGGTGGTGCACCTCGCCGGCGCAGGCATTGCCGACGAACGGTGGAGCCCGGCGCGCAAGCAGGAGATCCGCGACAGCCGCGTGAAGCCCACGGAGGCGCTCGCGCGCACCCTTGCCGGACTCAAGCGCAAGCCGCGTGTCCTCGTGTGCGCCAGCGCGGTCGGCTGGTACGGCAACCGCCCCGGCCCTGCGGAGATGGATGAGTCCAGCCCGCGCGGCGATGGATTCCTGCCCCAGATCTGCGAGGAATGGGAACGCGCCACCGACGCCGCGCGCGATGCGGGCATCCGCGTGGTGAACGTGCGCATCGGCATCGTGGTGAGTGCGCGCGGTGGGGCGCTCGCGAAGCTCCTGCCGCCGTTCCGCATGGGACTCGGCGGATCCGTGGGCGACGGCACACAGGGGATGAGCTGGATTGACCTCGATGACCTGCTGGGCGTGCTGCGTTTCGTGATGAGCACGGACGTGCGCGGGCCAGTCAACGCCGTGGCGCCGCAGCCCGTGTCCAACCGCGACTTCGGACGCGCGCTTGCGGAGGTGCTCGGTCGTCCGGCGGTCGCTCCGCTTCCGGCCCTTGCCGTGAAGACGATGTTCGGCGAAATGGGCGAGCGGCTGCTCCTCGAGGGCGCGTACGTCCGTCCCGCGCGGCTGCAGGAGCTTGGCTTTGCATGGGCGCTCCCGGGCCTGTCGGATGCGTTCCGCTTCGAGACCGGCAACTTCCAGTGATCACGAGCACTTGCCCATGACGACCGTCCTCTGGTATCGCCAGGATCTCCGAACCTCCGACCACGATGCGCTGCTCGAAGCGTGCGCGCGTGGTGCGGTGGTGCCGGTCTATGTCTGGAATCCGGCGGGCGAGGGCGGCTGGCCGATGGGCGGCGCGCAGCAGTGGTGGCTGGATCGCTCGCTCCGGGCCCTTGCAGCCGACCTGGAGTCGCGGGGTTCGCGGCTCGTGGTCCGTTCAGGCGATCCGGCGGTCGAACTCGCGGCCGTTGCCATGGCATGCGGCGCCACGCAGGTGACGTGCTCGCGTCGCTACGAACCGGCCGCCATGGCGGACGAGGAGCGCGTGGCCGATGCGCTGACCCGGGCAAAGCTGGTCTTCACCCGAACGGGCTCGAACCTCCTCTTCGACCCCTTCGAGATCCGCTCCCAGACCGGCACCGCGTACAAGGTCTTCACGCCCTTCTGGCGTTGCTGCCTGGCGCGCCCGGCGCCCGGTGCGCCGCGTCCGGCACCCGCGCGGATTCCTGCGCCGGCCACATGGCCGACGGGCGTCACGATCGATTCGCTCGCGCTCCTGCCGACCATTCCGTGGGATGCGGGCTTTGCGTCATGCTGGACGCCGGGCGAGGCGGGCGGTCGCGAGCGCCTGCAGGCGTTCGTTGCAGGGCCCATCGGCCAGTACTCGGAACAGCGCGACATTCCGGGTGTGCGCGGCACGTCCATGCTTGCGGCGCACCTCCACTTCGGCGAGGTGGGCCCGCGCGTGGCGTGGCACGCCGCGCAGGAGGCGATGCGCGGCAAGGGTTCGTCGTTCATCGCCAACGCCGAGAAGTTCCGCGCCGAACTCGGGTGGCGCGAATTCGCGGCGCACGTCCTGGCGAACTTCCCGCGTACGTCGGACGATCCGCTTCGCATGGAGTTCCGGAAGTTCCCGTGGCGCGAGGACGCCGCCAAGCTCCGCGCGTGGCAGCGCGGGCGCACCGGGTATCCGTTCGTCGATGCCGGCATGCGCCAGCTTTGGCACACGGGCACCATGCACAACCGCGTCCGCATGGTGGTGGCCAGCTTCCTGGTGAAGCACCTCCTCATGGACTGGAAGCACGGCGCGCGCTGGTTCTGGGATACGTTGCTGGACGCCGACCTGGCGAGCAATACGCTCGGGTGGCAGTGGGCGGGCGGGTGCGGCGCGGATGCGGCCCCGTACTTCCGCATCTTCAACCCGGTGACGCAGGGAGAGAAGTTCGACGCGGCCGGTGACTACATCCGTCGCTGGGTGCCCGAACTCGCGCGCGTCCACGCGGAGCACATCCACGCGCCGTGGGACGCGCCGCCGCTTGCCCTCTCGATGGCGGGCGTGACGCTGGGCGAGGACTATCCGCACCCGATCGTGAACCACGTGAAGGCGCGCGAGGCGGCGCTGGCGGCGCTTGCCACGGTCAGCGCCAAGACCGGCGCGGCTACTGGCCCGGACTGATCGGGCTGGTCACCACTTCGAGTTGCTGGCGGATGCCGTGGGCGTCACCATGATCTTGTCGATCCGGCGGCCATCGAGGTCCACCACCTCGAAGGTCCATCCGCACCAGCGGGCGCGGTCGCCGGTGGAGGGAAGGTCGCCGAGCAGCGCGGTCACCAGGCCTGCGGCCGTGGCCACGTCCGGCAGTTCGTCGGCGGCGTCCGCATCGAGGCCGAGCGTCGCGAGCACGTCCGGCATCGGCAGCCGGCCGTCGAGGAGCCACGAGCCGTCCTCGCGACGGGTGGCGTGCGGCTGCTCGTCCTCGCCCACGCGACCCATGTCTCCGAGCAGCGCCTGCACCACGTCGTTGGCGGTCACCAGGCCCTCGAGGCCACCATGCTCGTCCACCACGAAGGCGATGCGCGTGCGGTTCGACTGGAAGAGCTGCAGCAGCTTGAGGGCCGGCATCGAGTCCGGCACGTAGACCGGCGCCTGCATCACCGTGGACACCTGGAAATCCGCACCTGCCAGCAGGCCGTAGGAGATAAGGTCCTTGACGTGCACCACGCCCTCCAGGCGGTCGATGGATCCCTGGCACACCGGGAAATGGCTGAAGGGCGCCGTGCCGATGAGGACACGGACGTCTTCCGCCGGCATCGTGCCGTCGATCCAGGTGATCTGCCCTCGCGGCACCATCAGGCTCTTGGCGGTCATGTCGCCGACGCGGAGTGCGCGCTCGAAGATGCGGTGCTCCATCGGGTCGAACACGCCGGAGCTTGCCGCCTGCGCCACCATGGCCTTCACGTCTTCCTCGCTGACATCCTCGCTGCGCGCGCGGATGCCCAGGAGCCGCATGATCGCATCGGTTGATCCGGTCAGGATCCGCACCGGAACCACGGCCACGCGCGCCACCCAGAGGATCGGCGTGGCAGTGACCGACGCGATCTGCTCGGGATACGCGATGCCCAGCTGCTTCGGCACCAGTTCACCGAAGACCAGGAGGAAGTACGAGAGCCCGGTGATCACCGAGACGAACGCAATGAGTTCCGCATGGGGCGCCAGCGCCGGCCACTGCTGCAGCCAGGCCTCCATGTGGTGCGAGAGCTCGCGCTCGCCGTAGGCGCCTTCGACGATGGCGGTCATCGTCATGATCAACTGCACCGTGGACAGTAGCTTGGAAGACTCGCGGTGCAGCTTCAGCGCATTGCGGGCGCCGCGGTTTCCGCGCGACACCATCGCCTGGAGCCGTGCCGGGCGCGCGGTCATCACCGCCAGCTCGGAGGCCGCCACGCAGGCGTTCAGGACGATCAGCGCGCCCAGGATGCAGAGCGTGAGTGTCATGCCGCCACCCCCGCAAGCGTCGCCTGCCGTCGGCGCCAGGCAAACCACGGCGCGAGGGCCGGCAGCAGTCCGAGCATCGCCGCTGCCCAGGTGGCACCCACCAGCTGGCCCTTCGATTCGTCGCAGAACATCACCGCAAGCGGCCCGATCACATAGCCGAGGCCGATGAGCGCCTCGAAGCGCCCGCCCGCGTCCACTTCCGCGCCGCCCACGGCCATGGCGTAGTAGATGCCGGCGTAGTAGATGGTGCCGTGCCCGGCGCCGAACATCGCGAGGCCGACGAACGCCATGGTGGCGCTGGTGGCCATGATGGTGAGGGCGAATCCACCGGCCAGGAGCGCCACCGCCACGGCCAGCGTGGACCAGCGCGCGTGCCAGAACGTGACCTGCGAAAGCGCCATCACCACGAACGTGCGCGCGAACATCCACACGGACGCGAGC
>JBIIJH010000088.1:0-10541 GCA_044233905.1 Phycisphaerales bacterium
ATGGTTGCTCGTCGGTCTCTGGCTGCTCCCGCCCGGCGCCGATACACGGCCACGAGCCAAGGAGCCAAGACCACGCATCTTCACGAATGGCGGTCCGGATGTCCATCATAAGCCGTTGGAAGTGCCTGATGTTATGGACACTCACCAATGTTGGCCCCAACATCTCCTCGGCGGTGAACAGGTGCCGGAGGTAGGCCCGGCTGAAGCCGCCGGCGCACGCCTCGCAGTCGCAGGAGGGGTCGATGGGGGCGTGGTCGTCGGCGAACCGGGCATTCCGCAGGCGAATGGAGCCGTTGCGCGTGAAGGCATTTGCGTTCCGGCCGTTGCGGGTGGGGAGGACGCAGTCGAACATGTCCACCCCGGCTGCCACGGCCATGACGATGTCGCGTTCATAGCCCACCCCCATGAGGTACCGGGGCTTGGCTTCCGGCAGGAGGGGCGCCGTGAACTCCACCACCTTGCGGATGGCGTCGGTGCCCTCCCCGACCGCCACCCCGCCGATGGCGAAGCCGGGCAGGTCATGGGAGCAGACCCCCTCCACGGAACGGCGGCGAAGGTCCAGGTCGGTGGCGCCCTGCACGATGCCGAAGAGCGCCTGGTCCTGGGGCCGCGCGTGGGCCCGGACGCAGCGGTCAAGCCAGCGGAGGGTGCGCTCGTGGGCTTCCTCGAGCCGGCGGGCGTGGTCCTCGATGCGTCGGGTGCGGGCCAGGCGGCGTTCGTCGGCGCCCTCCTCCGGCAGGGCCGCCGGGGCGCAGTCATCGAACGCCATGATGATGTCGGCGCCGATCTGGTTCTGGACCCGCATGCTCGACTCGGGCCCGAGGTGCACCTTGGAGCCATCGATGAAGCTGCGGAACGTGACGCCGTCTTCGCCCAGCACGGCGGTGTCACTCATGCTGTACGCCTGGTAGCCGCCGCTGTCGGTCAGGATGGGGCCATCCCAGCGCATGAAGCGATGCGTGCCGCCGAAGCGCTCCAGCCGATCGCCGCCCAGGCGAAGGAAGAGGTGGTAGGCGTTGTTGAGGATGATCTGGCTGCCCGTGCCGCGGATCTGCATGGGCGTGAGCCCCTTCATCGCGGCGGCGGTCGCCACCGGCATGAAGGCCGGCGTGTCGAAGGAGCCGTGCGGGGTGGTCACGCGGCCGAGGCGCGCGCGGTTCGATGCGGTGCGCGCGAGGATCTGGAAGCGCAGCGCACTCACTGCGATTTCCGGCTGGCCTCGCGGAGGATGCGCTTCTCGGCTTCCGTCAGCGAGTGGAGGCCGTTGGCGGAGATCTTGTCGAGGATTCGGTTGACCTCCGCGCTGGTGGAGCCGCCCTGCACGGTGCCGCGGCGGGCGGCCACGCGGGCACGCGCCACGCGGCTGGTGGGGTCGTACTGGCCGAAGAAGTCGAAGAACCCGTGCAGGTGCGCGGGATTGCGCACCAGCCAGAAGCCGGCAAGCGCACCGCCGATGTGCGCCGCCTCGCCGCCGGCGTTGGCCCATCCGAAGATCACCGCCAGCAGCGCGAAGCCGAGCAGGCCGTAGGCGAGCGTCGCCAGGCGCATCGGGATGACGAAGAAGAGGAGCACGGTGGCGTTGGGCGCGAGGTACGCGGCCGCCATGATCACGCCGAACACGCCGGCGGAGGCGCCGACGAGCATGGTGTCCGAGTCGTTGAAGAGGAGCCCCGGGAGATGGAAGCCCGGCCCGAAGGCCGCCTGCCCGCCGATGGCCAAGCCGTTGAGCAGCAGGTACATCAACCCGCCCGAGATGCCGCACAGCAGATAGAACGCCAGGAATCGCTTCGACCCCAGGAACTGCTCCACCATTCCTCCGAAGAAGAACAGCGTCATCATGTTGAAGAGGATGTGGTTCAGGTTGGCGTGCAGGAACTGGAACGTGAGGAAGCGCCACACCTCGAAGCCGCTGATGCCGAGGATGGGATCGGAGCCGTAGACGGCACGCGCGGTGGAGAAGTAGCCAAGGCGCGTCAGCGGACGCTCGAAGCGGTAGTCCACCGTGGCCACCGGGTTGTTTCCGCCGAGGACCGCGACTCCCCTGCCGGTGCCGCCGCCGGTGGCCTCGGGGGCGGTGAACTGGAATTCCCGACGATCGAGCTTGCGCATCTGTTCCGCAGACACGCCTTCGAGCAGGTTGCTGCGCACCGGCTCCGCGGTCGGCTTCAGGAATCCGTCGATCACGAACACCGCCACGCAGACGGCGATGATCCACGTGGTGACGGACCACCCCGGCGAGGCGGCATGGCGCGGCGGCGTGCGCGCATCGGATCGGTAGTACGTGCGGTCGTGGATTCCCATGTGAGGAGTCGAACGATATCGGAAAGCGCCGTGGTTCCGTGGGAGTCAGCGTCCGCCGTTGCGGCGCCGTTCGGTAGCGCGCGCCAGGATGGCGCGTTCGGCATCGCTCAGGCGCTCGGCACCCTCGCGGGCGATCTTCTCGAGCACCTGGTCCATGGCGCGGTCCTCGTCGGCCAGCGCCTGGCGCGCGCGCTCCGCCTTGGCACGTGCGGCCTCCGCCTCGCGATCCGCGGCATCGTCCGCAGGTGCCGGCATCCAGGTCGGGCGCGCTGCCGCCACGGAGTCACCCGCGCGCAGCCGCCAGAGCGTGAATGCCGCGTACCCGGCGCAGGCGATGGCCACCGTCATCAGCGTGGAAAGGTCGCGGACGATGGCCGCCAGACCGGCGGCCGCCGCCACGGCAAGCGTCGCGGACGCAGCGATGCGGGGCGTGTCGAACTCGCCGCGGCGACGGAGGATGAAGGCTTCCATCACCCGGCCGCCGTCAAGCGGGAGCATGGGGAGAAGCGCCAGCAGGGCGAGCTGCACACCCGTCCACTGCACCAGCCAGAGCGTGTCCAGCCACCACGGATGCGGATTGGCAAGCCACTCCGCGGAGAACGGGTCCGGGAGCGCCCCACCGAGCCACTCGCCGGTCACCAGCCCGATGGCGATGCCGTTGGCCGCCAGGAGGAAAGCGGACACGGCACTTCCCACCAACGCTGCCAGCAACGCAGGCATGAACCCGGGCGCAGGGTCGATTCCCTGGATGCTTCCAAGCGGCCAGAGCACCACCTCATCGGCGCTGCCGCCGGCCGCGCGCACGACCAGCGCGCGCACCCACTCACGCACGCAGACCAGGAAGAGGAGTGCTGCCACCGCAATGGCCACACGTTCCGCGCCATGGACCGCGGACTGCCCGGGCGGGCCGAACGCGCCTCGCAGCAGCACCACCAGCGCGTAGGCGAGGAACGTGAAGTGAAGACGGAGGCGGATGCCCGCCAGCCCGATGAACGGAACGGACCACGCCAGCGGATTCGCCGGTGCAGGATCGCTCCGCTCCCAGGTCATGCCCTGCCCCCGCCGGCGCCGAGCTTCCACAGCGTGAACGCACCGATCGTCTTGCCATCCACCATCGTGCCGCTGCGGACCATGGCCTCGAGCTCCGCCTCGGTGCGCAGCACGACCTCGATCTGCTCGCCGACCTCCAGGCGCTGCGGCACCGGCACCAGGCCGCGGGCCTCGAAGACGTGCATGCGCTCGTCCGCAAAGCCGGGGCTCGTGAAGAACGTGCCGACGTGGCGGATGGAGGATGCGGAATGCCCGGTCTCTTCCTCGAGCTCGCGCGCCGCTGCCAGCGCGGGATCCTCGCCGGGCTCGAGCTTGCCCGCGCAGAACTCGTCGAGCCAGGCACCGACCGCCACGCGCCAGTTGCGGATCATCACCAGCCGGCCGTCTTCGAGGACCGGGATGACGGTGACCGCACCGGGGTGACGCACGATGTCGCGCACGATCTCGCGCCCCGCGTCGTCACGGAACGAGACGCGCTCGACGGCGAACACGCTGCCGCGGTGGATGGGCACTCGGTCGTAAGCCACGCGTGGCGGATGCATGCCGGAGGTGCCGTCCATGGTTGAAGCGATCGTACGCGCAGTCGGGCAGGAAACGACGGAGCCCGGCACGAGGCCGGGCTCCGGGAGGTTGCTGCATGCTGCGGGCGCGGGCCCGCGCAGATCACTTGCCGGTCGGCTTCGGTGCCGTGGCGGGCTTCGACGCACTCGTGCGACCGGAGGATGCCGCCCGGACAGACGACGTCGAACCCGAGGACTTCGCGGTCGAGCTGCGGCTCGAACCGGTCGATGACTTGGTCTTCGACGCGGACACGCGGTCCGCGGCTTCCGGCGCGTTGCGGGGCGACTCGATGCTCGCGGTGGCCTCGCCTTCGGTGGCCGAGGACTTGGAGGTCACGATGACTTCCACGCGGCGGCTCTTCTCCTTGGTCCCGTCCGGACGGTCCGGGCCAAAGCTCATGAGGCCCATGTGCGAACCGGTCACGCCCTTGTGGTCGAGGTAGCCACGCACCGAGTAGGCGCGCTCGAAGCCGAGGTGGTAGTTGGAGGTGTACGTGCTCTTGCGGATCGGATCGGAGTCGGTGTAGCCGACCACGATGATCTCGCGCTCGCCGTACTTCTCGCGGATGGTGGAGGCAACCTTGTCGAGCGACTTCTTGGAAGAGTCCTTGAGCGACGTCTTGCCGGAGTCGAACAGCAGGCTGTTGGCGATGGTCAGGTGGATGTCGCCGTCCTGCACGGTGGCTTCGACGCCTTCGATGCCCTGGAAGTCCTTGGCATCGGCAACGGTCGCGACCTCGGCGGGAGCCGGCGCGCCGGCGCGCTGGTTGCACGCCTCGAGCTGCGACTGCAGATCGTTGGCCTGCTGCTGCACGCGCGCAAGCTGCTCGCCCATGGCGTTCAGCTTGTCCTTGCCTTCATCGAGCTGCTTGGTGAGCTCCTCGTTCTGGTTGAGGAGGTCGGCCTGCGCGGCCTTCTGCTTGTCATTGCATCCTGCGAGGATCGCCACCAAGGCGACGGCCGGCAGCGCCAGCATGCGGGTCGTGATCATTCTGAGAGTCCTTTCACGTGGTTCGCGACTGCAACCGACGCCTTGCGTCAGGCCACGCATCCTTGCGGGGCACGGGCATTCAACCCGGACGGGAAGGCCCTGTAAAGGGCTTGGAAGGCTTTTTTATTGAATTCCCGCGTCAGCCTGCACCGACGGGCCGGACGACGAGGATGAATACCGCCACCACTGCCACCACGAAGGCAAGGAGCCGCAGGATGCGGGAAAGCGCAGTCCGGGGGCCAGGCATTTCCTCAAGCACGGCCCCGGAAACAGCGCTTCCGACGGCGCAGCAGACGATCAGCAGCACCCCAACGGCGACGCCCATGCCAACCCGCACCGGGAGTGCGAGGATCCAGCCGACCACCGAGGCCACCATGAGCACGATGGACGCCGCTGCCGCGCCGCCACCGGTCCAGCGAGCCACGCGGGCAAACCCCGCCGCCCCGAGGGCCAGCACCGCGGAAAGCGCAAGCGCCCCGCCCGGCTGGAGCCGCGCGTTGGAGGCAAGCACGGCCATGGCGGAGAGCCCGCCGGCGACCGCCGTGGCAAGCACCGGCTTCAGGAGGAACGCCGAGAGGGAACCGACGGCAAGCGACGGACCGAAGGGCATGCGCATCGGGGCGCGGCGGAAGAGATTGCCAACCCACCAGGCCAGGCCGATGAACGGCGCCACCACGAATCCAACCACGGCCACGCGCCAGCCGAACGCGGCGCCGACGCAGGCCATCAGGTGGACGTCGCCAAGCCCGAGCGCTTCGGTATCGAGGAGCAGCGAGGCGACGATGCGCAACGCCCAGACGATGGCGCCGCCGATCACGAAACCGGTGGCGCAGGCCATCAGCGCGCTGCCCGCGGGCCACGGCTCCACCGGCGCACCCAGCCATTGGCCAACCGCCCAACCCACCGCGCCGAACAGGACCGCTGGACCGACGAAGGCAATCTCCTTCATCATCTCGCGGCGTGCGTAGGGGTAGTCGGCGAAGACATCGCCTTCATCGGCAGCGAACTGGTCCCAGTCCTCGAAGGATCGGGGCAGCACGCCCGCAGCAAGGAGCATCCGGGCAATGGCCAACCCGCCCATGGCGCCGACCGCCGCGCATCCGACAGGCCATGACGGCACGGACACCGGGAACGGCAGGCCCACGTCGAGCGACACGATCGCGACGATCGGCCAGCCGATGAATGCAACGACGGACGCCCAACCGGGGATCGCCACCGGAATGAGGAAGGTGCGTGCATCGCAGATCGTCATGGCGACGAGCGCACCGGTGGCCCAGAGCACCACGAAGAGCGCCGGCAAGGCACGGACGGCGCCCTGCGCGCGCCACCAGCCCTCGCCCACCGGGAACCAGAAATCGGCCGCCCCCGGCAGGAAGAGCACGGCGTAGATGCCGGCGAAGAGCAGCCCCAGGGCGAGTTCGCTCAGGAGGTAGCGGACCGGGATATGCGCCTTGCACGCCGAGCAGCGTCCGCGCAGCGTGAGGTAGCCGATGATCGGCATGTTCTGGTACCAGGGCAGCCGGAAGCCGCAGACCGGGCAGCGCGACGGCGGAGAGATCACGCTCAGCCCCGCGGGCATCCGGTACGCCACCACGTGGATGAAGCTCCCGGCGCAGGCGCCGAAGGCGAACATGAACACCAGGTTGATGATCGTGGGGAGCGCGATCGTGAAATCGGTCCAGTCGGCGCTGGCAACCATGGCAGCGGCAGCGGGCATTGCGGCGGCCGCAGGCATTGCGGTGGCAGCAGGCACGGTCAGAACGGCGCCTCGCCGTCATCGGGCGAAGCACCGGCGTCGAGCTTCTGTCCGGAGATCGACTCGATGCGCTGCTCGGCCTGGTCGAGCACCTGGCGGCAGCGGCGCACGAGCGCGTCGCCGCGCGCGTACTCGCGCAGGCTGTCCTCGAGCGCGGTCTCGCCCTTCTCCATGCGCTCGATGATGGACTCGAGCTCCTCGATCGCCTCCTCGTAGCTGAGGGCGGCCACCTCCGCGTCGAGCGCGGGATCGGCGGGCTTGGGCGTGGACTTGCGTGGCTGCTTGCTCATGAGGGAACTTTCGAAGACTACCCGCCGTGCGGGCCAAAGAGCGTGCCGGAAGGCGTGTCCGCCGCGGGCTCGACACGTGAACGAACGGACCCGTCGGCGAACTGCGTGCGAAGTTCCTGTCCGGCGCTGGCATCGGCCGCGCGGCGGAGGAGGCTGCCGTCTGCGGCAAACGTGAGCGACCACCCGCGCGCGAGGGTTTCGCCCGGGCCAAGGAGGCGGAGCTGGCGATCGGCGGAGGACAGCTGGCCGCGGAGGTCCGCAAGCGTGCGACGGGCCGCCGAATGAAGGCGCGCTTCGAACGAATGCAGGCGCTCGCGTGCGGCCGCCTGGCGAATGGCCGGTCGGTGGCGTTCGAACCGGGCGCACGCATCGGCCAGGCGATGCCGCGCGGCGGCGTGCGTGGCGCGGGTGCCGCCCGCCAGGCGGACGGCCAGGCGACCGAGGTCCGCGCGACGCAGGTCGATCGGCGCGCGCGGCGAGCGGAACAGCGGATGTCGGGCCAGCATGGAAAGGTGCCGACGCGCATCCTCCACGCGGCGACGCGCGCTGCGGTTCATCCGGCCGGAAAGCGAATCCACCTGCTCGCCCTCCGCCTGGCGATCGGGGAAGAGCTCCATGACCGCCTGCGTGGGAGTGGAGGCGCGGTGGTCGGCGACGAAATCGATGATGGTGACGTCCGACTCGTGCCCGATGGCGCTGATGACGGGCGTCTTGGCGTTGAACACGGCCTCTGCCACGATGCGCTCGTTGAAAGCCCAGAGATCCTCGATGCTTCCGCCGCCGCGGGTGACGATCATGGCGTCGATGCCGAGTTCGTCGGCGCGCCGGTCGACCGCGGCGATGGCCTGCGCCACGGCCGGGGCCGCGGCCTCGCCCTGCACCGGCACGCCCACCACCAGGATGTCGACGAACGGCGCGCGTATCCGCGCGGTCTTCAGGACGTCCTGCAGCGCATCCGCCTGGAAGCTGGTGATCACCGCCACGCGGCGCGGGAAGGCGGGCAACGGGCGACGGCGTTCGGCGCGGAACCAGCCCTTCTCGTCAAGCTCACGGCGCAGCGCCTCGTAGCGCGCCTGCAGCAGGCCCTCGCCGCGGCGCTCCATGGACTGGACGTCGATCTGCGTGCGGCCGCCCTTGCCGTAGTGCGTGATGGTGCCGGTGACGATCACTTCCATGCCGGTGGCGGGCACGAAGCCCACCGACGACGTGCGCGATGCCCACATGACGCAGCCGATCTGGCTCTCGTCGTCCTTCAGCGTGAAGTACCAGTGGCGCGGGCTGCTGAAGTTCGAGACCTCGCCCACCACGCGGACGCGGCCGATCCCTTCCACCGCGCGCAGGATGCGCTCGGACGCCTGCGACACCGAGAGCGGTGCCGACTCGCCGGGGGCATCGAACAGGCCGCCGCGCGCAAGCGATGGATCGAAGGGTCGCCGTGCCACGATGGCTACGATACGCCCGCGCAGGGAGCATCATGCAGCACGCGGAACTTCGTCCATCGACGCCGATCGAGGCGCTGCCCGGCATCGGGCCGCGGACGGGTCCGGCGTTCCGGCACCTGGGGATCGCCACCGCGGGTGACCTGCTCCGGCACTTCCCGATGCGCTACGAGCATGAACGCGGCGAACGGACCGTCGCGGACCTCACGGACCTCTGCGAGCGCGGCGAATCGCCGGTGGCTGCGCTGCGGGTGGAGGTGGCGTCGGTGCGGCACATCCCGCGACCGAAGCCCCGCACCGAGGCCACCTTCGAGGACGACACCGGCACCGTGCGCGCCGTCTGGTTCAACGCCCCGTGGATGCGCCAGAAGCTCCACCCCGGCGCGCGCGGCATCATCCAGGGCCAGGCCAAGCTGCGCGGCAAGTACCTGGAGCTGGCAAACCCCAAGTGGGAGCCGGAAGGCCCGGTGGAAGCCGCGCCGCGCAGCGAGCGACTGCGACCGATCTATCCCGCGAGCGAGGAGCTCCTTTCGAGCCAGATCGAGCGCGCGGTGACGGCGGTGCTGGCGCCACTCATGCCGTCCGTGGAAGACCCGCTTCCCGCGGAGTACCGGGCGTCGCGCGCCCTGCCCCCGCTCTCGGAGTGCTACCGGCGGATGCATGCACCCGCCAGCGTCGACGAGCAGCGCGAGGCGCGGCGGCGGCTCGCGTTCGAGGAACTGCTTCTCCTGCAGCTTGGCGTCATGATGAAGAAGAGGCAGATGCGCGAGGGCGCACGCGCGCCGGCCATCGCCATGACCGAGGCGATCGACGCACGCATCCGAGCGCGCTTCCCGTTCACCTTCACCGACGAGCAGACCCGGGCGTGCGGCGAGATTGCCGCGGACCTGGCCGGCACCATCCCGATGAACCGCCTGCTGCAGGGTGACGTGGGCAGCGGCAAGACGGCGGTGGCGCTCTACGGGATGCTGGCCGCGGTGGCAGCCGGCGGGCAGGCGGCGATCGTGGCACCCACCGAACTCCTGGCCGAGCAGCACGGCGTGTCGATCGGGCGATTCCTGGCCGGAAGCGACGTGCGCGTCGAGCTGCTGACCGGCAGCCTCACTGCCGCGGCGCGGCGTGCGGCGCTCGCGCGGCTCGCCTCGGGCGAGAGCCAGATCGCAGTGGGAACGCATGCCCTCCTGCTTGATGGCGCGGTGTTTCGCAACCTGTCGCTCGCCGTGATCGACGAGCAGCACCGCTTCGGCGTCGAGCAGCGCGCCGCCATGCGCAGCAAGGTGGCAGCCGCGACCGGCGAAGTGCCGCACATCCTGGTGATGACCGCCACGCCGATCCCGCGCACGCTGTCGCTCACCGTCTTCGGCGACCTCGACGTCTCGGTGATCCGCTCGCGCCCCGCGGGACGGCAGCCGATCACCACCCGCGTGGTGGGGCGCGACAAGGAAGCGGACGTCTACCGGTTCGTGCGCTCGCGCATCGACGGCGGCGAGCAGTGCTACGTGGTGGTGCCCGCGGTGGAGGAGAGCGCCACCGGACTGAAGGATGCCGAAGGCACGGCGCGCACGCTGGCGGCAGGCGTCTTTGCCGGGCTGCGCGTGGGCGTGGTGCACGGGCAGATGGATCGCGAGGTGCGCGAAGCCACCATGGACAGGTTCCGCCGCGCGGAGCTCGATGTGCTGGTGGCCACGGTGGTGATCGAGGTGGGCGTCGACGTTCCGAACGCCTCCATCATGGTGGTGGAGCACGCGGACCGCTTCGGCCTGGCGCAGCTCCACCAGCTGCGCGGGCGCGTCGGCCGCGGCACGCGCAAGAGCCTCTGCGTCTTCATCGGCGACCCGATCACCGACGACGCCACCAAGCGTCTGGAAGCGATCGGCGGCACCGACGACGGCTTCGAGATCGCCGAGCTCGACCTGGCGATCCGCGGGCCCGGCGAGCTGTTCGGCAGCCGCCAGGCGGGCCTGCCGCCCTTCAAGGTGGCGGACCTGTCCACCGACCTCGACCTGCTGCGGCTGGCGCGTCGGGACGCCAAGGACTGGATCGACCGCGACGCCGACCTGTCCGCGCCCGAGCATCGGCTCCTGCGTCGAAAGTTGATGCATTCCTACGGCGGAGCACTGGGCTTGGCTGACGTGGCGTGACGGACGGGCGCAT
>JBIIJH010000212.1:0-3437 GCA_044233905.1 Phycisphaerales bacterium
TTCCCGTGCCGCTCATGCACGAAGCACCCGGCCACCGCTCCCGGGCCTGCATTCAGGTACTTGTACGAGCACCAGCACGCGAAATCCACGTTCCAGTCGTGGAGTCGCGCCGGCAGGTTGCCCGCCCAGTGCGCGAGGTCCCACCCCGCCAGCGCGCCCACCGCATGCGCCGCCGCGGTGATGCGCTCGATGCCGAACGCCTGCCCCGTGGCGTAGTTCACGCCGCCGATCATCACGAGGGCCAGCGTGTCGCCCGCCTCGCGGATGGCATCCAGGATGTCTTCCTCGCGGATCAACGCCTCGCCGCTGCGCGGGCCGATCTCGATGACGTGCTTCGCCGGGTCAAGCCCGCGCGCGTGCACGTGCGAATGCACCGCGTAGGTATCGCTTGGGAACGCGCCGCGCTCCATCAGGATCTTGGTCCGATTCCCTTCCGGCCGCCAGAAGCTCACCATCATCAGGTGAAGGTTGACGGTGAGCGAGTTCATCATCACCACCTCACCGGGCTGCGCCCCCACCAGGCGCGCGCCCAGGTGGCGGAAATGCTCGTGGAAATCAACCCACGGGCGACGGGAAAGCAGATGCCCCTCCACCGCCAGCCGCGACCAATCGTCCAGCTCCTCGTTTACCAGCGCGCGCGCCGCACGCGGCATGAGGCCGAGCGAATTGCCGCAGAGATACGTGAGCGGACGACCGTCCTCGCCGAACGGGTGCTCGAACTCGTCCCGCAACGAGCGCAGCGGGTCGGCGGCATCGAGGCGCGCCGCGTGCTCCGCGGAGGTGTCCAGGTGCGCATGCGCGCCCGCGCCCGAGGCGGCCGGCTGCGTGATGTGTGAAGCGTGCGTGTTCATGTGCGTGCGTCGACGTGCGGGGAAACTTGGACAGCGGCCGCCGTGCGCACCGCATGCGCCGCGCGCGGGCCGAGGAATGCCGAGGCGGAGCCGTGCAGGATGCTCGCGCGCGTCTCCGCATCGAGCCACGGTGCGTTGCGCACCACTGCGCCCGGCGAGAGTTCGCCGAGCGGGAACGGGTAGTCGGTGCCGAGTGCCACCTTCCCCTTCCCTGCCACGGAAAGGAGGAGCCGGAGCGCCTCGGGATCGTGCACCAGCGAATCGAACCATACGCGCTTGATGGACTCGCGCGGCGACTCCGTGGTGGCCGTCTGGCAGAGGTCGGGACGCTCGCGGAAGCCGTGCTCCCAGCGACCGATGGTCATGGGCGCCGCGCCGCCGCCGTGCGCAAACGCGATGCGCAGGGTGGGCAGCCGCTCCATCACGCCGCCGAAGCACACGCTGCCCACCGCGAGCGCCGTCTCCGCCGGCATGCCCACGAGCCACGGGAACCAGTGCCGCGCCATGCGCTCCGCGCCGAACATCTCCCACGGATGCACGAACACGCACGCGCCCAGCTCGGCCGCGGCGGCAAGCACTTCCACCACCGCGGGGTCGTCGAGGTTGGCGCCGTTGACGTTGGAGCCGATCTGCACGCCCGGCATCCCGAGTGCACCGACGCATCGCTCGAGCTCGCGGATGGCGAGCTTCGCGTCCTGCATCGGCAGCGTCCCGAGCCCCACGAAGCGGTCGGGCCACGCGCGCACCACGCCGGCCACGTGATCGTTGAGCGTGGCCGCGAGGTCCGCGGCGTCCTGCGCCTTGGCCCAGTAGCTGAACATCACCGGCACCGTGCTCAGCGCCTGGACGCGAACGCCGGCGGCATCGCAGTCGGCCACGCGCGCCGCAGGGTCCCAGCAGTTGGACTGCACCTCGCGGAACATCTTCCCGTCCTTCCACAGGCGGGCGCGGCACGTGGCGCAGTGCTCGATCGACACCCAGCCCGGATAGCCGTACTTGGCGCAGAGGTCGGGCCAGCGCTCGGGAAGGATGTGCGTGTGGATGTCGATCATCGGTGGTCGCCGGCGCGCCGCGCGGGCGCATGCGCGCTCAGTACGGACGCTTCACCCGGGTGCCGCACTTCCTGCAGGTGCAGAGCTCGGGGTTCGCCCAGAACTCCTCCATGGCGTGCGCGAAGTGCTGCACGATGTCCGCGCAGACGAACTCCTTGTCGTACACCAATTCGCCGCACTTCTCGCAGAAGAACATCAGGTGCTCGGGCTCGGTCTCGGGGCGGCGGCGCTCGATCACCATGCCCAGCGTGTCCGGCCCACGCTGCGGGCTGTGGGGCACGTTGGGCGGGATGAAGAACGTCTCGCCCTCGCGCACCACCATGTCCTTGATGCCGTCCGTATCGCGGATGCGCACCACGATGTCGCCCTTCAGCTGGATGAAGAACTCCTCGCTGTTGGTCATGTGGAAGTCGTTGCGGGCGTTGGGGCCCGCAATGACCATCACGAAGAAGTCCTTGCCGCTGTAGAGGTACTTGTTGCCCACCGGCGGCTTCATCAGGTGCCGGTTCTCGGTGATCCACTGCCCAAGCGCCACGGCCGCCGCCACGGTGCCGTCGGCGTTCATGCCGGTGGGGTCGCCGAACGGGTTCATGGCGCGCACCTTGGCATCGGCGCTCGTGACCTGCGTGGCCACCGACGCGGTCTTCCCCTTGGAACCGCCACTGCAGCCGCATCCGGCATTGCCGCAGCAGGTGGACGTGGAGAGGGACACGGACGCCGTCGGCTTGGCAGTGCTCATGCCGCCAAAGATACCGCCGCGGGGCACGGGTTCAGAGGCGCGTACGGATGGCCCAGAGGTCGGGGAAAAGCGGGTTGAAGAGCGTGGTGCGCAGGTACGCGGCACCGGGGCTCCCGCCCGTCCCCTGCTTGAAGCCGATGGTCCGCTCCACCATCTTCACGTGGCGGTAGCGCCACTCCTGGATGCCTTCGTCAAGGTCCACCAGGAGCTCGCAGATGCCGCGTTCCGTGGGGTGGCCGTGGTAGAGCACCAGGAGCGTTTCCTGGAATTCGGGCCACTCCTGCGGAAGCTGCGTGACGTCGCGGCCAAGCAGCGCCGCCGGCACCGTGAACCCGCGCTGCGCCACCCACGCGGCGAACGCGTCGTAGAGCGTCGGTGCGCCGAAGCGCCGTTCGATGGTGGTGCGCTCCGGCGAACCCTCGGGATAGTTCCCCATCATGCGCGGGTTCTTGTTGCCGAGCAGGAACTCGAACTCCCGGAACTGCGCGCTCTGGAAACCGCTTGAATTCGCAAGGAAGCTGCGGAACGAGAGGAACGAGACCGGCGTCATCGTCTCCAGCACGTCGATCTGCTGCACCATGGTCTTCAGGATGGTGAGCATGCGCTTGAGCGTGGCACCCGCCTCCGGCACCTGGTTGCGCACCAGGCAATCCACCAGCCGGTCGCCCTCATGGAGCTGCTGGCGGAACCAGAGCTCGTAGACCTGGTGGATGATGATGAAGAGCATCTCGTCATGCTCGGCACGGTCGCTGCCTGGCTGCCTGGAGAGCGGCTGCTGCAGTGAGAGAAGCTCGG
>JBIIJH010000213.1:0-3425 GCA_044233905.1 Phycisphaerales bacterium
CATGGAGTAGCGGTAGCACTTGCTGACGCAGTCGGAGATGGGGTCGAAGCCCGGGTAGGACAGCTCCGCGGACCGCACGCGCACGTCGTCGGGCAGGCGGCTGTTGATGGCCATCGCCAGTCGGTCAATAGGGATGCGCGTGTCCGAGGTGAAGGCCGCCACCTGTCCAATGGCATGCACCCCGGCATCGGTGCGGCTGGCGCCCATCACCGGGACGCGGGTACCGATCGCAACGGCCACTGCCTGCTCCAGCACGCCCTGCACGGTTCGCAGCGCCGGCAATCCCGGCGGCTCCTGCCGCTGCCAGCCGTGGAAGTCGGTGCCGTCGTAGGCGACGACCAATCGGAAGCGAGGCATGCCGGAAGGATAGGGAAGACCTGTCGGGGCGTGGCTGTTATCGGAATTAGTCAGGCATTGCTCTTCATTTTGCTCACAATTCGTGACGGAATGGGTGCCCTCGGCAAACAAGTCTTGGACTTCGTGCGTGCTGGTTCTACAGTGGATTTGCGCAGGCTTCCGGTCTACGCAGATCCCGAGTCTCTCAGCCCGCGTCGGCGGGCATCATCGCACTTCCCAACGGAGTCACCTGAGAAATGAAGACCTTTCTGATCGCGTCGTCCGCGCTTCTGCTGTCCGCCTCTGCTCACGCCCAGGTTGCCATCGACGGCACCGCCGAGGCCGCGTACGGCGTCCCCGCCGGCATCCAGGCGGTCGGCACCGGCTTCGGCAACGCCACCGATGGCCTTCGCGGCACCTGCAACGGCAGCGAGATCGATGCCATCTACGGCACCGTCGACGTTGCGGGTGGCTACCTCTACCTGGTCATCGCCGGCAACCTGGAGAGCAACTTCAACAAGCTGGACGTCTTCATCGACGCCAAGCCCGGTGGCCAGAACGCCCTGCGCAGCGACAACGCCGATGTCGACTTCAACGGCCTGAACCGCATGGGCCCTGACCCGGTCAACGCGCTCCCCGGCCTGAAGTTCGATGCCGGCTTCGAGCCGGACCTCTACTTCACGTGCACGGGCGGCAACGATCCGTTCACGCTCTACGCGAACTTCGCGCAGCTCCTCACGGAGGGCGGCGGCGTCGGGGCGTACATCGGCAGCAGCGTGACCGATGCAACGACCGGCAACATCCTCATCGATGACACCACCTATGGGCTTCAGGTGGCGATCGACAACAGCAATATCCTGGGTGTCGACGGCACCGGTGGTGCTTCCACCTCCGGCGCCGGCGTCACCACCGGCGTGGAGATGCGCATCCCGCTCTCCTCGGTCCTCGGCTGGGACGGCAAGAGCCCCATCAAGGTGTGCGCTTTCGTCAACGGCGGCGGTCACGACTACGCCTCCAACCAGTTCATCGGTGCGCTCCCGGCCGGCCAGGGCAACCTCGGCGGCGACGGCGCCGGCGGCTACGTCGGCGGTTCCACCGCGGCGCTCCGCTTTGACCTGGCGAGCTTCGAGGGTGACCAGTTCGTGGTGATCGGTGGCGGCAGCCAGCCGCCGGCGTGCCCGGCCGACCTCGACGGCGACAACGTCGTGGGTGGCTCGGACCTCGGCGCCATGCTCGGCGCGTGGGGCGCGTGCAGCGGCGCCTGCCCGGCCGACCTCGACGGCGACAATGTCGTCGGTGGCTCGGACCTCGGCTCCATGCTCGGCGCCTGGGGCGCCTGCCCCTGACGTCAGCGTCCGCGTGAATCTTCCTGCGGGCCCGGCGCTTGCCGGGCCCGCGGTGTTTTTGAGTCGTCGGCGTGTGTGACGGAGCGCGCCGGCGTCCCCGCCGGCCCGCGCGCGCCCTCAGCGCCCGTCCAGCGCGTCCGGCAGCCGCACCCCATCCTCGCCCGGGGCGAAGAGGTGCGCGGCCTCCAGGGCGATCCGGACGCCCGCGGGGCCGCCTTCGGCCAGGCGCTCGTCGTTCTCCACGCGCGCGGTCAGGCGGGCACTGCCGACGGCCAGCACCACGTCGGTGCGGTCGCCGAGCCGTTCCACGGCGCGGATGACGGCGGGCACGGCGTTGCCGGTGGCAGTGCCCGGTTCCACGCGCAGATGGTCCGGACGGATGCCGAGCGTGGCCGCACCGCTCGGCATGTGCGGCCAGCGCGCCGTGGCGAGCGGCAGGCGCAGGTCGGCCGAGATGAATGTGCCGCCTTCCACGCGCCCGTCCACGAAGTTCATCACCGGCGTCCCCACGAATCCCGCCACGAATCGGTTGGCCGGGCGACCGTAGCACTCGGCGGGCGTGCCGAACTGCTGCACCACGCCGAACTTCATCACCACCATGCGGTCGGCGAGCGTCATCGCCTCCTCCTGGTCGTGGGTGACATAGACCATGCTGGCCTTCGTGCGCCGGTGCAGCTCGCGGATCTCGGCGCGCATCTCGATGCGCAGGCGCGCATCGAGGTTGGAGAGCGGCTCGTCGAAGAGGAACACCTGCGGGTCGCGCACCAGCGCACGTCCGAGCGCCACGCGCTGGCGCTGTCCGCCGGAGAGTGCGCGCGGCAGGCGCTCGAGCAGGCCCTCGATGCCGAGCGTGCGCGCGGTGTCGAGCACCTTGCGGTCGATGGCATCGAGCTCCGCCCGGCGCTCGGCGCCATGGAACAGGATGCCCGCCAGCCCGCCGTGCGCGCGGCGGCGAAGCAGGCCGAACGCCATGTTCCTGCGCACCGTCATGTGCGGGTACAGCGCGTAGTTCTGGAACACCATGGCCACGTCGCGGTCCTTGGGCGGCAGGTCGTTGACCACGCGCCCACCGATGGAGACGGTGCCGCCGGTGATGGTCTCGAGCCCCGCCACCATGCGCAGCAGGGTGCTCTTGCCGCAGCCCGAGGGGCCGACCAGCACGATGAATTCGCCGTCCTTGAAGGAGAGCGTTGCCTCGCGCACGGCCTTCACGTCGCCGGCGTAGGTCTTGGAGACTTGGTTGAGTTCGATGGCTGCCATGTGTGTTCCGTCGGGCGTCAGCCCTTGACCGCTCCCTTGCCGAGTCCCTCGATGAACTGCTTCTGCGCTGCGAGGAAGAGCAGCACGCAGGGAATCATGGTGGTGATGCTGGCGGCCATCAGCAGGTTGACCTTGTTGATGCCGCCGAACTGGTTGCGGAAGCTGTTGAGCGCGACGCTCAGGGTGGCCTGGTCGTCGCTCTGCAGGTAGATGAGCGGGGAGAGGAAGTCGTTCCAGCAGCCGATGAAGGTGAACACCGCGGTGATGGCGGTGACGGGCCGCGTGAGCGGCAGGATCACGTGCCACCAGATGCCGAACCAGCCCTGGCCGTCGAGGCGCGCGGCTTCGAGGAGCGCCTCCGGCACCTGCGCGATGAACTGCCGGTACATGAAGATGAAGTACGCGCTGCCGAAGAATGCCGGCACCACGAGCGGGAGCATGGTGTCCACCCAGCCCAGGTTCCGGAACAGGAGGAAGAGCGGG
>JBIIJH010000007.1:0-34244 GCA_044233905.1 Phycisphaerales bacterium
CAACACCCGGCTCGGCGGCGATGCGTTCCTGCAGCCGCACCTGGGCCTCTCGGCCGGGTACGTCACGCAGGACGGCTACACCGAGGATGGCGCCGGCAGCGCCAACCTGGACGTCTCCGGCCAGACCGCGATCCTGCTGCAGCCGAGCCTCGGCACGCGGTACATGCAGAGCATCCGCATGGGCCGCGACGTGCTGAGCCCGTACGTGGGCGCGGCAGCCACGCTCAACGCACCTGTCGGTGACTGGGGCGTCACCTCCACCAACGCGTACAGCGCCATCCCCGGCTACAGCGTGTACGGAAGCCCGGACACGATCTTCGGCGGCAGCTTCGAGCTGGGCGTCGAGTTCGCGTCCTACAGCGGCATCACCGCGTTCTGCCAGTTCAACGGAATGCTCTTCGAGAACCAGCAGCAGTACGGCGGCCAGATCGGAATCATCGTCCCGTTCTGATCCGCGCCCGCGGGGGCGGTCAGGCCGGGTCGGACTCGAGGTACGCCTCGAGGATCGCGCACGCGGCCAAGGCATCGCGCAGTTCCTTCTTCTCGCGGTGGGTCCGCCCGCTCTGGGCCATCCGCTGGTCGGCCTCGAAGCTCGACAGCCGCTCGTCGTGGAAGTGCACCGTGATCCTCAGCCGCGCACCCAGCGCAGCGCCGAACTCGCGCACGTCCTTCGCCGCCGCGCCTTCCGTGCCGTCCATGTTGATGGGAAGCCCCACCACCAGCGCATCGGGGCCATGGCGGTCCACGGCCTTCGCCAGCGCGTCCATCAGGGCCGGCCCGCGCGGCACCTGCAGCACCTCCACCGGCTGCACGATGCGCAGCACGTCATCGCCTGCGGCCAGGCCGGTTCGCTTCGCACCGAGGTCGACGGCGAGGTAGCGCATGCGTTCAGCGCAGCGCCTCCGGCACCAGCGCGGCGATGTCCTTGACCTTCTCCGCCATGTCCGCGCGCACCACCAGGGTCGCGTCCTTGGTGCGCACCACGATCACGTCCTGCAGGCCGACCGTGGCGATCACGTGGGAAGGATCGTCGCTCAGCGCAAGCACGCCGGCGCTGCCGAGGTGCACGGCCTTCGCGTTCGTGCGGTTGCCGTCATCGTCGACGGAGAGCGTCTCGCCGTAGCTCGGCCAGCTGCCCACGTCGCGCCACTCCACGCTCATGGGTACCACGCACACCCGCAGGGCAGGGTCCTTGGCGGCGGGCTCCATCAGCGCGTAGTCCACGCTGGTCTTCGGCAGCTGCGGGTAGATGCGCTCCACCGTGGCGCGCGCGTCGGGCGTGCCCCAGGCGGCGCGGATCTCGCGCATGCCCGCGGCCGTCTCGGGCTTGAAGCGCTCGAGAGCCTCCAGCACCGTCCGTGCGCTGAAGACGAACATGCCGCTGTTCCAGCCGAATCCGCCGCTCGCCAGGTATTCCTCCGCGCGCACGCGGTCGGGCTTCTCCACGAACCGCTTGGCGCGGAACGCACCGTCGAACCCGGCGATCGCGTCGCCGCGCTCCACGTAGCCGAAGCCCGTGGCCGCGAAGGTGGGGGTGATGGCGAACGTCACCAACCGCGAGGGATCCTGCTCCACCAGCCGGAAGCCCAGGTCCATGGCGCGCTCGAACTCGTCCTGCGGCGTGATGAGGTGGTCGCTCGTCAGCACCGCGAACACCGCATCGGGGTCTTCCTTGCCCACCACCGCGGCGCCGAACGCCACCGCGTTCACCGTGTCGCGGCCCATCGGCTCGCCGAGGACGTGCACGTCGTCGATCCACGGGATGTCCTCCCTGATCAGCGCGCGGTACTTCTCGCCCGCGCAGACGTAGCGGTTGGCCTCTGGCACCAGGGTGCGGATCCGCTCCGCGGCCACCGAGAGCAGGCTCCTGCCCTCGATCAGCCGCAGCAGCTGCTTCGGCACCGCCTGCCGGCTCATCGGCCAGAGACGCGTGCCGGAACCGCCTGCCATGATCATCGCGTAGCGCATGTGAAAAAGGGTAGCGAAAAAGGGCGGCCGGTTCGGAGGTGTTGCTGAAAAGGTATATTTTCTATACCATGCATCAGTTCGAATTCGATCCGCGGAAGTCCGCGGCGAACCTTGCGAAGCATGGGATCGACTTCTTCGACGCGCAGGAGATCTGGATGGACGATCGCCGCCTGGAGATCGACGCACGCAGCCTCGGCGAACCGCGCACGCAGGTGCTCGGTCGTGCCTTCGGCGCGCTGTGGTCGGCCGTGGTCACCGTCCGCGCGTCGCGTATCCGGATCATCTCCGTGCGCAGGGCCCGCCCCGACGAGAGGAACCTCTATGAAGCAGAAGCCTGAATCACGTCGCAGGAAGGGCTCCGGCCCCGCGCGCCGGCGCGCGGTTTCCGCGGCCGCCATCGACCGCCTGCACGATGCCGGCGGATCCATCGCTGCGCACCTCGACATGTCGTCCGCCCGGCGCACCGGCGCGGTGGTCCGCCGCGTGAACGTCGACTTCCCCGAATGGATGGTCGCGGAACTCGACCGTGAGGCCGAGCACCTCGGCGTCACCCGCCAGTCGGTCATCAAGGTCTTCATCGCCGAACGGCTGAAGGCGGCACGCAGCGCATGATCACCCAACTCACCGGAACCCTGGTCGCGATCGACGACGGCGCAGCGCACGTGCAGGTGGCGGAACTCACCTACGAGGTGCTGGTCCCCGCCGCGGACTCCATGGCGCTCGCCGCGCGCATCGGCCAGCCGGTCCGCTTCCACACGCTTCATTACCTGGAAGGGCAGGGGCAGGGCTCCAGCTTCTGGCCGCGCCTCATCGGCTTCCAGACCGCCACCGACCGCGCCTTCTTCGAGCTCTTCACCACCGTGAAGGGCATCGGCAACCGCAAGGCACTGCGTGCGCTCCAGCTGCCCTTCGCGCAGGTGGCCGAGGCCATCGCCGCGCGCGACCACGGCATGCTGCAGACCCTTCCCGAGATCGGCAAGCGCACCGCCGAGACCATCTGCGTCGAGCTCAAGGGCAAGGTCGACCCGTTCGTGCGCGAACTCGGCGGCACGCGTCCCGCCGCCGGCACCAAGGCCGCGCCGCGTCCGATCACCGCCGAGGGCAAGCTCATGGCCGCCGCGCGCGACGCCGTCGAGGTGCTGGTGCAGCTCGGCCACTCGAAGCCCGCCGCACGCGACATGATCGAGCGCGTCCTCGGCCGCGAGGACCTGCCGGCCGACGCCACGCCGGAAGCCCTCGTCGAGCACGCGCTGCGCTAAATCCGTACCCGGTTACGTTTGCACCATTTGATCGCAGGGTCGGCGGTGCTCAGGCGATGCCATCCCCCGCGCACTCACGCATCCCGCATCGCCCACCCGCTCGCCTTCGCCAGTGCCGCCCGCAGCCGCGCGGTGATCTCCTTCGGATCGCGCACGCCCTCCGCCGCAAAGTCGAACGTGCCCACGTACTGCACCACCGCACGCCCGCGCGGCACGAACGGATCGACGAGCGCATTGCCCACGGTCGGCGTCCCGTGGATCCAGAGCACCACCACCGGCGCCTTGGTCAGCGCCACCAGCGTGCCCGTTCCCTCGGCAAACGGCGCCAGCACGCACGGCGGCCGCTCGATGGCGCCCTCCGGGAACACGCCCACCACGCCACCGCCCTTCACGTGGCGCACCGCCTCGCGCAGCATGCCGGCATCCGCTGCGGTGTAGGTCACCGGCAGCACCCCCAGTGCGCGCCAGAACGCGCCGAACGCGGGATGCATCTGCTCCGCGGCCATCATGAACCGCACGCGCCGCGGCATGGCGAACTGCATCAGCGGCGGATCGAGACCGCTCGCGTGGTTCGCCACCACCACGAACCCGCCTTCCGGAATCTTCATCCCCTCGAACCCCGCCCAGCGCGTCCGGTGCACGAACCGTGCAAGCGGGCGGAACACCGCCTCCACCACCGCGAGCCATCCGCCCCACACCAGCCGCTCGCCGGACCGCGCGCGCACCACGAATCCCGCGGCCACCAGCACCAGGAGCGCGAGCAACGCCCCTGCCGCCAGCGCTCCCACGCCGCTGAGCACCTTCCCCCAGACCGCATCCGACGCATCTGCCAACGGCAGCACGTCTTGCGCAAGGAGAAGGCTCGTTCCGGCCGTCATTCCCGGTGGTGTACCCGCGGACGCGGTTTGCCCGCTTCCTTCCGCTATCCTCCCGCAAGTTTGGGCCCTGCGCGCGCCGCGCGCACCCCAGACGCGCGCACCGCTCTTTCCGCCGGCCCCCCGCCGGCACCACACGATGCCCCGTCGCACAGACATCAACACGATCCTGATCATCGGTTCCGGCCCCATCGTCATCGGCCAGGGCTGCGAGTTCGACTACTCCGGCACCCAGGCGTGCAAGGCGCTCCGCGAGGAGGGCTACCGCGTGGTGCTCGTCAACTCGAACCCCGCCACCATCATGACGGACCCGGCGTTCAGCGACCGGACGTACATCGAGCCGATCACGCCCGAGACGGTCGAGAAGATCATCATCAAGGAGAAGGAGCTCGGCTCGCCCATCGACGCGCTGCTCCCGACGCTCGGCGGGCAGACCGCGCTCAACTGCGCGTGCGCGCTCTGGGACAAGGGCATCCTGCAGAAGCACGGCGTGGAGATGATCGGCGCCGACCGCGAGGTCATCCACCGCGCCGAGGACCGCGAGGCGTTCCGCCGGATCGTCGAGCGCCTGGGCCTGAAGCAGCCGCTCAGCCGCACCGTCACCACCTTGGACGAGGCGCGCGAGTTCCTGAAGGAATGCGGCCTGCCCGCCATCATCCGCCCGGCGTTCACGCTCGGCGGCACCGGCGGCGGCATCGCCTACAACCTCGAGGAGTTCGAGGACATCATCCGCCGCGGCCTCTCGGCCAGCATGATCGGCCAGGTGCTCATCGACAAGAGCGTCCTCGGCTGGAAGGAATACGAGCTCGAGGTGGTGCGCGACCGCAAGGACAACTGCATCATCGTCTGCGGCATCGAGAACATCGATCCCATGGGCGTGCACACCGGCGACAGCGTCACCGTGGCCCCCATCATGACGCTCTCCGACAAGGAGTACCAGCGCATGCGCGATGCGTCGTTCGCCATCATGCGCGCGGTGGGCGTGCAGACCGGCGGCAGCAACGTGCAGTTCGGCATCTGCCCGGAGACGGGCGAGATGGTCGTCATCGAGATGAACCCGCGCGTCTCGCGCAGCTCGGCGCTCGCCTCCAAGGCCACCGGCTTCCCGATCGCGCGCATCGCGGCGAAGCTCGCCGTGGGCTACTCGCTCGACGAGCTCACCAACGACATCACCGGCAACACCAGCGCCTGCTTCGAGCCCTCCATCGACTACGTGGTGGTGAAGATGCCGCGCTGGACCTTCGAGAAGTTCCCCGAGGCCGACGAGACGCTCACCACGCAGATGAAGTCCGTGGGCGAGGCCATGGCCATCGGCCGCACCTTCAAGGAGGCGTTCCAGAAGGTGATCCGCAGCATGGAGGTGAAGCGCTTCGGCTTCGGCCTCGACAACAACGACCGCTGGCTGCGCCACGTGCGCGCCGGCGCCGCCGCCGCAGGCACCGCCACCAGCACCGAGACCAAGGTCCTGCGTCCCACCGAGGCCGCCTCCGCCGACTGGCCGATCCCCGAGGAGACGCTCCTCCGCAAGCTCGCGGTGCCGAGCCAGGGCCGCCTGTACTTCGTGCGCTACGCGCTCAAGATGGGCTGGGGCGTCGACCGCGTCTACGAGATCACCAAGATCGACCGCTGGTTCCTCCGCCAGTTCGAGGAGCTGGTGCGCTTCGAGGATCGCATCCTCTCGGTGAAGAGCCCGGAGGCCTGTCCGCGCGAGCTGATGTTCACCGCCAAGCAGCACGGCTACAGCGACGCGCAGCTCGCCAACGCGTGGCTCGGCGAGATCTCGCCGAAGTCCATCCTGGCGGTCCGTGCGGTGCGCAAGGCCATGGGCATCGAGCCCGTCTACAAGCTGGTCGACACGTGCGCCGCCGAGTTCGAGGCCGCCACGCCCTACTACTACAGCACCTACGAGGAGCCGTATTCCCTCGCCGGCCGCACCGTCACCGACGACGAGGTGCGCATCACCCGCACGCCGAAGGTCATCATCCTCGGCGGCGGCCCCAACCGCATCGGCCAGGGCATCGAGTTCGACTACTGCTGCTGCCAGGCCGCGTTCGCCGCGGACGAGATGGGCTTCGAGAGCGTGATGATCAACTCCAACCCGGAGACGGTCAGCACGGACTTCGACACCAGCGACCTCCTGTTCTTCGAGCCGCTCACGCTCGAGGACGTGCTCAACGTCGTCGAGCGCCTCAACGGCGGCGGCATCGACAAGGCCGACCGCTCCGGCGGCGTGGTCGGCTGCATCGTGCAGTTCGGCGGCCAGACGCCGCTCAACCTGGCGCACGGGCTGGTGACCGCGGGCGTGCCAATCATCGGCACCGGCGTCGAGAGCATCGACCTTGCCGAGGACCGCGACCGCTTCAAGGCCGTGCTCGAGGAACTGGGCCTGAACCAGCCGCCCTCGGGCATCGCGCGCAGCCTGGAGGAGGCCGTCGCCGAGGCCACGCGCGTCGGGTACCCCGTGCTCGTGCGCCCCAGCTACGTGCTCGGCGGCCGCGGCATGGAGACATGCTTCGACGAGACCGCGCTGCGCCGCTACATGACCACCGCGGTCAACGTCAGCGACCTCGCCAACGCCCCGGTCCTCATCGACCGCTTCCTCTCCGACGCCATCGAGGTGGACGTCGACGTGGTGGCGGACTTCGAGCCGCACGAGAGCAGCCGCTCGCGCCAGGTGCCGCAGCGCAGCGACCGTCCGCGCGCCGTGGTCTGCGGCGTGATGGAGCACATCGAGGAGGCGGGCATCCACTCCGGCGACAGCACCTGCACGGTGCCGCCCTACAGCCTGCCGCCGAGCATCGTCAACCGCATCCGCGAGCAGGCCCGCGCGCTCGCCGAGCGCCTGCACGTCCGCGGCCTCATGAACGTGCAGATGGCCGTCAAGGACGAGACCGTCTACATCATCGAGGTCAACCCGCGTGCCTCGCGCACCGCGCCCTTCGTCAGCAAGGCGAAGGGAATGCCGTGGGCCAACATCGCCGCCAAGGTGATGATGGGCGCGTCGCTCGAGTCGCTCGGCGCCAAGGAGCTCCCGGACACCGGCTTCTACGCGGTGAAGGAGAGCGTCTTCCCGTTCTCCAAGTTCCCCGGCGTCGACGTGGTGCTCGGCCCCGAGATGCGCTCCACCGGCGAGGTGATGGGCGCCGACCGCAGCCTGCCCGTGGCGTTCGCCAAGGCGCAGATGGCGGCGGGCGTGCATCTGCCCACGGAGGGCCAGGTGTTCCTGAGCGTCCGCGAGGCCGACAAGCAGCAGGCCGTGGAAGTGGCGCGCAGCCTGGCCAGCATGGGCTTCACGGTCCTCTGCTCCGAGGGCACCGCGCGCACGCTGAAGCAGTTCAGCGTGGCATGCACGGTGGTCCCCAAGATCGCCAGCGGCCAGCGCCCGAACGTGCTCGACCTGATGGCCAACGGCCAGGTGCAGCTGGTGATCAACACGCCCACCAAGAAGGGCGGCAGCACCGACGAGGGCCGCATCCGCGCGCAGGCCGTGCGCGGCAACGTTCCCATCATCACCACCATCGCCGGCGCTCGCGCCGCGATGCAGGCCATCCAGGCGCTGCGCGGCGGCAACTGGCAGGTGTTCGCCATGCAGGACTACTTCCCCGCGCTCGCCCGCGCGCGCGCCGAGGTGCCGGTCACGGTGTGAGTTGGCTCACGGCCGGTGCAGGACTGATTCACGGCTGACTCGCCGTCGCATCGCGATGGCGCTTGGCGAGCCCGCTGCCGATGCCTGCGATCGCCGTACCGAGCATCGGCGCCAGCACGTAGATCCACAGCTCGTCGGTGCGCCCGCTCACCACGCCAGGCGCGATGGAACGCACGGGATTCATCGATCCGCCGCTGATCGGCCCGGCCACCAGCACGCCGAGGAACACCGCGGCGCCGATGGCGAGGCCCGCTTGCAGCCCGCGCTCCTTCGCCTTCGCGGTCACGCCCAGGATCGTCATCATCAGGAGGAGTCCCAGCAGGCACTCGAGCGCGAACGCGCGCGGCGCAATGATGTGCGGCGAGTGCTCCCCCAGCGTCGGCGACTCGGGAAGCAGGGCGCGCACGGTGAAGCTCGCTGCGAACGCCCCCACGAACTGCGCCACCACGTACCCCGGCACCTGCCGCCACGGGAACCGCCCCGCCAGCGCGAACCCCACGCTCACCGCGGGGTTCAGGTGCGCACCCGAAATGTCACCGAGCGCCTCGATCATGGCGAACACCACCAGCCCGCAGGCGAGCGACATGCCGATGCCCCCGAGCGACCCGTGCGTCACCGCATCCACCGCCACCGCGCCGGTGGCCGCGAACACCAGGAAGTACGTCCCCAGCGCCTCCGCGGCCAACCGCGTGGGAAGCCAAGCCCTGGGTGAATGCGCCTTGGCGGCCGGGTGACCCATCGCCGGAATCTAGCCACTTTCGCGCCGCTCCGTCCCCCGGCAAACCGCCCCGATATCGCCGTCCGCCGCGTCCTATACTCCCCCTCCCATGCAGACGCTGACCGACTACCTGCCCGCCTGGTTCCCCACCGGTCCCTCGCTCGCCCAGCTGATCGCGAGCGTGGCGGTGGTGGTCCTCGCACTCCACGTGATCCTCGGCGCGTGCGCATATGCCATCTGGCTCGAGCGCCGCCTCTCCGCATGGATGCAGGACCGCGTCGGCCCCAACCGCGTCGGGCCGTGGGGCCTCCTGCAGCCGATCGCCGACGGCCTGAAGTTCTTCCTGAAGGAGGACTACACGCCGACCAACGTCGACCGGTCGCTCTTCACCATGGCACCGGCGCTCCTCGCCATCCCCAGCCTGATCGGCTTCGTCATCATCCCGTGGGGCGGCGCGCTCGACCTCTCCACGCTGCCGATCATCGGCAAGGAACTCGGCCTCACCGGCGCAGTCAAGATCGTCGGCGCCGACGTCAACATCGGCGTCGTGTACATGCTTGCCATCGCCAGCCTCTCCGTCTACGGCGTGGCGCTCGGCAGCTGGGCATCGAACAACAAGTTCGCCTTCCTCGGCGGCCTGCGTGCCTCCGCGCAGATCATCAGCTACGAGATCCCCATGGGCGTCTGCATGCTCGCGGTGATCCTCATGAGCGGCAGCTTCACGCCGGGCGGAATCATCGCCGGCCAGCAGGAGAATGTCTGGAACATCTTCCAGCAGCCGCTCACGGCCGTCCTCTTCTACACCTGCATGCTGGCCGAGACCAACCGCCTCCCCTTCGACCTCGCCGAGTGCGAAAGCGAGCTGGTGGGCGGCTACCACACGGAATACTCCAGCATGCGCTTCGCGCTCTTCTTCCTGGCCGAGTACTTCAACATGATCGCGAGCTCCGCGCTCTTCGTGGTGCTCTTCCTCGGCGGCTGGAGCGTGAACCCGTTTGGCGCCTTCTATCACTGGGACCTGCCGTTCGTCGGCAGCCTGCCCGTGGTGGTCGCGCAGATCGGCGTGATGGCCGGCAAGACCTTCCTCGTGGTCTCCCTCGGCATCGCGCTGCGCTGGACGCTCCCGCGCTTCCGCTTCGACCAGCTCATGCGCCTGGCGTGGGAGGGCATGATCCCCACCGCGCTCCTCATCCTCACCTGCACCGCCGTCTTCGTCTACTTCGGCATCGTGCAGTGGATGTGGGTAGGCAGCCTGCTGTGCCTCTCGATCATCTGGTTCGTCGGCCCCCGCCTCCCCAAGAGCGCCAGCCCGAACGCCAAGATCGGCATGATCGGCAGCCGCTTCAGCCCCGCCTGATCACGGATTCCGCAACCACCTCGCAACGCGCGCCCCAACGGGACGCGCGTTGTCAATTCCCGCACCCCCGGTCCAACGCACCACGGTCCCAAAGCGCCCCTGGCCCCGCAGCCGAAAGAGGCACTCGCACAAAGCGAGTTGTTTTGCGCAGCAAAACCTGTCTGAGCGACTGCGAGTGCCTCTGCAGGCGGAGGGCGCCAGTACGCGCGCCCCGACTGCGAGTGCCTCTGCAGGCGAAGGGCGCCAGTCCGCGCGCCCCGACTGCGAGTGCCTCTGCAGGCGAAGGGCGCCAGCACGCGCGCCTTGACGATGAGCCTCTTGACGGCGATCGCCTCAGCCGCGATCCCGCGCCATCCGCCGCATCGCCCCCACCCACGCGCCATACTCGATCGCCGCACGCCGTCGCTCCGCCGCGGACGGCCACTTCGAACGGTCTGCGCCGAACGCGGTCTCCATTCGCCATGACCAGTACCGCCCCTTGAGGCGGAACCCGGTCTTGGCGCCGAGCAGGGCGAGGTTCCACAATCCGCGGACGACGTGCATGCGCACAGGGTAGGGAGTTTCGCGGCCGCGGCGCGCCGCCTTTCCGCCCGATGCAGCAGTTGCTTCCCCGGGCACCCCTACACTCGCCGTGGCAATGGCCAAGACCAAGACCAGCTTCGTCTGCCGCGACTGCGGGAACGTCCAGCCCAAGTGGATGGGCAAGTGCCCTGATTGCGGCGCCTGGGACGCGCTCGAGCGATTCACCGAATCGTCCGACGCGGCCAGCGGTCCCGCGCCCGGTGCGCTCGGGCTTGCGCCGGAAGCGGACGGCCCGCGCATCCCGCGCCGCGCCACGCCCATTGCCGACGTCAAGCCGCTCGACGTCCCGCGCGTTCCCACCGGCATCGTGGAGTTCGACCGCGTCCTCGGCGGAGGCATCGTGCCCGGCAGCGTCTCGCTCCTCGGCGGCGATCCCGGCATCGGCAAGAGCACGCTCCTGCTGCAGGCAGCGGCCGCGCTTGCCGGTCGAGGCCGCACCGTGCTCTACGCCACCAGCGAGGAGAGCGCCGCGCAGGTGAAGATGCGTGCCGATCGCCTCGACGGCAGCGCGGACGCAGTGCGCGGCAGGAACCTGCTGCTCCTCGCGGAGCCGAACCTCGCCGTGGTCGTGGAGGAAGCGCGCCGCACGTCGCCCGACTTCCTCGTCCTCGATTCCATCCAGCTCGCCTACCGCGGCGACATCGACGCAGTCCCCGGCAGCCTCCAGCAGCTCCGCCGCTGCTGCCTTGACCTTGTCACGCTCGCCAAGACCTCCGGCACCGCGGTCGCCATCGTCGGCCACGTCACCAAGGAAGGCGATCTTGCGGGCCCCAAGCTCCTCGAGCACCTCGTGGACGTGGTGCTCGCCTTCGAGGGCGACCGCCACCACGCCTACCGCGTCGTGCGTGCCGTGAAGAACCGTTTCGGAAGCACGCAGGAACTCGGCCTCTTCGAGATGTCGGGCACCGGCCTCGCCGAGGTGGAGGAAGCGACGCTTGCCGCGGAAAGCGCGCCCGCCGCCAAGGGAAGCCCCGCCGCGCGCCGCGCGGGCACGGTGTTCGCGCCGCTCCAGGCGGGTTCGCGCGTCCTCCTTGCGGAGATCCAGGCGCTCACCGCCACCGGCTTCCTCGGTGCCGCCAAGCGCCGCGCCAGCGGCCTCGATGCCGCGCGCCTTGCCATGCTCATCGCCGTCCTCGAGAAGCATGGCGGCCTGCGCCTTGGCGACCAGGACGTCTACGCCTCCGCGCTCGGCGGCATGCGCATCACCGAGCCCGCCGCTGACCTCGCGACGGCGCTCGCCATCGCCGGTGCGTTCTATGAGCGCGGCGCAGGTCCCGCCACCGTCGCACTCGGCGAGATCGCGCTCTCGGGCGACGTCCGCACCGTGCGCCAGCTCGATCAGCGCGTGCAGACGGCGGTGCGTCGCGGCGCGCGCCTCCTGTTGGTGCCCGCAGCGCAGGCATCCGCCGCCCGCGCCGTCGCCGGTGGCGCTGACGTGGTGCCGATCGCCCACGTCCGTGACGCGATCGAGCATCTGGCATAGGGTCCGGCGATTGCCCGGGCAGGCGCGTCGGGGCACATCCCTTGGACGATCGCTGGGCCGGGCTTCCTTGCGGTGCCGGGTTATGGCAGCATTGTTCCCTTCATGTGGCGCGGGTAGCGTTCGCCCCATGCTCGCGCGCTGCCTACCCCTTGTCCTCGCCTTCGCCGCCCCCGGCGCGTGGGCGGGTACGCAGGACGGAGCCGCCGCGGTGCCCCCGCCCGCCATCGACAACAGCCGCATCGACCGCATGCAGGCGGAGCTGGAGGCGCTGCGCCGCAAGACCGACGAGCAGGCCAAGCAGATCGAGGACCTCAAGGCACAGAACGGCGAGGCCTGGCTCACCGAGCAGCGTGCGAGCCAGATCCGCGGCATCGTCGGCGACGTCCTGAGCGATTCGTCGACCCGCGGTTCGTTCCGCAGCGACGGCGCCACCGCGGGCTACGACGGCAACTTCTTCCTGGCGAGCGCCGACGGCAATTTCCGCGTCAACATCGGCGGACAGGTGCAGGCCCGCTTCGCCTACAGCTACCAGCCAACCAAGGCAATGACGTCCCAGCAGCGGGACAACGGCCAGCAGAACGAATACGGCTTCGAGCTCCGCCGCGTGCGGATGAACTTCTTCGGCCACATGTTCGACCCCAGCTGGACGTACCGCGTGCAGTTCGCCTCTGACCGCGATGCGCAGAACACCAACCAGTCGTTCAACCTCGAGGACGTGTTCATCGAGAAGGCCCTCGGCGACGGCTTCTTCGTGCGCGTCGGGCAGTGGAAGAACTTCTTCAACTACGAGGAGAACACCTCGAGCCGCACGCTGCAGTTCGCGGAACGCTCGCTGGTGAACCAGTACTACAACACCAAGTGGATCCAGGGCGTCCTGCTCGGATGGTCATCGGAGCGGCTGCACCTCTTCGCCTCGTACAACGACGGCGGCGCCAATCGCAACCTCGGTGCAATCCAGTCCGCTGGCGAGCCGGTCGACTGGGCATTCACCGGTCGCGCCGAGTACGTGCTCGACGGCGCGTGGGGACAGTTCAAGGACATGCAGGGCTGGCGTGGCAGCCCGTTCGCCGCCATGGTCGGCGCCGCGGTCAACTGGCAGCATGCGCCGGGCACGCCTCCTGCCAGCAGGCCGTCCATCGGCAACGGCCAGCTCAGCCCCACCGTCGCCGACCAGGTGACGCTCCTTTCGTACACCGCCGACTTCAACATGCGCGGCGACGGCTGGAGCTTCTGGACCGCGTTCCTGGGGAACTACCTGTACGACGGCGGCAGCGCTGCCACCGGGCTCGGCGTCGAGGACAGCATCTCCTACGGCGCCGTCGTGCAGGGCGGCGTGTTCGTCACCGACGCACTGGAACTGATCGCGCGATACGAATTCCTGCGCGTGGTTTCCGACCAGCAGGTTTCTTCCGTGAACTCCGCGCTGAGCAACCAGACGCTCAACATCGTGACGCTGGGCTTCAACTACTACTTCAACAAGAACTCGCTCAAGTTCACCCTCGACGGTGGCTGGGCGTTCGACGCCGTGCAGTTCTCCAACGGTCTCTACGGGGAGCCGATCGCCGGCGCCAACTGGCGCTCCACGAGCACCGGCCAGGGGGTGGGCGAAGTGGTGATCCGGGCGCAGATGCAGCTGCTCTTCTAGAAACCAGTGCGCATCGGTGGTCGCGTAGCGGCTGATTCCGTGCAGCCCCAACGAAATCTCCTGCCGAAGCGCGTTTTCGGGGCGTCCTGCGGACGCGCTGCGGATTTGCGGGATAGGTTCGCGTTAACCAATGTGTTGGCAGAGACTTAGAAGTAATTTCCCGCATTCTCGATCAAGTCTCGGAATCGCCTGAAACCCCGTTTCCAGCCTCCCACACGGGTTCTTTCAGAGTTTCAACACGCTCGCCGGACCCTTGCTATGATCCCGTCCTCAACCAATTGGCCTTCGTTGGCCGATAGCGGTTGCAGCCCAATTACGTCCACCGCGTTGGTGGGTCACTGGATTGGGGTTTCGTCACTGGGACGCGGGTGAAACGTCAGAGCCCCGGCCCGATACAAGGAGCGAACGCATATGAGTCTGACCAAGTTTGTTGGGCTCCTCGCGGGCTCGACCCTCACGCTCACCGGCGTGAGCTTCGGAGCCGTTGAGGCGACTAACGACACCACCGCCCAGATCAATGAGCTGAAGGCCGAAATCGCGGCCCTCAAGAGCAATCAGGGTGAGCAGTGGCTGACCGAGCAGCGCGCGGACGAGAGCCGCGGCGTCGTCCAGGACGTCCTGGCCGACTCCAACACCCGTTCCAGCTTCCAGCAGGCTGGCGGCGCAACTGCCGGTTACAACAACGGCTTCTTCCTCTCCAGCGCTGATGGCAACTACACGCTGAAGATCAACGCCCTCGAGCAGGTTCGCTTCGTCTGGAACAACACGTACCAGAGCACCACCACCGGTCCGGACGGCAACGATGCCAACCAGTGGGGCTTTGAAAACCGTCGCACCCAGGCTTACTTCTCGGGCAACGTCGTTGACCCGAGCTGGAAGTACCTGGTCGGCTTCGCGTACGACGCGCAGAACGATCCGTACGACAACAACAACTCCGCTGACGGCAGCCCGAACTTCAACCTGTACTACGCCAACATCACGAAGTCGTTCGGCAACGGCTTCTCGGTGAGCGTCGGCCAGATGAACGTTCCGTGGACGGTCGAGAGCCAGCTCTTCAACGCCGGCTCCACCCAGATGGGTGACTTCTCGATCTTCGAGTACCAGTGGGGCGCAGGCCAGCAGGTCGGCGCGCTCGCCAAGTACGAGGCCGACATGTGGCGCGTGCAGGGTGGTTGGTACAACGTCGTTGCCGCTGGCAGCACTGAGTACGTCAACCAGTGGGACAACACCGACAACGCGAGCATCGCCGTTGCCGGTCGCGCGGAGTACAAGGTCGCCGGTACCTGGGAACAGTTCTCCAAGGAGAGCAGCTTCAAGGGTGAGGAGTTCGGTCTCCTCGTTGGCGGCGGCGTGCTCTGGCAGAACGGCCGTTCGCAGAATGGTGGCGACTACTACAGCAACAACCCGTTTGCCCTCACGGCTGACGCGCAGGCGAAGTTCGGTGGCTTCAACGTCATCGGTCAGCTCCTCTGGGCGACCGGCGCGGCGAATGCCGACAACGATTCGAACTGGGGCTTCAATGTCCAGGGCGGCGCGTTCGTGACCGACGACCTCGAGTTCTTCGGCGCCTGGGCATACGCCCAGACGAACGACACCACCAACTTCCTGCAGGCCGGTGCCAACTGGTACTTCGCCAAGAACAGCATGAAGATGACCATGATGGGCATCATTCCGCTGAACAACAACGCAGCGGGTGGCAACGACGCGAACGACAACCTCCGTGGTTACAACGGTGGTATCGGTCTCGGCACCGAAGACAACAACTTCTCGTTCGTCTGGCAGCTCCAGATGATGTTCTGATCCTCGGATCAGCCTCATCTGCAGCGCAGCAACGACCAAGTGAACCTTCCATCGGACCCGGCCTCGGCCGGGTCCGATGTGTTTTTGTCCGCGGCTAGCCTGATGGCTCGATGAGTGCGCGCCACGCCATGTCCGTCGCCATCACGAGCGCCTCGCTCGCTGCGCGATCGTTCGCGGGTGTCGCGTTGCCGGCGGACCCGGCTGTCCCGGATGACGTGCAGGCCGACCTCGACGCCATCCGTGCCGATCTTGCGAACCTCCGCCGCGCGCAAGGCGAGGCGTGGATCGACGAACGCCGCGCCGCGGAGGTCCGCGCGCTCGTCTCGGACGTCCTGTCCGACAGCAGCGCGCGAACGCAGTGGGCCGGCCCCGGCGATTCCTTCGCCACGGGCCACGACCCATCGCGCGGGTTCTTCATGGGATCCGCGGACGCGCAGCACACCGTCCACGCCTTCGGCTTCACGCAGGTGCGCTTCAACGTCAGCAACGGCTACGACGCCGCCGAGCGCACGCCTTCGTCGGAAACCACGTGGGGCACGGAAGTGCGCCGCGCGCAGCTCTTCCTCGGCGGCAACCTCGATGGCCCGGGCCTCACCTGGCTCATCGGCCTGAGCATCGGTGCGTGGAACGACCCGGTGGACCTGCAGCTGGTGCAGCAGGATCCATCGTCAGTGAACGGTACGCCTGCCAGCGTCAGCTACCTGAACGTCACCAAGCAGCTCGGCGATGGTCTCTACGTGCAGGTGGGCTCCATCTTCACGCCGTTTACCTACGAAAGCCACCTGTTTTCCACGGCCCAGACGCAGATGGGCGAGTGCTCGATGATCGAGTGGCTGTTCACCGCGGCGTTCACCACCGGCGTGAGCGTGGGCCAGCTCACCGATTCCGTGATGTGGCAGACCTGCTTCGGCAACCAGGTGGGCACCGCGCCCAGCGAATGGGACGGAGCAGAGAACCAGAGCATCGCCATGACGGGTCGGCTCAACTGGAAGCTGTGCGGCACGTGGGAGCAGTACCTCCTGGAGACCAGCTTCCCCGACCAGCCGTTCGGTGCGTTCGTCGGTGTGGCGGGTCGGATGGAGAACGGTCGCGCGGCCAACGCCGCCGTCGACGGCGGGGCAAACCCCTCGGCGCTCACCGGTGACGTGGCGCTCATGTTCGGCGGCGCCAACCTCATCCTGCAGGGCATCTGGGCGGACCAATGGACCTCGCGCGGCAGCCAGTCGTGGGGCGGTCTGGTGCAGGGCGGGTGGTTCCTGGGGCCGGCGGTCGAGTCATTCGCCAGCTTCGCCATCGCCAACGTGGTCGACATCCAGTCCACGCTCTCCACCGGGCTGAACTGGTACATCGACCGCTCCTCGCTCAAGCTGACCGGTCGCGTGATGATTCCGCTTGCCGGCAGCCCCGACAACTTCACCTCTGCCGTGCTGCCTCCGCAGGGCCTTTCCGGCGGCGATCACCCGAACAACAACGTCGGGGTGTCCGTCCAGCTGCAGGCCTCCTTCTGAAGCCGTGACGAGTTGGCCGGCCAAGGCAAGACCGCCGATTTTCGCCAATCGGCACCCCCGTCTGCAGGCGTGGGCCGGGCACGGCCGATGAACCCTCTCAGATAGGATTCGTCCCTGCATGCCCCGAACCCCGGGACATCCCTGCGCCGCGCTTGCCGCCGCCGTCGCCCTTGCCGGGACCGGCGTGGCGATGGCGCAATCCGCGTCGCCTGCGGACCCTGCAGCATCGGGCGACGTCCTGGCGCGCCCCGCGCCGAGCGTCGACGAGCTGATGAAGCGCCTCGACACCCTCGAGGACCGCAACCGTGAGCTCGAGGCGCGGGTCACCGACCTCAACCGCCAGCAGGGCGAGGAGTGGCTCGGCGAGCAGCGCGCCGGGCAGATCCGCGACATCGTCCGCGACGTCCTGGCCGACAGTGACCAGCGCGCCAACCTAAGCGACGGCGGCATGACCGCCGGCTGGAACGATGGCTTCTTCCTCGGCAGCAGCGACGGGCGCTTCCGCATGAACGTCGGCGGCTTCGTGCAGAGCCGCTTCACGTGGAGCGCCATCCGCACCGGCAACTACAACACCAGCAGCAGCGCGGGTTCGCAGCCAGTGTTCGACCGCAAGGACAATCGCTACGGCTTCAACATCCCGGACCTCCAGCTCTGGGCCGACGGCCACCTGTTCAGCCGCGACTTCCAGTACATGGTGAAGGCGCGCTTCTACGAGCAGGTCACCACCAACATCAACAAGGGCGACCAGAACGGCAGCTCGGCAGCCATCCCCGGCGGCCCGGACTTCAGCGAGATCGAGCTGATGGATGCCTGGATCCGCATCAACATGGATGATCACTGGTCGGTCCGCACCGGCCAGTACCGCTCGCCGTTCTCGCGCGGCTTCCTGGTGCTCGAGCAGTACCAGATGTCCTCGGCGCGCTCGGTGGTGGACTTCCACTACGCCCTCGGCTACACGACCGGCCTGGAACTCGAATACCAGAGCGACGAGGTCCGTTCGCGTCTCTCCATCGACAACGGTGCCGAGGACAACCTGATGGGCGACATCGACGCGGTGTATGGCGCCAACGGCTACAAGATCTGGCCCACCGGCAGCTTCGGCGGCCAGAACGCCCCGTACTGGGAGCAGAACGCCGTCTTCAGCGTCACGCACCGCATCGACTGGAAGCCGGCCGGCACCTGGGAGCAGTTCCGCAGCTACACCAGCCCGTCGACGGAGACGTTCGGTTTCCTGGCGGGCCTTGGCATCCACTATCAGCAGTCGCAGGGATACCAGGCCAACCAGGGCACCCCCGGTTCGGAAAGCCCCACTTCCCAGTGGTTCGCCGCGACCATCGATGCGCAGGCCAATTACGGCGGTGCGTCGGTCTACGGCGCGGTGTTCTACAACAACGTGAATGCCCCGGGAGCCCTGCAGCCGGCGTTCGGAGATGCGCAGTCTGGCGGCTCGGCCGAGGACATCGGCACGCTGAACATCTTTGCCGCGCAGCTCCAGGGCGCCGTCTACTTCGCGCCCAAGTGGGAAGCGTTCGCGCGTTACGAGTTTGCGTACATCAGCGGCGGCAACAGCAACCTGAGCGGCCTCAATCCCACCATCGCCAACCCCGACCCCCTCAACCTGCTCACCATCGGCGCCAACTACTACATCGACGGCCACGACCTCAAGTGGACCACCGACCTCGGCTGGGCGATCACGCAGGTCAATCCGTGGTTTGCCGACGTGAACGCCGGCTGGCGCCCCTCGCAGGCGAACGAGGTGGTGTTCCGGACGCAGCTGCAGCTGATCTTCTGAATCCCGGTCCGACGGGGGCTTGGAGGGGCATTTCGCCCGTTTCCAAGCCGCATTGCGCGGTTTGCAACCGGCGGTTCGCTGCCGCGGATTCCCTATCATTCGGGGCCCATGGCAGCCGTTCACCGCGTCGAAGTCCGCCCCAAGTCCGGCCAGCGGGATCCCCGTGCCGACGCCGTCATCCGCCAGGCCGCGTCGCTTGGGCTTCCGCGCCCGAGCGCCGCGCAGCATGCCTCCGTCTACCTGCTCGAGGGTGACCTGTCCGAAGGCCAGGTGCGCCGCATCGCCGACGAGCTGCTCGCCGACCCGGTCACGCAGGTGGCCGAGCTGCAGGCCCGCGGCACCGTGCGCCCGCGCCTCGATGCGTTGATCGAAGTCCACCCGCTGCCGGGCGTCACCGACCCCGCCGCCGAGAGCGTGGAAGCGGCCGTGCGCGCCATGTTCGGTTCCGCCGTCACGGTGCGCACCGGCGACCGCTACGACCTCGGTGGCGTGAAGCAGTCGGACGCCACCACCATCGGCGAGAAGGCCCTGGCCAACGCCGTCATCCACGGCATCCACTCCGAGCCGTGGCACCCCGAGCGCTTCCCCGCCGGCCACGGCTATTCGCTGCGGATCGTCGAGGTGCCGGTGCGCGAACTCACCGACGCGCAGCTCGAGAAGCTGAGCCGCGAGGCCCACCTCTTCCTCTCGCTCGACGAGATGCGCGCCATCCAGGCCGAGTACCGCCGGCTTGGCCGCGAACCGCGCGAGATCGAGCTCGAGACGCTTGCCCAGACCTGGAGCGAGCACTGCGTCCACAAGACGCTCAAGAGCACGGTGCGCTACCGCGAGGCCAACCTGGGTGCGGGCCAGCGCTCGCTTGCGGCCGCCGCCGCACCCGGCCGCCCGGGCCACGTTGCGGAGGCCGACGGCTCCGTCACCATCCGAAACCTGCTGAAGAGCACCGTGGCCGCGGGCACGTTCGCGCTGATCGACGAGAAGCGCGCCGACCGCATCGACTGGTGCCTCTCGGTGTTCGTCGACAACTCGGGCGTGATCGCCTTCGACGAGCACCATGCCGTCTGCTTCAAGTGCGAGACGCACAACCGCCCCAGCGCCATCGAGCCCTACGGCGGCGCGGCCACCGGCATCGGCGGCTGCATCCGCGACATCATGGGCACCGGCCTCGGCGCCAAGCCCATTGCCGCCACCGACGTCTTCTGCGTGGCGCCGCTCACGGGCACCGACGTTCCCGCCGGCTGCCTGCCGCCGCGGCGCATCCTCTCGCAGGTGGTGGCCGGCGTGCGCGACTACGGCAACCGCATGGGCATCCCCACCGTGAACGGCGCGGTGTGGTTCGACCCGCGCTACGTGGGCAACCCGCTCGTCTACTGCGGCGTGATCGGCGTGATGCCGCGCACCATGGTGAAGGGCGAGACCCGCCGCGGCGACCGCATCGTGGCCATCGGCGGACGCACGGGCCGCGACGGCATCCACGGCGCCACCTTCTCGAGCGCCGAGGTGGAGCACGGCCACAGCACGGAATTCAGCCACGCGGTGCAGATCGGCAATGCCATCACCGAGAAGAAGATGCTCGACGCCATGCTCGCCGCGCGCGACCAGGCGGACGGCCCGCTCTACAGCGGCACCACCGACTGCGGCGCAGGCGGCTTCTCGAGCGCCATCGGCGAGATGGGCAAGGACGTCGGCGCCACGGTGCACCTCGAGCGTGCGCCGGTGAAGTACGACGGCCTGAGCCCCACGGAGATCTGGATCTCGGAGGCGCAGGAGCGCATGGTGCTCTCCGTGCCGCCCGCCAAGGTGGACCGCCTGCGCGCCATCTGCGCGGCGCACGGCGTTGAGCTCTGCGATCTCGGCGAGTTCGGCTCGGCCGACGGCACCATCCGCCTGCTGTGGCACGGCACCGAGGTCGGTTCGCTCGACACCCACTTCCTGCACGAGGGCGTCCCGATGCCCACGCGCGAGGCGGTGTGGGACGCCGCGTGGAGCGCCGAGCAGGTGCCCGCCGCCGGCAACGGCACGGGCGTGGGGCCGCGGCTCCTCGACACCGCGTGCACGCTCCTTGCCCACCCGAACCTGGCGAGCAAGGAATGGATCATCCGCCAGTACGACCACGAGGTGCAGGGCGCGAGCGTCGTGAAGCCGCTCGTCGGCGTCGGCACCGGCGGTCCGTCGGACGCGGCGGTGGTGCATCCGGTGGCCGGTTCGCGCCGTGCGCTTGCCATCGCCAACGGGCTCGCCACGGGCTGGAGCGCGGACGCCTACGCGATGACGCTTGCCGCCATCGACGAGTGCGTGCGCAACCTGGTCTGCGTGGGCGCGGATCCCGCGCGCATCGCCATCCTCGACAACTTCTGCTGGCCGTCCTGCGATGACCCGCGCAACATGGGTTCGCTGGTGCGTGCCGCCGAGGCGTGCTACGACGGCGCGCTCGCCTACCGCGCGCCGTTCATCAGCGGCAAGGACAGCCTGAAGAACCAGTTCCGCACGCAGGACGGGCGGACCATCATGATCCCGCCCACGCTCCTCGTCTCGGGCTTCGGCATCGTGGAGGACGCCGAGCGCGCGTGCACCATGGACCTGAAGTCCGCGGGGAACGTGCTGGTGCTGGTGGGAAGCACCGGCGCGCGCATGGGCGGAAGCCACCGCGCCATGCTGGGCGCGAGCGGCCACGCCGACATGCGCCTGCCGGACGTGGACCCCGCGCGCGGCGCGCGCACCGCGCATGCCGTGGCCGCGTGCATCGCGCACGGCGCGGTCCGTTCGGCGCACGACCCGAGCGAGGGCGGCCTGCTGCCGGCCCTTGCCGAGATGTGCTTCGCCGGCGGCCTGGGCGCACGCATCGATCTGTCGCACATGCCCGTCACCGGCACCGACGTCCCGGACGAATGCCGCGCATTCGCCGAGGATCCGCACCGTTACGTGCTGGAAGTCGAGCCCTCGAAGCTCGGCACGGTGCAGGCGCACCTTGACGGCATCCCGCACGCGGTGATCGGCACGGTGACGGACGAGCCCACCCTCGAACTCGTCGGCGTGCGCGTCCCGCGCGAATCCTCGCCCATCTCCGCGCTGCGTTCGGCGTGGAACACCTCGACCGGAGGATGACCATGGCAGACCACGGACCCAAGGCCCTCGTCATCACCGCCGCAGGCATCAACTGCGACCTCGAGCTCGCGCAGAGCTTCCGCGATGCCGGCGCACAGCCGGAGTGCGTGCTGCTCTCGGAGCTGGTGCGCAACCCGGCGCGCATCGACAACTACCGCCTCATCGGCCTTCCGGGCGGCTTCAGCTTCGGCGACGACATCGCCGCCGGCCGCATCATGGGCGCGCTGATCCGCCAGAGCATCTATCCGGCGCTTGCCGCCGCCATCGAGCGCGGCGTTCCGATGATCTGCCCGTGCAACGGCTTCCAGATCGCGGTGCAGGCGGGCCTGCTTCCCGGACCGGCCGCGGGCGCGTCGTGGCCCGCGGAGGCTGCATCGCCCACGGTGGCGCTCGCGCAGAACCAGGGCGGCGCGTTCCGCGACATCTGGACGCGCGTCGAGATCCCCGCGGACACGCGCTGCGTGTGGACGCAGGGGCTGGAGCTCGACGACTCCACGGGCCTCCTGCCGAGCGCGCACGGCGAAGGCCGGCTGGTAGCGAGCGATGCGTTGCTCGACGCATTGGAAGCCAACGGCCAGGTGGCGGTCCGCTACCACGCCGACGACCACTTCAACGGCAGCATGCGGCGCATCGCCGGCATCTGCGACTCCAGCGGCCTGGTGTTCGGACTGATGCCGCACCCGGAGCGCTACACGCGCTGGACCCAGCACCCGCGCTGGACCCGACTCTCGGCGCACCAGCGCCATGGCGAGCCGCTCGGCCTGCGGATGTTCCGCAACGCCGTCGAGCGCGTCCTCGTCACTGCCTGAACCACCGTTCCGCCACGGCGGAACCCCACGCGCCCTGTGCGCCGAAGGAGACACGATGACTGCTTCCAGCACTGCCACCCTCCGTTGTGGCGTCGTCGGCGTCGGACGCATGGGCCGCCACCATGCGCGCCTCTGGACGCAGGTGGAGGGTTGCGACCTCGTCGGCGTGGTCGATTCGAGCGCCGAGCGCCGGCAGCAGGTGATCGACCAGTACGGCGGTGCAGGGCACGCCGAGGTGGACGCACTCATCGAAGCAGGCGTTGACGTGGTGACCATCGCCACGCCCACCGTGCATCACCGCGCGGCCGCGGAGAAGCTCCTTGCCGCGGGCGTGCACTGCCTGATCGAGAAGCCGCTCGCCCCCACGCCCGCCGAGGCGCGCGCCATTGCCGACGCCGCCGCCAAGAGCGGCGCCATGCTCCAGGTGGGCCACGTGGTGCGCTACGACCCGGTGATGGTGGCCGTCCGCAAGCTCGGCCTGGTGCCGCGCTTCGTGGAAGTCGACCGCGTCAGCCCCATGACCTTCCGCAGCGTCGACGTGGGCGTGGTGCTCGACATGATGATCCACGACATCGACGTCCTCCTCATGCTCTTCGGCGCGGAACCCGTGGAAGTGCGTGCCAGCGCCGTGAGCGTGCTGGGCGAGGCCGAGGACGTCTGCAACGCGCGCCTGGAATTCCCGCGCATGGCCGACGGCTACACGCCCGTGGCCAATGTCACGGCCAGCCGCATCGCCATGAAGACGGAGCGCAAGATCCGCGTCATGAGCGACGACACCTATGTCAGCGCCGACTTCGTGGACCGCAAGGGAACCGTGGCGCGCAAGGGTCCCAACGCCTCCAAGATCTCCGAGGTCCGCGAGCTCCTCAAGCAGGGCGCCGACCTCAGCCACCTCAACTTCCTCGATCTCCTGCAGGTGGAGCCGCTCGGCGTGGATGCCGGCGAGCCGCTCAAGCTGCAGGCCGAGGACTTCATCGACGCCATCCGCACCGGCCGCCGGCCGCTCGTGGATGCGGAGGATGGATTCGCGGCCGTGCGCACCGCCGATCGCATCGTCGCCGCGGCGCGGGCCGCGGGTTCGCGCATGCTCTGACGCACGATTCGAACTCGTTACGACGGCACCGATTCCACCGATGACCAGCACCGCTCCCCAACTTCCCGCGTGGTCCGACGTGGTCCCCGCCGACACCGACGTCACCGTCGTGGGTGGCGGTTTCAGCGGCCTCATGACGCTCGTCCACCTCTGCCGCGCGCTGCCCGGCGGGCGGTTCGCGGTGATCGAGCGCCGTCCGCTGCCGCGGCCGGGCATCGCCTACGGCGGCTGCGACCATGGGCACCTCCTCAACGTTCCCGTGGCGCGCATGGGTGCGTTCCCGGATGACCATGGCGCCTTCCAGCGCTGGCTTGACGCGCATCGACCCGGCGAGTTTGCCGGACATGACTTTGCGCCGCGCATGCTGTTCGGCGAGTACCTCGTCGAGACGGTGGCCGGCGAGATCGCGCGGTCCGGTGCGCGCGTCTGCCTGGTGCGCGATTCCGTGGTGCACGTTGAGCAGATGCCCGCAGGCGTGGAACTGATGCTTGCGTCCGGCCGCGCCACGGTGGCGCGCTCGGTGGTGATCGCTCCCGGCCTGCCGCCGTCGCGTGCGCCGTGGGCGCGCGTCGACCATGGCGTATCCCGTCTGGCGCTCGTTGCGAACCCATGGGAACCCGGCGCCTTCACGCTCCCGGACCAAGCAGCGGAAGTCCTGGTCGTCGGCAGCGGCCTGACCGCCATCGACGTCGTGCAGGGCCTGCGCCGTGCCGGCCATCGCGGCCTCATCCGCATGGTGTCGCGCCATGGACGCCTGCCGCTCGCGCACGCGGCGCCCGGTGAGTCGCCGCTTGCACTGCCGCTCGAGCACTTTGCCGGTGGACCCACACGCGTCCTCGCCGCGCTCCGCAAGGCAGCGCGCGAGCGCATTGCTGCCGGCATGTCCTGGCAGGTGGCCCTCGACTCCATCCGCCCGCACGTCACCGCCATCTGGAAGTCGTGGTCCGTGCAGGAGCGGCGCCGATTCCTGCGCACCGCGCGCGCTCTCTGGGAGATTCACCGCCACCGGGCCCCCAGGCAGGTGCTTGCCGACATGGAGGCGCAGCTTGCGGCCGGCACGCTGACGCTCGAGCATGGTGATCTTGCCGCGCTGCGGCCCGCTCCGCAGGGCGCCATCGACGCAGAGATCCGCTCGGCGCGCGGCGGTGTGCACGCGTACCGCGTGGCCCGCGTCTTCAACTGCATCGGCCCCGGCATGAGCGTGCGCGACACCGTCGACCCGATACTCAGCTCGCTGCTGCGCTCCGGACTCGCCTCCGCGGACGAGGTCGGCCTGGGCCTGCGCTGCGACGCCGACGGCCGTCTCCTTGACAGCCACGGCACGGCGGACGAGCGCCTGCTCCTGGTCGGCGCGCTGCGGCGCGGCGACCTGTGGGAGTCGACGGCGGTCCCCGAGCTCCGCGTGCAGGCGGCGAACGCAGCCCGCGCCGCTGCCGAGCTGGTGGCGCGCGAGTCGCCCGCGGCTGCCGCGGTGAGCAGCGCGCCGCGATCCCCCGAGGCGGGAATCCCCGCAGGCTGCGGCTGATGCTCGTCGGCAGCCACCTGAGCATCGCGGGCGGGATGCACCTGGCGGTGGAGACCGCGGTACGCCTGGGCCTCGACTGCGTGCAGGTGTTCACCAAGAACCAGCGCCAGTGGAAGGTGAAGCCGCTCGCGGACGATGAAGTGGCCGCCTTTCGCGCCGCCGTCAAGGCCGCCGGCTGGGACCGTCACCCCGAGCGTCGCCTGGTGAGCCACAACAGTTACCTGGTGAACCTGGCATCGCCCGATGCTGCGTCGCGCGCCAAGAGCCGGGCACTGCAGCTCGAGGAGACCGAGCGCTGCGAGCGCCTCGGGATACCGTCGTGCGTCATGCACCCGGGCGCCCATCTCGGCACCGCCCGCGACACCAACGACGAGGCCGCCGGCATCAAGCGCCTGGCCGCCGAGCTCGACGCGATCCATCGTGCCACCAAGGGCTACGCCACGGTGACGTGCATCGAGAACACCGTGGGCAGCGGCACGAATCTCGGCGGCCCGCTCGAGCATCTCGCGCGCATCCGCGATTCCGTGAGGGATCCGGAGCGCGTCGCGTTCTGCTTCGACACCTGCCACGCCACGGCCTTCGGGCACGACATGTCCACTGCCGCGGCGGCCAAGGGCTTCTGGCAGCGGTTCGAGTCGGTCGTTGGCAAGGAACACATCCGTATCTTCCATGTCAACGATTCGAAGGGCGCGCTCGGCTCGCACCTCGACCGGCACGAGCACCTCGGTACCGGCGCCTGCGGCACGGCGGCGTTCGCCGCGATCGCCCATGCGCGTGCCTTCAAGGACGTGCCGATGATCATGGAGACGCCCAAGGAAGGGAAGCTCCGCGGCCGCGATCCCGACCGCGCCAATGCGGCGTGGCTGCGTGCACTGTCCGTGGCGTTCCTGGCCTGCGTGCTGCTCCCCGCGCTCGGCGGTTGCCGCCCGTGGGCGAAGCCCGACGCCGAGATCATGGCTGCGCGCCACGGTGCACTCGCGCCCACGCCCGAGGAGGCGGAGCGCCTGCGCAAGGCCCAGGACGTGGCGCAGCGCGGCGACTACCAGGAGGCACTCAACGACTTCCGCGCGCTCATCGCCGAGAACCCGCGCCTGGCGTCCGCGCAGGTGGGCGCCGGCGCGCTCACGCTGCAGCAGGGCGACATCCGCGCCGCGCAGCGCGCCTACGAGGCGGCCATCGTCGCCGATCCGAAGAACGTCGAGGCGTACCTCGGCCTCGGTCGTACGCACGCGGCCGCCGGCCGCGACGACGAAGCCGTCACGTGCTACCGCAAGGTGCTGGTGCTGAACCCGTCCGACCTGCGCGGCGTGCAGGGCCTGGCCGATTCGCTTGAGCGCACCAACCAGCAGGCTGCCGCCATCCCGTTCCTCGAGCGCCTGGCCGCCGACGCCGGCGCCGATTCCGAGACCTGGACACGCGTCGGCCGCGCTTACCTGGTGTCCGGCCGCGCCTCGGAGGCCAGCGCCGCATTCGAGGAAGCCGTGGCGCTCGGCGAGGTGGCCGAGGCCACCATGGACGGGCTGATCGCCGCGTACACGGCGGAGCTCCGCTACTCCGAGGCCGCGAGCGCCGCCGGCGAGTTCGCGCGCCGCTGGCCATCGGCCGCCGCCAGCGAGCGATCCGCGTGGCTCTCCTTCCGCGCCGGCGACTACGAACGATCGATCGTCACCTACCGCCGCGCCACCGAGCAGGATCCGCGCAGCATCAAGGCGTGGAACGGCCTCGGCGTCTGCGCGCTCAACTCCTGGCTCCTGAGCGACCGCCTCGACGGCACCGCGCGCGAGGAGGCCCGCCACGCCTTCGAGCGCAGCCTGGAAGTGGAATCCGCCCAGCCGCAGGTCGAGAAGCTCCTCCGCACCTACGCACCCTGACGCGCGCCGCGCCGAGCGCATACCCTTCCGCCATGCCTGACCCGAAGCTCCTCGAGTGCTTTCCCGCCCCCTCGGACACGCCGTTCCTCATCGAGCACGTGAACGAGGAATTCACCTCCACGTGCCCCAAGACGGGCCACCCGGACTTCGGCCGGATCATCCTTCGCTACCAGCCTGCGAAGGTGTGCGTGGAGCTGAAGAGCCTCAAGCTCTACCACCAGAGCTTCCGCAACGAGGGCATCTTCTACGAGGCGGTCACCAACCGCATGCGCGACGACCTGGCCACGGCAATGCAGCCCAAGTGGATGCAGGTGATCACCGAGTGGAAGGGCCGCGGCGGCATCCACAGCCGCATCACGGCGACTTCGGGGCAGGTGCCGCCGGAGTGGGCGCGGGGCTGACGGTCGCCTGATCCTTCGCCGCCGTGCGCGCAAGCGCCGGGATGGCGCGGACCTGCTCGGGCGTCAGCATCGCCTTGAGCCGTCGCAGTGACCGTGCGTTGAGCTCAGAACGCTCGAAGCGGGTGTCGGTCGTCGACATGCCGGCTTCCTTCTTCGGGCCCGTGGGCCCTGCTTCGCCGAAGCTGCCGCCGGACTGCTGATCAAGCACCGCCAGCGTCGCAAGCCGATCGCACAGCTCGCGATGGCGCGCAGCGTGGGCGCTGCGGATCGCGTCGATCTGTGCGCGCTGTGCATCGGTGATGTCGGGGAGCGCGCGCGCGGCATCCAGCGTCGGCATTGCGTCCTTCCCGTCCTTGTAGGCGCGCGGTGACGCGGCATGGAGCCATGCATTGCGGAACGTGGCGCGCGCGTCCTCGGGAAGGACGGCCTCGATTGCATCGCGCCCGGCGACTGCCTGCTCGAGGCCTTCCTTCTGCTGCCGCGCACGCATCTCGAACAGCTCCGACATTCGCTTTGCCTGGTCGCCGTCGACCGTCATGACCGCCGGCGCATCGCTGCCGACGGCCTGTCCTGCACCGCCGAACTGGCGGCGCATCAGCTCGATTTCCTCGATGCACGTCGCCCGCACCTCGGCGCGACGACGCTCCATGGACGCCAGCGCCGCCGGCGACCACTCGATCCATGCCTGCATGGCCGCAGCGCGTCCGGCGTCGGGAATCGCGGAAGCGCGCACCACGTTGGCCAAGTCAATCGATGCGACGGTGCCATTGTTGCCCCACTCCGATCCGGGGCCGGCGGGATATCCGATGCTGCGGATGCGTTCGCGGGCGCGTTCGGCGCGCACCGCGGAGCGGAGCGACTCATCGTTGCTCGCCAGCGCGGCGATGCCGTCGACAAGGGCGTCATCGAGCGTCGCCAGGGACGCGGCGTGTTCGTCCACCATCTGAATGCCCGCACGGACCTGCTCGATCGGCGCCTCCGCGGAATCCGGCCCGAAACTGATGGCCGCACCGGAGACGGCGCCGCGCAGGCGTGCCTGGGCTTCGTCGGCACTCGTCCGGGCCTTCGCCTCGTAGTCGTCGATGAGCGCCGTAAGCGCCGGGTTCTCCGCCGCCACGCCGAGCGTCGCGGCCAGTTCGCGGATGCGTTCGGGCTTCGCCTCGCGCGCCAGCCGCAGGCCGGCGAGCGACATGGTCTCCTCGCCGATGTCCGCCGTCTGGAACTGGATGCCGCCGCCCATCCCATCACCCATGGCATCGCCGAAGATGGCCGGCAGCTCCCCATCGCCCATGGCGAAGGTGATGCCGGTGCCGCCCTCGTCCGCGTTGCTGGTGAAGACCATGGCATTCCCGTCGCCGACGACGTTGGCCGACACCACCATCGTGGCCGCGGTGGTGATGTTCACGGGTCCATCCGGCGCGCCGCCGTCGCCTGCGTTGATGGAAATGCCCTGCACGGCGGACGCGACCTGCACGGCGTTCGTCTCGCCCGCCTTCTCGCCTTCCTTGGGCAGCCGGCGGGGGACGAATCGGTTCCCCGTCTTGTTGTCCGCGTCCTTCGCCTGCTGCTCGTGGAATTCGCGGTGCGCCGGGTCGAGCGCCGCCAGCGCGTACCACGTGTCGCGGTCGATCGTGCGGCGCTCGGCGGCGAGCTTGCGGTATTCCTCGAGCGCCTTCTTCGAGCCCGGGTCTTCCTGGACCACGCCGGCAAACCCGAACATGGTGCCGCGCATGTCGTCCTCGGGGACGGTCATGCGCAGCGAGATGTTCCACCAGCGCTGCGCCCACGCGCTGCGCGCGTTCTCGATGGCGGTCCGGGCGGCAGGGTCGGTGGTGCGGGACATCAGCTGCTCGAACACCTGCGACGGGGAATCCGGATCCATGCCGCTGCGAGGCCAGATCCGCTGCATCGCCTTCACCCGCAGCTTCCACGCCTCCTCGGCGGGCAGCGCCTGGTCGAGGAGGAGCAGGGCGTTCCGGTGCGTCCCGCTCAGCTGGGCGAGCAATTCGCGCATGGAGCGCGCACTGACGTCGTTGCGGTCGCCGCCGGCACGTTCGATCCGCGGCTTGCCGTCCTCGTCCTGGATCACGGTGAATCCGGTGTCCTGCTGCTGCGCTGCCGGCACCGCGTCCACCAGCTTGGGCATCAGCGCATCGAGCTGCTCCCGGTAGGTCGTGAGCGCCTTCAGCGCTGCCGCGCGCTCGGTCGGCGCGAGATTCGCACCGGCCACGGTGCGCTCCAGGTCGTACTGCGCCGCACCGTCGCCGATCGCCTCGCCGACGAGCGCACGGATCGCGCGGCGCTTCGCCGCCAGGCGCTCGCGCTCGACATCCGCCTGCTGCTCCGGCCGCGCCACTGCGGACAGTGACTGGAAGAACCGGTCGATCGACTCGGTCATCGCCTGCGCCAGCGCACGCCGCGCCTGCTGCTGCGCATCGCGAACCTTCTGGTCGCCGGTGTCGGTGCCGGTGCGGTCCACCACGTCGTCGAACTGCCGCTTCGCCGCGAACATCGGCACCTGCGCATCGTCGAACATGGAGCCCGCAAGCTGCCGCTGCCCGTCGTCGAAGCCGACGGAGTCCAGGATGGCATCGAAGTCCTTGCTCGAGAGCACCGGGTTGCTGTTCATACCGCCGCCGATGACGAACTGCGCGTCCGCGGGCGAATGCAGCAATCCGCAGGAGAGGACGAGGGCGGCAACGATGGCGCGGATCGTGTTCGTGGTGTTCATGGTTGTCCTTCCGGAGCGCGGATTATCCCATCAATCCAGCTTGTTGGCCTTGAGGTATTCCCGCATCTCCACGTTCCAGCGCAGCATCGCGGAAACGGCCATGGTGTCGTGCGTCTCCTCCGGCACCAGCTCGATGTACCCCGGGCCCTGTGGCAGCATCTGCCCCTTTGCCTCCATGGCGGCGGACGCCTCGGCCACCGCGTCCTTGAGTCCCTGCACGCCGCGGTCCAGGAAGAAGCTGTCGCGCGCACCGCAGAGGAGGCGGACCTTCTCGCGCAGTACCGGGATATGCCGCATCGGGTCCGCGCGCACGCGGGCGGCGATGTCGTAGCGCGACCACGCGTTGCGCACCACGCCCTTGTCGATGGTGCCGGTCAGCGAGTCGAACATCGGCCGCGGCAACCGCGTGGCAGGATCGACGGCGCTCCACATGGCGCTCCATGCGTCCCACTGCTCGCCGCTGTCGCGCGCCGGACCAAGCACGCGCTCCATCGCGGCCTCGTCGCGCACCGTCATGCGAACCTTGTCGAACTGCTTCACGAGCGGCACGCGGTACGACGGCCGCTCCTTACCCTCGGCATCGCAGAAGACGCTCGCGTCCGCGTACAGGTCGCCCGCCTGGAAGCGGCTGAAGTCGACCGGGTCCGGCGAGCTGCTGAAGCACGCGCCAAACACCTCGGGGTAGGCCAGCTGCAGCCACAGCGAGCTCCAGCCGCCGCTCGAGTGGCCGGTCACGATTCGCGCCTCGGCGCGCGGGATCAGCCGGAACTGCCGTTCGAGCGCCGGGATGAACTCCTCCACCAGCGCCGTGCCCCACGGCCCGTTCGCCGCGCTGTCCACGAATCCGTGGTGCCCAAGCGGCGTTTCCGGGTCAAGCACGATCCACACCGCCTGCGGCAGGACCGTGCTGCTGCCGGGCGTGGCCAGCCGCCGCGCGATGGCCTCGGCGTCCGTGTATCGACCGCCAAACCCCGGCACCACGTAGATGGCGGGGAACATACGGCGACGGAAGTTCGGGTCGTCCCATCCATCGGGAAGCGCGACGCCGGCCCGCATGACCACGTCGCGCCCGGCCGCCCGGCTGAGCGTGGCGCTCTTCATCTCGAACCAACGCAGGTTGGGCGCCTGCGGCCGCGCCGGGGCCTGCAGCTTCACCGTCAGCGGAATCTCCAGGCGGTCCACCTTCCCGCGCGCAAACGTCAGGATCATCAGCTCGCTTGCCAGGTTGCCGGGTGACGCGTGCCCGCGCTCCGAGTGGTTGCGCACGAACACCGCCTGCGCACGGAACGTGCCGTCGAGCGAGGCGATCGGCCCCGGGTATCCGATGGCGTCCGCTCCGATCGTCACCGCCACGCCGGGCTTCAGTTCCTGCACCGGCACCGAGTACATCGGCTGCGGGTCGTCGAAGAACGGCGCATCCATCGGCAGCGCGCCTGCCGCGGGCGAATTCTCCGCAAGCAGGAGGAGCAGCATTCGCCCCGACCGAGGATCGTCGCCCAGGAGGCCCGCGGACGCCTCCGGCAGCGTGATGCGAACGGTGTCCTGGAGCGGCGGTGTGCTGGCCGCGGTTGTCGGTGGCGGAGAGCTCGCCGCCGGGGCGGTGGCCGGACGCGTCGGCTGCTGGGCGGATGCCGGTGCCACTCCCATCAGCGCGAACGCCACGGTGGCCACGATCCGCAAGGTGCCGGGCAGGTGCATGGTGGCATCGTAGAATCCTGCGGATGCCCGGCCCCTGCACCGTTCTCCGTTCCTGGCCAGCCATGACCCTGGCGGCGCTTGCCGCGTGGGGCGCCGGCTGCTCCGGGAACAGTTCCGTCGAGCGCAGCCTCGACCGGACGCACTCCAGCATCTCCGCCAGCTTCGACGGCGCCGTCACCGAGGAGCGCAACTACGTCCTCCCGGTGGACGGCATCATCGACCTCGACCTGCAGACCTTCGGCGGCGACGTGGTGATCCGCTCCGGGCAGGACACCAAGGGCGAGGCGCGCATGATGGTCACCGTGGTGGCACGCCACGGCAGCGACCGCAAGGAAGAGGCGGCGGCGTCGCTCACGGACATCTCCGTCAAGGCCGAGATCCGCCGCGGCGGCGACGTGCCGACGCTCGTCATGCGCTGCGAGACCTCGCACGACGAGGCGTGGCTGCACCGCACCAACATCGACATCGAGGTCCCCGAGCTGCGCCGCGTCAAGGTGCGCACGCGTTCCGGCAAGGTGCACGTCTTCGAGAACCGCGGCGCCTGCTCGGTGGAGACCACCGACGGCGAGATCCACGTGTTCACGCCCTGGGCCATCAGCGAGGACATCACGCTCGTGAACCGCGGCGCGGAGATCGTCTTCCGCGCATTCAACGGCACCTGCGGCACCTTCGACGTGGACTGCGTGAACGGTCGCGTGCTCACGCGCATCGAGGCCGGCGACTGGCGAGTCATCGATCGCCGCAACGACCAGGACACGCTGCATGCCCGCCTCGGCACCTGCTCCAACCGCATCATGATGCGCAACGTGGACGCCCCAGTGGTGATCAGCATCGTGAAGGACCCCATGGAGTACGGGTCGATCTTCAGCTCGCCCTGACGCGCCGCTTCCACGGCGCGTCGCACCTCTTCCAACGAACCACCCATGGCTTTCATCAACGACCACTACCTGAAGCTGGCCGCCGGCTACCTGTTTCCCGAGATCGCCCGCCGTGTCACCGCCTTTGCGGACGCGAATCCGTCACTCAAGGGACGCATCATCCGCTGCGGCATCGGCGACGTGACCGAGCCGCTTCCCCCGGCCGCCATCGCCGCCATGCACGCAGGCGTCGAGGAGCTCGCCTCGCGCGAGACCTTCCGCGGCTACGGGCCCGCCACCGGCTACGACTTCGTGCGCGAGGCCATCGTCCAGGGCGACTTCCGCGAGCGTGGCATCGCCATCGCGGCCGACGAGATCTTCCTCTCCGACGGCAGCAAGCCGGACGCCAGCGCATTCATCGAGATCCTCGCTGCCGGCTCGCCCGCCGAGGGCGGCAACCGCATCGCCGTGTGCGACCCCGTCTATCCGGTCTACGTCGACAACAACGTGATGGCCGGCAACACCGGTGCCGCGCTCGCGGGCGGCGGATACGAGGGGCTCGTCTACCTCCCCGGAACGCCGGAGAACGGCTTCGTGCCCGAGCCGCCCGCGCAGCCCGTGGACGTTGCCTACCTCTGCTACCCGAACAACCCCACCGGCGCAGTGATCACGCGCGCGCAGCTCACGCGCTGGGTGGAGTGGGCGCTCGCCAACGACGCGCTCATCTGCTACGACGCTGCATACGAGGCCTACGTGCGCGACCCGTCGCTGCCACGGTCCATCTACGAGATCCCGGGCGCCGACCGTTGCGCCGTGGAGTTCCGCAGCTTCTCGAAGAACGGCGGCTTCACCGGCGTCCGCGCCGGCTACACCGTGGTTCCCAAGGCCGTGGAAGGCCGCACCCGCTCCGGCGAGCGCGTGCCGCTCCACCGCCTCTGGATGCGCCGCTGGGCCACGTGCTCCAACGGCGTCAGCTGGCCGGTGCAGCGCGCGGTGGCCGCGCTGTATTCCCCCGAAGGCCGCGCGCAGATGGCGCAGTTGGTCGATTTCTACATGGAGAACGCCGCCATCCTCCGCCAGGCCTGCGCCGCGCAGGGCCTCCGCGTGTGGGGCGGCGAGCACGCCCCCTACGTCTGGGTCGGCTGCCCGGCAGGCCTCGGCAGCTGGGAAACCTTCGACGCGCTCCTCACCCGCGCACAACTGGTGGTCACCCCCGGTGCCGGCTTCGGCCGCCACGGCGAAGGCTTCTTCCGCATCAGCGCCTTCAACTCCCGCGCCAATGTCATCGAAGCAGGCAAGCGCCTGTCCACCCTGTCAGCCGTCCCGGCATAACCACGCAACCCGCCGACGCCACCCGCCCAAAGCGAGCCTGGCCCCCGCAGCCGAAAGAGGCACTCGCACCAAGCGAGTTGTTTTTGCGCAGCAAAAACCTGTCTGAGCGACTGCGAGTGCCTCTGCAGGCGGAGGGCGCCAGTACAAGCGCCCCGACTGCGAGTGCCTCTGCAGGCGGAGGGCGCCAGT
>JBIIJH010000008.1:0-34147 GCA_044233905.1 Phycisphaerales bacterium
GAAGAACGCGATGTCGGTGCCGGCGAAGCAGCCGGGGACGAGCGGCTCCACCGTCACGTCGCGGCCGAGGGCGTGCAGCGTGCGGCCTGCGCTCCGCGCACTTGCGAAGAGGCGGAGGTTGCGCACGGGGAAGCGGCGTTCCGCAAGCAGCGCAAGCAGCTCTTCGCCGACCGCGCCGGTGGCACCGACGACGGCGACCGTTGGTTCAGCCGAAATGCGTTGCATGGTCATTTCCTGCGCTTCGGTTCCGCGCCGACCAGGAAGAAGCGGGCGATGCGCGCATCGAAGCTGCTGGCATCGTCGCGCTCGAAGGTGAACATCCCTTCCATGGTGCCCCAGTGGGTCATGAGCGGGGTGAAGCTCTGGTACTCGAAGCGCTCGCCGGGCTTGAGCGCGGGCTGCTGCCCGACGACGCCCTCGCCTTCCACCTCGTGCTTGTCGCCGTCGCCGTCCACGATGGTCCATCGGCGGCGGCGGAGCGTCACGCGCTCCGTGCCCTCGTTGGTGATCATCACGTGGTACGCGAAGTTGTAGCGGCCGCCCATCGGGTCGCTGGTCTCCGGGATGAACTGCGGGTTCACGCGGATGCGGATGCCGTTGGTGACGGCATCGGAACCGAGGTTCGCGGAGGTTGCGGCGGTGCTGGGCACGCGGTGAGTATAGGAGGTCGTGCAGGCACGGACGATTCCGTGCCTGCGCGGACTTCCCCTTCGAATTCAGCCCAGCAGCGCGCGCAGCGCGGCGCCGGGGTCCGGCTCGCGCATCAGGGACTCGCCCACCAGCGCGATGTGGATCCCGTGGGAGCGGAGGCGCTTCATGTCGTCCACGGTGCGGATGCCGCTCTCGGCCACCATCACGCGGCGCGTGGGGGCCTCGACCATGTCGGCGATGCGGAGGGCATGGCCAAGGTCGGTCTTCATGGTGGCGAGGTCGCGGTTGTTGATCCCCAGCAGGCCGTAGCCCGCGTGCGGGAATCCCACGTGGTTGATCACGCGCCAGAGGCTGTCGAGCGAGTGCACCTCGAGGAGCGTGGTCATCTGCAGTTCCGTGGCCAGGATCTGGAAATCGATGATTTCCCGCTCGTGCAGGCACTCGGCGATCAGGAGGATGGCGTCGGCGCCGGCGGCACGCGCCTCCCACACCTGGTACTCGTCGATGATGAAGTCCTTGCGCAGGACCGGCAGCGGCACCGCGTCGCGGATGGCGTGGATGTAGGAGAGGTCGCCGCCGAAGAACTCGCGGTCGGTGACGCAGCTGATCGCGGCCGCTCCCGCTTCCCAGTAACTTCGGGCGATGGCCACCGGATCGAAGTCCTCGCGGATGACCCCCGCGGACGGGCTCTTCTTCTTCACCTCGGCAATGACGCGCATGGCGTTGGGATGCCGGTCGTCCACCACGTTGCGGAAGAAGTTGCGCGGCCGGCCGAGCTCGGAGATCCGCTCCTTGAGCTCTTCGAGCGGCACGGCCCGGCGGGCATCCGCCACCTCGCGGTGCTTGTGCTCGATGATGTGCTTGAGGACGGGGATCATCGGCGCGGTGGCGGCAGGCTGGCTGGGCGGCACGGCACTCGCCGCGGCTCCCGCGGACGGGGCGACACAGTCTACGCCTGCGGTGGGTGGGTGGATGCTGGTGCTCTGGTGCGTGCTGGCGGTGGCGGCGGTGGTGGCCGTGCTGCGCGGCGAGTGGTTCCGCGCCACGCCGCGCATCGGCCCCGCGTGGACGCTGCGCGGCGAGCCGAGCATCTTCGGATTTGCGGCGGCGTTCCTGGCGGCGGCTGTGGGCGCGTCGATTGCGGTGACGGCATTTTCGCCGGAGGATCCCGCGGCGCCGCTGCGGATGATGGCAGGGAAATCGGTGCTCGCGCATGCCGCGCAGATTGCCGTGGTGGCGTTTCTCTTCACGGTGCCGCAGTTCCGGCCGCGCGGCGCGCACACCGCGGTGGCGCGCGGCGGCGTGCACCAGCATCCGCGCGGTGCGCTCGAGTCGCTGGTGATGGCGCTTGCGGCGGCACTCATGCTGTGGCCCGTCACGCAGGCGATCGGCGGCCTGGTGGTGTGGGTGCAGTCATGGTGGGGCGCGGTGGCCCCCGCGGTGGCGCACCAGACGCTCGAAGCGCTCTCGAACTCCGGCGCGCGCGATCCGTGGTGGTGGTTGGCGATCCTGGGTGCCGCGGTGCTTGCGCCAGTGGCCGAGGAACTCCTCTACCGCGGCCTGCTGCAGCAGGGACTCAAGGCCGCGGGCCTCAAGCCGCGCGGCGCGATCGCGGTGACGAGCATCCTCTTCGCCATCGTCCACTGGGGCGTCCTCACCGAGGGCTCGCAGGTGGGCGCGCTGGCCACGCTGGTGGTGCTCTCCGTGGGATGGGGCATGCTCTACGAGCGCACCGGCCGCCTGTGGGCGCCGATGATCGCGCACGCGGCGTTCAACGCGGCGAACCTGTGGGTGGCGTTGAAGGGTTGAAGGTTGAAGGGGTGAACGTTGAAGGGGTGACTCACCCGTTGTGCCACGCCCGACCGTCGCGTGCCAGCAGCTCGTCCGCGGACTTCGGTCCCCACGAGCCGGGCTCGTAGTTGGCGTTGATGCCGGCACGCATCGGTGCGCTGGCCGCGCCGAGGAACGGCATCACGGCGCGCCACGCGTCCTCGGTCTCCTCGCGGGTCTTGTAGAGGGTCTGGTCGCCGCGCATGCAGTCCACCAGGAGCGGGCCGTACGCCTCCACGGAGTCGTTGCCGAACTGCTGGCGGTAGTCCATCACCATCTCCACGGGGCGCAGCGAGAATCCGGCGCCCGGCACCTTGCTGTTGAAGCGGAGGCTGAAGCTCTCGCCGGGCGCGATCTGGATGATCATGCGATCGGCGTGCACCGGCTCCTTGGTGAGCGAGCGGAACAGGTTGGCGGGCGGCTCCTTGAACTGGATGACCACCTCGGTGTGCTTGGCGGCCATGCGCTTGCCGGTGCGCACGTAGAAGGGCGTGCCGCCCCAGCGCCAGTTGTCGAAGGTGAAGCGGAGCGCGGCGAAGGTCTCGGTGCCGGTGCCGGCGGCCACGCCGGGGAGCTGGTGATACGCGGGCTCCTCGACCGCGCCGATCTTGCCGGCGCCGTACTGGCCGAGCGCGACGCACTTCGCAGCGTCGGCGGCGCTCGGCACCTGGATGCTCTCGACGATCTTGCGCTTCTCGGCGTTGATCATGGCGGGCGACCAGCTCGACGGCGGGTCCATGGCCACGAACGCCATGATCTGCAGCAGGTGGCTCTGGATCATGTCGCGGATGGCGCCGGTCTGGTCGTAGAACGCGGTGCGCGTGCCCACGCCGAGCGTCTCCGCCGCGGTGATCTGCACGTGGTCCACGTAGTTGGCGTTCCACACCGGCTCGAAGATGGAGTTGGCGAAGCGGAACGCCAGCAGGTTCTGCACCACTTCCTTGCCCAGGTAGTGGTCGATGCGGTAGACGGCGTCCTCCTCGAACACGCGGCCGAGCGCGCGGTTGAGCGACTTCGCCGAATCCAGGTCATGCCCGAAGGGCTTCTCCACCACGATGCGCTGCCAGCTGCGCTTGGCCGGGTCGACGCTGCACCAGCGCTTGCCCTCGGTGACCAAGTCCGCGGCGTCGATCTGCGTGATGATGGGCTCGTAGAGCTCCGGGGCCACGGAGAGGTAGAAGAGCACGTTGCCGCTGGTGCCGGACTTGGCATCGAGCGCGTGGATCGCCTGCGCGATGGCGGGCCATGCGTCGGCCGTGGCGGCATCGCCCGCGACGTAGTGGATGCGCTCGGCGAGCGGCTTCCACGCGTCGTCCTTGAACTCGGCGCCCAGCGCCTTGCGTGCGTCCACGGCGAGCTCCTCGCGGAACTGCTCGTCGCTCTTCGGGCGGCGGCTGACGCCGAGCACCTGCGTGCGCGCGTCGATGGCGCCGCGGCGGCTCATCTCGTAAAGAGCGGGGATGAGCTTGCGGTGCGTGAGGTCGCCTGACGCGCCGAGGATGACGATGATGCACGGATCTGCGGATGCCACGCGCGGAATGCTAACGGCCCACGATGTGCGCATGATTGCCGCATGGAATGCGGTGATCGACGCACGGATCCCGGCGCCGTGCCTACGCCGCGCCGCGCTTCTTGCCGGCGGCCTCGCGCGGATGGAAGGCCGCGATGGTGTCGCGCAGGTGGCTGCGGTCGACATGCGTGTAGATCTGCGTGGTGCCGATGTCGGAGTGGCCAAGCAATTCCTGGATCACGCGAAGGTCCGCGCCGCCGGCCACGAGGTGCGTGGCGAACGAGTGGCGCAGGAGGTGCGGATGCACGCCGCGGATTCCCGAGGCAAGCGCGTACTTGCGCACCAGCTGCCAGACGGCCACGCGCTCGAGCGGGCGGCCGGTGTGCGAGAGCAGCAGGCGGTAGCCGTCGCGGCCGTCGTTGAAGCGCGTGAGGTGCGGGCGCAGCTCCGCCATGTAGCGCTTCACCGCGTCGATGGCGGGCTGGCCGATCGGCACGATGCGCTGCTTGTTGCCCTTGCCGATCACGTTGACGATGCCGAGCGTCTCGTTGAAGTCGTTGACCTTGAGCGTGCCCACCTCGCTGGCGCGCAGGCCGGCGGCGTACATGAGTTCCAGCATGGCGCGGTCGCGCAGCCAGAGGGCGCCATGGTCCGCGCACGGGGTCTCGACCAGCTTCTTCATCTGCCCCGGCGTGAGCGTGCCGGGGAGCTTCTTCCACGTGGTGGGCCGCTCCAGGAGGCGCGCCGGGTCCTTCTCCAGCTTGAAGTTGGCGTGCAGCCAGCGGAAGAAGACGCGCATGGTGGCCAGGTGGCGCACGATGGAGCGCGCATCCAGCTCGCGCTCGCGCGAGAGGTGGCGCATGTGCGCGGCCAGGTGGTCCACCGTGACATCCTTCGGCTCGCGCACCCCGAGCGGCAGGAGGAAGACGAGCATCTCCTGCAGGTCGCGCGCGTACGCCTCGAGCGTGGCGGCGGCCAGGCCGGCCTCGATGCGCGCGAACGTCATGAAGCCGCCGATCGCTCGGTCGAACTCAGGTGCTTCGGGATCGGCGGACGACTCGGCCATGGACGGTCACCTCCTGCGCAGGCTGCGTGCTGCGCGCGGGGTGCGTCTCCTCGCGGTTGATGCGGTGGAAGAGCTTGCATCCGTAGTAGCCGCCGAGGCAGTAGCGGTACATGGCGTCGAGCTCGGCCATCCGGAACCGCTCCTGGCACCGGGGATCGTTCTTGTCCAGGTGGGGACAAGCGTGGCCGAGGGCTGGATCGGGTGCGGGAGGCATGGCTGGGCCATGGATGCTAGATCGGCATGACGCGGGCGATGGGGCAAAATTCGTGCGGCGGGTGCCGGGCGGTCACCCGTGGCACCGCCGAGAAGCCCCGCGCGTGTGCGCCCTGCCCCGCGCTACTTGCGCTCGAGCTCGAGCTTCTTGGTCTGCCCGTCGTCGAGCGAACGCCAGACCGGGGCACCGCGCCACTCCTTGTAGTTGCTGCTGGTGACGCTCACCAGGAACGGTTCGAGGTCGGGCACGGGCATCGGGCCCGTCCGACCGTCCGCGCCGACCACCTTCGTCCATCCGTTGGGGTTCGGGGGCAATCCGTCGCGCGACTCGCCCAGGCGCACCTCTGCGCCGGCAACAGGCGCCTTGGTCTTGGCGTCCACCACCAGGAAGTCCACCTGCTTGAGCTGGAGCTTGCGCAGGGGAACGTCCACCGAGCGCGGCCCGGTGATGGTGCGACCGTCGAAGGCCACCACCGCATCCTGGTAGCCGGCAAGACGCACGGTGACGCGGTTGCGGAATCCGGAGACCTGGTCGACCACCGCCTTGCCGGCAGCGTCGGTCTTGGAAGTCTGCAGCGGCGGGAAGCCCCAGTCCGCCTCGACGCCGGGCTGCGGCAGGTAGAGGAACGTGGCACCGTAGACGTCGGCACCGGGCACCGGCGCACTGGTGCGCGAATCGAGCACCTCGAGCGTCATCGGTTCGCGACGAACGGGGTGGAAGCGCACCGCGTACTCGTTGTTCGGCTTGTCCTTCACGTCGGCGAACATGATGACGTAGTCGTAGCCGCCCTTGTCGGGCGCGATGGCGACCGAGGGCTTCTCGAAGACGCCGAAGATCACCGGCTCGTAGCCGGCGCGCAGCATCGTGAGGTTGGTGTTGGCGGAGCCCACCATCACTTCCGCGCGACCGTCGGGGCCGGTCTCCACGAACTTCTTCCCGGGGAAGAAGTTGAAGAAGCCGAAGCGGTGGCGGTAGACGCGCACGTCGGCGATGGGATCCGCCGCGGACTCGGTCACTGCGTGCACGATGATCGGCTTGCCGCATCCCGCGGTGGCCGCGAGCGCCAGCGCGATGGCGGCGGGGCGTGCGGCGCGGACGAGGAATGGGCGCTGCGGCATCGGCATCGGAACGGGGAAGTTACTGCGCCCCGCCCTTCGACTTCTTGTCGCTCTCGATGTTCTTCCCGGCGAGCACCGGGAGGGGGTTGGAATCGAAGCCGCGGTCCAGGATGGCCTGCTCCACCAGCTTGGCCTGCCGGAAGGAACCTTCCCAGACGATGAGGTCCACCGTGTGCGTGGCGGGCTGGAATCCGTCGAGGAGGCGCCGCACCGCGTCGGCCGCGGAGGCGGCGTCGGTGATCGGCTGCCCGGCCGTGGGCGGCGAGATGACCACCTGCTCCGCGCCCGGCGTCGCGCGGAAGCGCGAGATCTTGCCGTCGTTGAGGGTCAGGATGACGGACTTGCGCGTGTCCTGCTTGAACATGCTGACGCGCACGAAGCCCGCGGGCTTGGCGACGTTCGCCTGCTTGGTGCTCGCCTCGGACTCGAGCTTCTCCATGATCTTGAGATCGGCCGCAAGCATGGCGGCTGCGGCTGCGAGCGCCGCTTCCCGGCGGGCAACCTCGCTGCGGAGCTGGGTGATCTCGTCCTCGAGCTTGGGCAACCGATCGTTGGCGGCCTTCCAGCGGGCCGCGAGCGCGGGATCGCCGGCCGGCGGCAAGGCGTCGATCTTCGCCTGCAGGTCCTTGCGCTGCTCCTCCAGTTCGCGCACGAGCCGCACGTCCGCGGCCACCGGCGCGGTGGACTCGGAATGCGATTCGCCGGCGCGCCCGAAGAGCACCACCATCAGCAGGATGAACATGATGACGCCGAGCGCATTGGTGATGGCGTCGAGGAAGAGGTCGAGCGGATCGCCTGCGAGCGTGGCGCTCCGGCGACTCCCGCGACGGCGTCGGCGGCTTGAGCGGAAGCTCATGGCGTGCCTCCGGTCGGTGGCGCGGCGGGTGGCGCGGCGGGCGCAACAGGCGCGGCATCCGGGAGCACGAGCGGCACCTGGCCCTGCGACTCGGCTGCGCCGTCCAGGAAGCTGGCGGGCGTGCCGTCCCAGAGCTGCCAGCCGACCTCGTAGCCACGGCGGATCATGGCATCGCGCAGGCGCTCGAAGCGGGCGATGGCATCCTGGTGCACCACGAACACCATGTACGAGGTGTCCGGCATGCGGTTGCCGAGCGCGCCGACGATCCGCGCGTCGGCGTTCGGATCGCGCAGGTCGGCCACGCGCACCGGCGTGCGGTTCGCGTCGAGCTCGCCGATGGCCACGCCGCCGAACGTGGGTTCGACGAACACGGGCGACTTGGCGTTGCGCATGCCGGGGCGGAACTTGACGCGCTCGCGCAGCGCCTGCTCCTGCTCGGAACGCATGGCGGCTGCCAGGCGGTCGCGCAGCTCCTGGATCCGGCGCGCGACCTTCTCCTGCTCGGCGGTGATGCGCGCGAGTTCCGCGTCCGCCTTCTCGAGCCGCCTGCGCGTGCGCTCGGCCTCCTGCGCGAGCTGCTTGATGCGGTCCTCCAGCACGTCCACCTCGGACTGGGTGACGTCCTTGCCGCCCTTGCGGTCGTCGAGGCTGCGCTTGAGGATGGACACCTGCTCACGCAGCTCCGGCAGCCGAGCGGCCACGTCCTCTTCCACGGGCGCGCCGCTCTTGCCAGGCGTGGCCTGCATGTCGTCGGAGAGTCCGTCGATGGCAAGGAGCAGCGCCACCAGGATCAGGATGCCGGTGAGGCATGCCATGATGTCCTGGAAGGAGAACAGGCTCAGCGGAGCCTCTTCGCGCTTCTTGCGTCGTCCCATGGGTCACTGCCAGTCGGTGAGCTTGAGCCGGGAAAGGATGTGCTCGGTGGTGAATTCGTTGATGGAGTCGAGCAGCGCTTCCTCGCGCTTGTAGACCCACGTGGAGATGAGCTGGATGACCACCGCGGCCAGCAGCGCCACCAGCGTGGTCTCGAACGCGGTGGCGAGGCCGCCGACCACGGGCCCGAGCTTGCTCTTGATGCTGCCTGCGTCGCCGCCCGCCTGGTTCAGCACGTCGGTGAACGAGCCGATGGCCTGCGAGAGGCCGACGACCGTGCCGATGAACCCGAGGATGGGGATGGTCCAGATCAGCGAGCGGATCACCGTGTAGCTGGAGTCCACGCTAGAGGCGTCGGAGTCCGCCTGGCTCTCGAGCACCGCGCCGACGTCACGCACCTCGCCGAGGTTGGAGAGGTTGGAGAGCGCGGTGTCGATGCGCCGGAAGAGCATGAAGTCCTTGGGACGCTCGGCCACGGCCTTGATGCGGCGCAGCACGTCGCCGGAGGTGCCGGGGCTCAGCACGAAGTCGCCGCGGCGCGGCACAATGTCCACCGCTCGGAGTGCGCGCATCTGGATGCTGGTCTTGACCCACTTGGCACCGAGGATGCCGAGGCACCAGAAGGAGAAGAACACCACCGCCCAGTTGGTCCAGCAGCGGTTCATCATGAGGAGCAGGTAGCCGTCGGAGGCCACCACCAGCAGGATGACGGCCACCAGCACCGTCATCAGCGTCGCGAAGCCGAGCCAGAGCGGCGCGGAGGCGACCGTGAAGCGACCGGAGGACAGGCCGATCATGCATTCGACGTCACCCTTGCGCGCGTCGAGCTTGGAGTGTGCTGCGTGCGATTCAGCAGCCGTTGCGGCGGGGGCGGGCGATCCGGGGCGTGGGTTGGTCGATGCCATGGTGGTTCCTGCGATTGAGCGTATCAGCGGGCCCATTCGACGGGCCGAGTCTGCGGTCGCGGAGCTTGACGCCGTCAGTTGCTGGAAGACGTGCCGTCCACGGTGGGAAGAAGGTGCGAGCTCTCGACCGCCTCGTGCACGGCTGCCCAGGAGATCGTGGAGAAGGCAAGCACCAGGCACGCGGACACCGCACCTTGCGCGCCCTGCATCGGCACGTCGCCCGTGAGCCCGCCGAACGCCGCCGCGAAGACGCAGGCGAGCGCGCCCGTGGCGCCGATGACGCCGCCCCAGAACACGCCGTCGGCGTTGGGGCCGTTGCGGCGGAACGCACGGTGGCCGGCCCAGCCGAGCGCGCCCGCGCCGATGGCGCCGAGGATCATGCCCACGAGCGCCCACGCGGAGAACCAGTAGATGCCGAGCACCACGAGTGCAATGCCCATGAGCGAGGCGACCACGAGCGCCACCATCCCCATGGTGCGCGCACCGGCGCTGCCGGCGGCGTCGAGCGCCACCAGGAGCGCGGCCACCGGCACCAGGATCGCCATGACGAGCGCCCACGGAGCCCACGTCGCGAGCGCGAGCGCGCCCGCGCCCGCAAGCACCGCCGCCACCGCGGACACCGACGCAGCGCGCGCGGGTTCCGGCGGCAGGAACGCCACCACCCACGCGCCGAGCACCGCGAAGGCGCAGAGGCCGCGCACGGACACGGAGAGCGGGCCTTCGCTCCACCACCAGGAAAGCGCGCCGGATTCGTCGCGCGAGGTGGGAAGCGCAAGCATGATGGTGGCGAGCGCCAGCGCGCACAGCACCGCCGGCCGAACCAGCGCGCTGCCGAGCGCACGGCGAGACGAGATCAGCGGAAGTTCGAGCGGACCGGAATCCGGGAGATCCGCGCCGAACGCGCCGTGGTCGGGGTCGGGTTCGATGCCCACGGCGGCCACGCCCGCGGCGACCACGGTGCCATTGGCGTTGAACACCGCGCGGATCTCGGTGGCGGGCATCCACGACTTCCCGTCCACGCTCAGCGCGTGCATGCGCGTGAGCGCACCGCGGCGCGCGAGCGTGCGCAGTCGCTCCGCGTCGAACGGACCGGTGCGGCGCCCGGCGAAGCGGACGAACCACGGCCCGGTGGCGGAGCGACCGCCGTCGTCATGCTGTGGTGCGCCGCGGCCGGCGGCAGCGTCGCCGCCGAGCCCATCGAAATCCTCGAATCCCGGTTCGCCGCTCATGGCGTGCCTCCGCGCTTGGTGGTGAAGACCAGCGTGCCCGCGGGGACGGTGTTGGCGGCCGGCTCGAAGTCCACCGCGCCACCACCCTTCGCGGTGCCGAGCTTGATCATGGTGCCCGGCGTGTCGCCGACCGGCGGCTCGGCCACCCAGAGCGCCGTGCCTGCTGCCGGGCCCCCTGCGCCGGGACTCAGCACCGTGGCCTTGCCGTCGGGCTTCACCAGCACGCCGGCGGCGTCGTACGCCTGGGCAAGCGGCGCGCACGCCGCGGCAACCGCCGACACGTACGCCTTGCGCCAGAGCTCGGGCTGCGCGGCCTCGCGCATGGCACCGCGCGCGGCACGGCTGCGTGTGCGGGCATCGGTATCGCGCGGATTGAGCCAGTCGATGTCGTCCGGCTTCTCGCGCGCGATGCGCTTGGCGGCCTGCTCGAGCTGCGGGCGAAGGACCTCCGGCATCTCCGGCGCCATCGCCTCGAGCATGCCGCGCATGAGCGATGCAGCAAGCGCGCCGTCCATCGACTCGTTCTCGCGGAGCGCACTGATGGCGTCGAAGGCGGCATCGATGTCGTTCACCGCCTTCTCGTCGTTATCGAGGAGGTCGGTGAGCTGCTTCGCGAACGCCATCTGCGGCGACGGGCCCTCGGACTTCACCTTGAGCTGCTCGAACTTCTCGAAGGAGTCCTTCGCGGTCTTGCCCTGGATGACGGTGAGCGCACGGAAGTTCACGCCGCCCTGCGTCTGCATCGATGCGCGGCGCGGATCGGTGCGGCTGTACCAGCGCAGTCCGTCCTTGGTCTCGGTCATCCAGTAGGTGAGCGACTCCATGGACGTCAGCTTCTCGGTGAGCCAGGAACGCCAGGAGGGCGCCGGGCCGAGCAACGGCTTGAGTGCCGCGATCGAGGCGTTGTAGGGGCTGGCCGGATGTGCGGTCGCGTAGCCCTCGATTGCCGCGAGCGCGGCATCGCGATCCTTCTGCAGCCGCTCGGCGAGCGCCGCGGTGGGGCGCGGGCTCACGGCCGACCACGCGGCAAGCGCATCCCACGAGGGACGTGCCGCGAGCGCCTGCGTGAAGTCCTTCGCCTCTTCGGAATCCGGATGATCCGCGGAGTAGGTCTCGAGCGCCGATGCAAGCGCGGCAGGCGTGGTGGCCGCGGCGCCGAGCACCGCCAGCTTGCCGACGCGACCGGTCTCGACACGCGCGGCGTCGGTCTTCGCACGCTGTGCCGCGATGGCCGTGCGACCGACGCGCACCTGCTCCATCACCTCGGGGAACTCGCCGTACTGCCGCTGCACGTCGGCGAGCGCACTCTCCCAGCCCGTGTAGCGGCCATCCCAGGAGGCATCGCCGGTAGGCGTTGCATCTGCGATCTCGCGCACCGTGGCCTTGGCGCGGTCGATGCCCTCCTGCATGCGCGCGGTGCGCCGCGATTCCGTGGAGCGCCCATGGCGCCTGATCCAGTCGGCCACCGCCGACTGCTCGGCATCGGTCTGCACGAACTGCTTGGCCTCCTCGATGCGGTCGGGCTTGGCTGCGGGCGATTCGGCGTCGCCGGCCTCGGCCATGAGTGCCGTGAATTGCCGTGATTTCTCGGCAATTGCGTCGCGGGCGGCCGCCAGGCGCTTGCGCGCATCGGCGAGCTGCGGGGCACCGGCTGCGGCCGGGTCCTTCTCCGCCTCGCCGAGCTGGCGGTCGGCCTCCTCGAGCCGGCCGGCCTCCACGTTGGAGACCACGGCGCGCGCCATGTCATCCACGTGCTTGTCGCGCTCGGCGGCGCGCAGCAGCAGGACGGTGGCCACGACCGCGGAGATGAGCACCACCACGGCGGCCGCCACGAGCGCGAATCGCTTGGTGCGCGCGGAACGCTCGAACGCATCGATCCGGCGCTCGGCGCTCGCGCGCACGTCGTCGGGTACGCCCTCGACCGTCTGCTCGGCGGTGCGCAGTGCGGTGCGGAGCTGGGGCAGCGTGGCGGATTCGTCCTGCGCCAGACGTTCCAGCGTGGAGACGCGGTCACGGTTCTCGCGGATGGCAGCCGCATCGGACTCGCGCGCGGAGAGCCATGCCTCCACCTCGTCGACGCGTGCGAGCAGTTCGCCCGGCATGTCGCCGCCGTAGCTCAGCATGCGCTGCTCGAGGTCGCGCCAGCGTTCCATGGCCGCGCGCGCGCCGGATTCGTTCTCCGCGGACCATTCCGCCTCGAGCTGCGCCACGGCCTCGCGTGCCTCGCCCGCGGTGCGGTCGGCAAGCGCGCGGTCGAGGCGGGTGCGCAGCTGCGCGCCGATCTTGCCTGCGCCGCTCCAGTGCCATTTGCCGTCTTCCAGCCTGGAAACGCAGGTTTCGGCGTCGTCGAGGTCTCCCTTGCCCAGGTCACCCTTGCCAAGGTCGTCCTCGAAGCGGTCGCCCAGCTCGTCGGCGGCCACCGGCTCGAGCGCGGCGCGGTCCTCGTGCCACGCCGGGTTGTCCGGGTCGCGCGCGATGAGTTCGCGCAGCACTTCCAGGCGGTGCCATGCGGAGGCGTCCGACAGCACCAGGCGACGCATGAGCGCCAGCCGGCTGCGCAGCGGCGCGGTGAGCGCGATGGCTTCCTCGATCTCCGCGATCGCCTCGGCACCGATCTCGTCCTGCACGGGCAGCTTGTTCTTCGCGCAGAGCGAGCGCCACTGGCGCATCACGTCGGCATCGAACGCGGCGGCGAGCTCGAACACCGTGGGTTCGGCCTCCGCTTCCGCGCACGCCTCGAGGCGAAGCCCCGCGCGCGCGTAGCCCACGGCACGCTCCACGCGGCGCCGCAGTGCGGTGGATTCCTCGGAGACGCGGTGCGCCAGCTCGCGCACCTGCGCCTCGTCGCGCAGGCGACCGGAGACCACGGCGCGGACCGACTCGAACATTTCCTGCTTGGTAGCGTTCATTTGGGTGCCTTCCTTGTGCCGACGATCTCGAGCCTGGCGTAGATGCGACCTTCCGGGCCCTTCAGCACGGTGGCCGGAAATGGCGCAAACGGGGCGTTGCTCATGGGGAGGGCGGCGGCGTACTTCACAGCCTTGCGTTCAAGGTCGGCGATCTCCGCTTGGATGATCCGTTGCTCCTCCGGCGAGCGCCGGCCCGCCTCGCGGCGACGCTCGGCGATCTCGATCTTCAGCGCATCGAGCTCCGCGACGCCGGGCGCCTGCCACTCGACCACGCACTCCGACGCGGCGGCATCCCAATGGACCTGGACATCGCCGCATTCGGAACGGCGGACGACGGTTCCCGGGGGCGGCTCCTCATCGGGCGCAGCCCACGTAGCGTCCGCCCCGACCTCGACGGTGACCGCGCGACCCGCCGGCACCGCGACCTTCAGCCGCTGCGTCTGGCCGACAGTCATGGCGGCGCGGAGGCTCTTCGGCGGCGGCTCCACACGCACGTGTGCACCGCCCTCGAGCCGCACGTCCAGGGAGCAGAGCGCAAGGGCCGCGGTCAGCGCATCGATCGCCTTGCCGTGCATGCGCGGGCTCACGCGGTTCCATGACCACTGGAGCACCGGGCCGTCCCACCCGAACGATCCGAGCACCTTCACGGTGCCGCGCGCGTCCACGCACGTGAGCTCGATGGCCGAGCGCACGTTGCGCTGCGAGAAGTCCGTGCCGGGCGCGCCGACATCGAGCGTGGCACCCGCGATCCGTGCGGGGAAGCGCGACACCATGCGCGTGACCGGCTTGATGTCGCCGAGCGCGTCGATGCCGTGCGCGAACACTGCGCCATCGAGCACCTGGGTCGGCGATGCAGGGGCGGGCTGGGCCGCGGGCGGCGCGGCGGGGGTGGCGGGTGCGGCAGGCGGCGCCGCACCGAGCAGCGCGGCGAGCGCGAGCGGCGCCACCGAAGCCGTGATGCGGAACCTCATGATCCGCCTCCGGGAACAACCTTGACTTCCGACTCGAGCAGCACGATGCCGTCGTCGTTCGAGATGCGGACGACGATGCGCGCGGGGAGCCTAGACCTGTCCGCGCTCACCTGCGAGAGCTCCGCGAGCGACCGGCTCGCGGCGTCAAGCGCTGCGGCGGTGCGCGGCTCGACCGCATCCACCGCGGCCATCATCGCCGGCGCGTCCGCAAGCGGGACGTTGCGGGCGGAGCCGGGCGCAACACGCGCGAGTTCCTCGTCCGTCAGCGCGTTCTGCACCGCCTGGAGGTCCGCCTCGAATCCGGTGCCGCGGCGCGAACCCTTGGCCACGTCCCGCACCGCGATGCACGCGGCGTTGAGCGCGCGGAGGTCGGTGACCTTCATGGTGATCGCGCCCTTGCGCGTGGCGATGTCCGCCGGCAGCGACGCCGTGACGACAATGCCCGACTTCTGTCGCCCGCGGTCGACGGCCACGCGCAACCATTCGTCGACCGGGATCTCCATGGATCGGCCGGGAATCGATCGGTCGGTCGCGATGGCAACCATCCGTTCGCCGGTGCCGCCCGAGAGGAGCTGCACGCTGAGCGGCACCTCGGCCACGTCGGGGACGATCGTGGGCTTCGCTCCGCCGGGCTTGGCGGCGAAGCCGATGGGCTTGGTCATGCGTGCACGCATCTGCGCGCTGCCGAGCGGATTGCCGCCGGCATCGAGCACTTCCACGGTGCACCGCTCGAGCGCACGCTGCACGGCGATCGTCGCGGCGATGGGCTTCCCGTCGGCCTGCTTGCCGCCGACGAGCGCGGCGAGCGATTCGGGAACCGTGCCGCTCGCGGTGACTGCCACCTTGACGATGCCGTCATCCACCTGCGGCACCGCGCGAAGCGTGGCCGCGCCGAACGTGACGGCGTTTCGCTCGCCGACCTTCGCTCCCGCGTCCACCAGTTCCTTGGGAAGCACGATGCGCGCGGAGCGCGCCTTTGCGATCGGCACGTCGCACCTGGCGGAGAGCGATTCGGTGCCGTTGCCACCGGAGAACGACATCGTCCACTGCGCGACCGGGCGGACCGCCACCGGCGCGACGGGCGCGGGCGGAGCGGTGGGCGCGGGCGGAGCGACGGGCGCGAGCGGAGCAACGGGTGCAGCGGGCACAACGGGCGCAGCGGCCGGTGGCGCGACCGGCGGCGCGGGATCCACCGGCGCCGCAGACGGCGCGGGATCCGCCGGCGCCGCAGACGGCGCGGGCGCGACAGGCGCTGGTTCCTCGGCAGGCGTCGATGGCGGCGGCGACGACGGCGGCGATGGCGGCGTCGATGGCGGTTCTGCCGGCTTCTCCGGAACGCCGTCCGGCGAAAGCGTCAGCGCCGGTGCCTTCATTGGTGCAGCCGCCGCACCGGTGCCGGCGGGCGCACCCTCCGAGGCCGGCGCTGCGGGCGCCGCCGGTTCCGCCGTCTCCGTGCCGGCCTTGCCCTTCGCACCGCTGCTCACCAGCACGATCACCAAGAGGAGAAGGAGCGTCAGCACCGCAGCCACCAGCGCGATCATCACCGGCTTCACGGGTTGCGCCGCGGGTACTTCCGAGGCGGTCTCGTGATCATCGGTGATCACCAGCGGCAAGCGCGTCGAACGCGGCCGGCCATCGTCCGTCTCCGGTGCGAGCCCGATGGGAGCATCATCCGCTGCCTTCGCCGCAGCAGACGTGCGCGACGGTGCTCGCGCCTTCGCGGCGGTGGCGGCCACCGCTTCCTCGTCGATCCCCGTGCGCGCCATGCGAGTGAAGCGCGAGTCGGGCACCACGCCGAGCGTGCGGGTCAGGTCGATCAGCAGTCCCTTCGACTGGCGCGCTGCGTCCGCCGCGGGCGTTCCCTCGAGGCAGAACCGCCACGCGCACGGTGTGCCGGCCACGGGCTGCAGGAAGTACGTGGAGAACGTGGCGCGCCAGCGTGCCCAGTCGGGCAGCAGGCGGATGGCCTCGTCCACCAGGGGCAGCGGATCGACGCCCGCGCCGTAGATCACGTGGATGGGCTTCGACTGGTCGCGCAGAAAGTTGCTGGCGAGCACCCCTGCCCAACCGGCATCGCCGGCCGCGGCCTGCCACGCAGCGCACGGGCGCGGTGACGCATCGCCCGGAGCGGGCACGCGCACGGCCTGCTCGATCCACGCGGGCGCACCGCTCCACTCGCGGCGCAGGAGCCCCGCGCGTGACAGGAGCGCCGCAGGGCCCGCCGATACGAGCTCCTCCGGCGCAAGCACGAGGTACGTGGCGATCTTGTTGGTGCGCGCAGTGTGGTCCGGCGGGGCGGGTCCCACGATCGACAGCACGTTCGCGATGCCCGTGGCCGTCTCCACGCGCCAGAAGCAGTACGAGAGCGGACCGTCGCCGGACGGCCCCGCGCGGTATCCGCCGAGCGCCTCGAGCCGCGGCACCAGCGCGGGCGGGAAGCCCTTGGTCATGGCAACCGTGCAGAACCCGCTGGTCCCGGCACGGAGTCCCTTCGCTGCGGAGGTGTAGACGAGTTCAAGCGCCATGGCGGCGTGGTGCGTCCTGTGGGTGTCGGGGCGTCAGGAAGGATCCATGTCGGCGGAATCCGATGGTCGGCCGAAGCTTGCCTCGCCGGGGCCATCGGTCTTGTCGCTGGCCACCAGGTGCGTGGACCAGCGTGCCAGCGTGTAGATGAACGGCACGGTGACCCAGCGCGGCGAGATGCGTGCCACCGGCACCTTCAGCAGGCCGGACGCGGGGTCCATCACCGGCGAGGTGCCGAGCGAGCTCACCGGCACGAAGATGACGCGCTCGAAGGCGTCCTCCGCCGCGGCCACGAGTTCCGGCGCCACTTCGGTGAGGAGCGCACGGATGCGCTCGCTCACGCGGTCGACCCGCTTGATGCTCGCCTTGCCGAGGCCGGCGCGCTCGCGCGCGTAGGGCGAGGTGGTCACGTCCACCGGCGAGCCGTCCTCCTCCTTGAGGAGCGGCGCCCAGATGTCGCTCTTGGAGAGGATCACGAAGAGCGGCTTCGGCACGCGCTCCTGCGCAGCGAGGCCGGCGTGCATGCGGATGCGGCGCGCCATCTCCACCAGCAGCTGGTCCTGGCGCGTGGTCTTGGTGCCGGCGGCAAGCTGCGGATCGCCGCTCACGCCGGCCAGGCGCTGGCGGAAGCGCACGTCCTGCGTGGGATCGAAGACGAACATGAGCACCTGCGCCTTGGCCAGGTGCTGCGTGCCCGGTGCGCGCGCGGTGTCGGCGCCGGGGAAGAAGTGCTCGCCCGCGTTGTCGTAGAGCGTGAAGAGCTGCGTCAGCCGGTCGGGCGCGTGGCCGTTCACGTGGTCGCGCGAGGGACGCACCGTGAAGATGAAGGGGTGCGCCAGCATGGTGGCCACGCCCGGGTCGAACTGCACCGAGTTGTATTGCGCGCCTTCCAGCTCGGTCTTGTCGATCGCTACCGAGGCGGTCTGGTCCTCGTTGAGGAAGAGCCGCGCCTCGTTGTCGGTGATGGCGCGGTTCATGCCCGGGTCGGTGTCGGTGAACGCCACGGAGAAGTAGCGCGCCAGGTCCTCGCGCAGCTTCCACATGGCGCTCGCCAGGAAGTAGCTCTTGCCGCTCGAGGGGCTGCCCGCGAGGCTCATGATGACCATCGGCCGCTCAAGGACGAGCTGCGGGATCTCCAGGTGGCAGTGCGGGCACGCCAGGCGACGGGTCTTGGATCCGGCGGGGTCGAGCGCCTCGCCGGCAGGCGTGAATCGCGAGGGCAGGAACCGGACCGGGTCCTCGGCGGTGAGCAGGCGATCGCCCAGGAGTTCCGGGTGCGCGGCGACCCACAGCGTCTCGTCCGGCCGGAATCGGTGCCAGCAGTGGGGGCAGACGGCGCTCGGCTTGAGTTTCCTGCTCACGTGGTTCCTTGGAACGCCCGGCGTTCCCATGCTTCCATCCTGCGACCTGCGGGCGGTCGGCGCACCGCGCCTGCGGCACCGCCACGGACTCCCGGGAAAGGTACCCGCAGCAGGCATACGCACGCTTGGCCACCCGGGGTTCGCGACGTACCCTTAATCATGTGACGACGCACAGCGCGCTACCTCCGGCGAAGGGCCCCCAACCGCACATGGCGGTTGCGGATCCGGCGTTGGACGACGAAGCGCTCTGCGAACCGCGCGAGCGCGCGTCGGCGATCCTGGCGATCATCGCGGCGTTCCTCCTGGCGCTCTGCGTGGTGCTGGCCGCGGTGTTCGCAACCGGCGGCGGCGGGCTCGGCGGAGGCGGCGCGGGCGGCAACGTTGCGGGGTCGGGCATCGGACAGGGCACGGGGAGCGGCATCGGTGCGGGGAACGGCACGGGCTCGGGCATCGAGGGCGACGGCCCCGGCGCGGGCGAGGATGGGCGCGGGCGGCTGGCCGACGGGCCGGACGAAGTTGCGCCGCCGCCCGGCGATCCGAACGGCACTGCCGAAGCCGTGGCTGCAGCGGACACCGACTCCGGCGCGAACGAGGCGGTCGAAGTCCCGCGCTTCAGCTTCAAGCTTCCCGACGAGCCCGCACCGCCCAAGGTGGTGACGCCTGCGCCGGTGGCACCCGGCGTTCCGGACGGACGGCCCACGCGCGGTGCCTCCGGGAAGGCGGGCGGCACGGGCAGCGAGTTCATGGGGGTGAAGTCGAATGCCCGCCACGTGATCTACGTGATCGACTTCTCCGGCAGCATGAACGGCGAACGCTTCGCGCACACCCGCCTGGAACTCAAGCGGAGCATCGAGCGCCTGCCCGAGGACGGCAGCTTCCTGGTGATCTTCTTCGACGAAGGATTCATGGTGATGCCGCCCGGTCGCCTGGTACCGGCCACGTCACGGAACAAGAGCCTCGCCAAGGCATGGATCGACTCGATGGACACGCGCGGCGGCACGGAGCCGTCGCAGGCGATCGATTTCGCGCTGGCCCTGAAGCCAGAGACCATCTTCATGATGACCGATGGCCAGTTCCTGAGCCCGGAAGTCGTGAACCGCGTGATCGACGCGGGCAACGTGGGTCGCCGCACCTCCATCAACACCATCGCGTTCCACGAACGCGCCGCCGAGGAGGAGCTGAAGAAGATCGCCCGCGAGAATCGCGGCGACTACCGCTACGTGCCGCCGCCCGGCGCGCCCACGGTGCCATAGGTACACCTTCCACGGCATGAGCCTCCTCTCCCGCATCCCCTGGCCCTCGCACCCCGGCGCGTCCTGCGACGCGCGCGAGCGCAACTCCGCCATGATGGCGATCGGCGGGTGCTTCCTGCTGGCGCTCGGCGTGGTGATCGCGGCGATGATGCTGGTGCCCTCGGGCGGCGATCCCAACGACGACACGGCCGGCACGCTCGGCGGCGGCTACGGCACCGGGTCGGGCGACGGCTTCGGCGCGGGCACCGGCAGCGGCAGCGCGCTCGCGGGCGACGGCCCGGGCGCGGGCAAGCAAGGCGACCGCCGCGGCGCGTCGGGCACCGCCACGGACTCGGCGCCGCGCGGACAGCGCAGCGGAACCGTGGCCATGGCCAACGCCAAGGACGGCGAATCGCTCGTCACGGGCGACAGTAAGGAAGTCCCGAAGTTCAGCTTCAAGATCCCGGACGCCAACGACACCGTGGACCCGCCGCAAACCGCCACCGCGGTGGGCAGGAAGAACGGCAACGACGGCGAGGGCCGCGCCGGCGCGGGCGGTGGTGGCGGCACCACCTTCATGGGCGTGCGCACCGATGCGAAGGACATCATCTACCTGGTGGACTTCTCCGCCAGCATGCGCGACGCGGACGGCCGCGAGGAGTTCCTGAAGCGCGAGCTCGGGCGCAGCATCGACGGGCTCCGCGATGGCTGCCGGTTCACGGTGATCCTGTTCGGCCTCTCGCCGCAGGAGGGCGCCAAGCTCGTCAAGAAGGCCGACGGCAGCGATGTCTGGACAAACGCCGTTCCGATGCCGCCGACCAAGGAGTGGGTGAAAGCCACGGCAGCAAACCGCCAGCAGGCCATCAGCTGGGTGCAGCGCCGCGCGCCCGACCCGCAGTCCGGCAGCGGCACCTGGGACTCGATGCGCATGGCGCTGGAGATGAAGCCGGAAGCCATCTTCCTGCTCACCGACGGCGAGTTCAACGACCAGGACCTGCGGGATCTCCGTGCCGAGATCGAGCGCGGCAATGCCGGCGGCCTGACACAGATCAACACCGTGGCGTTCGCCAGTGAATACGACGTGCAGTCGCTGCAGGCGATCGCCAACGAGAACCACGGCACGTACCGACGCGTGACGCTGAAGCCCTGAATGCTGAAGCCCTGAACGTCGAAGCCGAGGACGTCGAAGCCGAGGACGTCGAAGCCCTGCGCGCCGAAACACCGAACGCCGCCGCGTCACGCGGTGCGACGCACCTCACCGCCGCGCGCGCCCGTCCCACACCACCGCGTTCCACGTGTCCTCGAGGCGCTCCTGCGCGCCGCTCGCGGGCGGGCCCACCTGCTCGTCGATCACCGCACGCTCGAGCTCGTTGAACGAGGCCCCGCCCTGCTCGATGCGGCGGCCGAGGTCGCCGTCCCACGAGGAGTAGCGCGCACGCAGTGCGGCGGCGATGCGGCCGTCGGCGCGCAGCGCGGCCGCGGCCTTCAGGCCGAACGCGAACGCATCCATGCCGGCGATGTGCCCGTGGAAGAGGTCCTCGGGCCGCCAGCTCTCGCGGCGCCGCTTGGCGTCGAAGTTGAGGCCGCCGTTCGTGAAGCCGCCGGTGGCGAGCACCACCTCCATCACGCGCGTGGCCAGCGCGTAGTCCGTGGGGTACTGGTCGGTGTCCCAGCCGCAGTTGGGCGTGCCCATGTTGGCATCGATCGAGCCGAGCGCACCCGCGGCCGCGGCCACGCGCAGCTCGTGCTCCATGTCGTGCGCGGCCAGCGTGGCGTGGTTGGTCTCGATGTTGAGCGTGACCTTGCCGATCAGCCCGTGCTCTCGCAGGAAGCCGAGCACGGTGGCGGAGTCGAAGTCGTACTGGTGCACCGAGGGCTCGCGCGGCTTCGGCTCGATGAAGAGCGATCCGCGGAAGCCGAGCTCGCTCTTCCAGTCCACCGCCATCTGCAGGAGCCGGGCCATGTGGCCGAGGTCGCGCGGCATGTCCCGGTTCAGGAGGCTGGAGTATCCCTCGCGGCCGCCCCAGAACACGTAGCCGTCGCCGCCGAGGCGGTGCGTCACCTCCATGGCATGCTTGACCTGCGCGCAGGCGTGCGCGAAGACGCGGACGTCCGGGCTGGTGCCGGCGCCCGCCATGTAGCGCGGATGCGCGAAGAGGCACGCGGTGCCCCAGAGGAGCTTCTTGCCCGAGGCCTGCATGCGCTGCGCGAAGTGCTCCGCCACGCGGTCGAGCATGGCGTTCGACTCGCGGAGCGTGCCCATCTCGGGCGCGATGTCGCGGTCGTGGAAGCAGAAACGGTCGATCGAGCACTTCTCGAGGAACTCGAAGAACGCGTCGGCGCGATGCAGGCAGTTGCTGACCGCGTCGGTGCCGTCGTCCCACGGCATCAGCGCGGTGGGCATGCCGAACGGGTCACCGAGCCCGTTTCGCATGGTGTGCCAGTAGCAGGCCGCGAAGCGCAGGTGGTCGCGCATGGGCTTGCCGTCCACCGCCGCGTCGGGGTCGTAGTGCCGGAACGAGAACGGATTCCTGGAGTCGGGACCCTCGAACCGGACGCGCTCGACGAAGGGGAATGCTGCTGCCATGCGGCTATTCTGCCACGGCGGGGCGCACCGCGCACTCAAGATGCAACCCGTGATCCTCCAGAACCTGCCCGTGGTGCTCGTCATCGTCGGGCTGATGCTCGCCATGGCGGCCCTGGGCACCAAGGTGGCCAGCCGCATCGGCATCCCCACCGCGCTCGGGTTCATCGGCGTGGGCATGGTGCTCGGCGGGCAAGCCGACCTGCGTGACAGCGTGGCCACCTACGAGGGCGCGTACTCCGTCGGGAACATCGCGCTGGCGCTCATCCTCTTCTATGGCGGCCTGAGCACCGACATCCGCCGCACGCGCGGGATCTGGATGCCGTCGATCACGCTGGCGACGGTGGGCGTGACCATCGTGACGCTCACCACCGCGTTGATCTTCTGGCTGGTGGCGCCCGGTGTGCCGTGGCACCTGGCGCTGATCCTGGGCGCCGTGCTCGGCTCCACCGACGCGGCCAGCGTGCTGCAGGTCCTCGGAAACGAGCGCATCGGCGGGCGAGTGCGCGAGACCATCGAGCTCGAGAGCGGCCTGAACGACCCGATGGCCTTCGTGCTGGTGGCGGCGTTCGCGCAGATGGCCACGGGCGGCGGCTTCGACGCCTGGAGCATCCAGGACATCGCCTGGAAGATGGGTGCCGGCGCGGTGATCGGCCTGGCCATCGGCTGGGTGAGCGGCCTGGCGCTGGCGGCGTTCGAGGAGGACTCGCCCGAGGTCTACCCCATCATCACCATCGCGCTGGCGCTCCTCTCCTACGGCGCGGCGGAGATGCTCCACGCGAGCGGCCTGCTGGCGGTGTTCATGACCGCGCTCACGCTGGGCAACAGCGCGGACCTGCCCTTCCGAAGCACCATCGTGCGCTTCCACGCCTCGCTTGCCTACCTGGCCGAGATCATCATGTTCCTGGTGCTGGGGCTCCTGGTGCAGCCGCAGGCGCTGATGGAGCCGCGCCTGGTGGGCGCCGGCATCTTCCTGGCACTGGCGCTCGCGTTCGTCTCGCGGCCGGTGGCGGTGATGTCCATCCTGCTGCCCTTCGGCTACTCGTTGCGCGAGTCCGTCGCCGTGGCGTGGCTCGGGCTGCGCGGAGCGGTGCCGATCATCCTGATGACCATCCCGCTCCTCAGCGCGCACTCGGCGGAGGTCTCCGGGCAGATGTCGCGGGCGTTCGCGGTGGTGTTCGTGTGCGTGGTGGTGGGCAGCATCATCCCCGGCGCCACGGTGCGGTGGACGATGCGCCTCCTGCGCCTGCGGCTGCCGCCGGCGCCGCGGCCCTCGACCAGCATCGACATGATCACCAAGACGCCGCTCGACACCCGCATGATGATGATGGTGGTGCAGCCGGGCGCGCCGATCGAGGGAAAGACATTGACCGAAGCACGCATCCCGGGCGAGATCACCGTGGCGCTCGTGATCCGCGGCGCACGCACGCAGCGCGTGCGCGGAGACACGCGCTTCGAGGCGGGGGACGAGGTGGCGATCAGCCTGACGGAACGGCTGGTCCCGGTGGCGGGCAGGTTGTTCGGCGAAGCCCACGAGTGAGGCACGGTGCGCGCCGCGAGCCCGCGTGCACGCGCGATGCGGTCAGTCGTTCGGCGATTCCGCCCGCTCGCGGCGGCTGATGTCCATGACCAGGATGAAGTTCATCATGCCGCCGAGGGCGATGAACAGCGTGCCGAACTCGTTGGCAGCGCCGATCCCCTTGAACGTGGACACATAGTGCTGGCCCGACGCGGGGCGGCCCGAGGGATCCGTGGGCGAGGGTGCGGGGAGGAGTTCGCCCACCTTTCCCTTCTTCAGCAGCTCCTGGTTGGCAAGGTCCGCCGCGAAGGCGATGGGACCATTGCCCGACTGCGCGATGTACCACGGCCCATCCTCCACGCTGTCCACCGCGTCGAGGCCGCCGATGAGGAGCCCGCCCGCGAACATGCCGAGGATGGCCACCATGGCAAGCATGCCGCGACGGCGGTAGCCGAGCGCGATGTGGCCAAGCCCGGGGAACACCCAGTTGAGGATCGGACCCTTCACGCCCTGCCCGGTGACACCGAGCATGATGGCCGCGATCAGGAACCCGCCGCCGAGCATGATGGAGGTGGGGATGGCGGCAAGCATGGCGGGTGCCTGCGCAAGGATCCGCTCACCGCGCGCGGCGGCGGCGGGCTTGGCGGCCGGAGCGGGCGTTGCGGGGGCGGCGCCGTTCGCCGGGATCCCGGCCGCCCACTCGATTCCCTCGCGCACGTGCTCCAGGAACAGCTTCTCGGAGTAGCTCTCCTTGGTGTGGCCGAGCGCCGTGTACCAGGCACGCCCGCCGTCGAACTCGTGGTACCAGGCGATGGGGTGATCGCCCATGGGCACCTTCTCGGGGTCGTAGCTCTTCTCGTCGAGCGAGGCCAGCACGTGGACTTCGCTGCGTGGATTGCTGCGGAACGAGTACCACTCGTCCAGGCGCTTCCACTCCGCAGGCAGCATGGCGGTGGATCGGTGCGTGCGGTCCTCGACATTCACCGTCGCCTGCTGGTTGCGGGGGTGCCCCTTGAACCATGCGCCCACCAGCTTGCCGTACCACGGCCACTCATACTCGGTGTCCGCTGCGGCATGGATCCCCACCCAGCCGTTGCCGGCGCGGAAGTAGTCCTCGAACGCCTTCTGCTGCGCGTCGTCGAGCACGTTGCCGGTGGTCGAGAGGAAGACCACGGCGCGGTACCTGCGAAGGTTGTCCGCGGTGAAGACGGCGGGATCCTCGGTGGCATCCACGCTCCAGCGGCCGGTGCCGAGCTCGCGGATGGCGCTGATGCCGTCGGGAATCGACAGGTGCCGGAATCCCGTGGTGCGGCTGAACACCAGGACGCGCGGGAGCACGTCCGTGCGCTGGGCCACGGCGGGTGCCTGTGTGGGCGCGGCGGGCGCTACGGCGGGTGCCGGGTCCTTCGCGGGTGCCTGCACCGCCATCGCCGCGGAACCCAGGCACAGCGCGGCAAGCGCGATGGCCGCCAGTCGTGCGGTGGCGGGACGGGACGATCGGGGCCGCGGCGCGTGCATCGGAGGCATCAGCCGCATCGTAACCATGCAGTGGTGCCGTGATGGCGCAGTGCGCGGACGGCTACACTCGCTGCCATGGCAAGCGAATCTCGCCGTTCTTCCGATGACCCCGCACCGAAGTCCGGGGCAACCCCGCCGTGGGGAGAGGTGGTCGACCGCCGCACCGGCCTTGACCGCCGTACCGAGGCGGAGAAGGCGGCAGCCGCGGCAGGGGCGGTGGATCCCACCAACCTGGAGCGTCGCCGCGGCCCGGGCCGCCGCCTGACGGACTTCGTGAAGACCGCCGAGGAAGGCGAGATGAACAGGGAGCAGTACCTGTTCCTGCTGGCCATCGACGCCTTCAAGCGCGTCAACCACAAGACCTTCCCCTCGTGGACCGACGTGCTGGAGATCATCCGCAAGCTCGGCTACCGCAAGACCATGGCCAGCGAGCTCAACTTGGGCAGCCGCGCCAACGACTGGACGGAGAAGCCGGACGCCCCGAGCGGAGTCAACAAGCCGGCCGAGCATCGCGAGGAGTGAGCGCCCGGTCGGGCTCACCCGCGACCACCCGTCAACGTGACCACCCGTCAAAACGAACAACGCGCGCCGCGATCTGCGGCGCGCGTCGTCGTTCGGGAGTCCAGTCGTACGGGCGCGTGCACGAATGCAAGGTGCGGCTCCGACCGCCGCCGCGCGCCGTCACTTCCGGTTCTTGAAGAAGTCCGCGTTGATCTGGATGTACTGCTTCCATTCGCCCGGCAGGTCTTCCTGCGGGTAGATGGCGTGCACCGGGCACTCGTCGACGCAGAGGCCGCAGTCGATGCAGGTGTCCGGATCGATGAAGAGCTGCGTGGCGCCCGCGTAGTCACCCTCGCCCTTGCCGGGGTGGATGCAGTCGACGGGGCAGACCTCGACGCAGGCTGCGTCCTTGGTTCCGATGCAGGGTTCGGCGATGATGTGTGCCATGGTGGGAGATCCCCTTCGAGGGTGCTTGCGGGCGCCGCGTCCCGCGGAGCCGGATCCCTTCAGCCAGGAAACGCGTGGCTTCGGGGAGTGGGGCGGAATCCTAGCGCGGTCCGAATCGCTTTCGCGCCTCGCGGCGGCGCGCGGCCGGAATTTCCGTCAGTTGCGCGTGCCGGCGCGTCGAATGCGCAAAAACCAACAGGGCCGGCACTCGGCCGGCCCTGCTGGTGTTGTCCGGTCGAGCAGAATTACTTGCTCTTCTTCTTCGCGGTCTTCTTGGCGGCCTTCTTGGCGGCAGCCTTCTTCTTCTTGGCCATGGTCTGGCTCCCTTTGTGTTACGCGTAGGGGTCGGAGTGATCAGAGGCCCGCGTAACTTGGCCGCTGATCGAGTGTCATTAATACCTTTATCGGCACAGCCTGTGAAGGGGGATGAGCAGAATTTTTCCAACTTTTCTTCTTCAGCCCCTTGAGACCCCTCCGAGTGACGCTACGGCATCACCTGCAAAACGCATCGAGTGCGTGGATTCATCGGTAAATCACGAGCAGATCGCACGTCCGTTGCAGAGAATGCGCACATGAGCTCCATGCAGCACGCACCCATCAATGCCGCCGCAGATTCCGTTTCGTCGCTTCGGATCGTCCTCCATGGAGCGATGGGACGCATGGGTCAGCGCATCGCGGCGAGCGTTCCGGCGGAACGCGGATGCCAGATCATCCAGGCGATCGACCGCGATGACGAGCTGCAGGTCAAGGCCGGCGAGGCCGACGTGGTGATCGATTTCTCCAGCGACGAAGGCGCCGCGCGCGCCGCACAGGCGGCCACCGCGCTGGGGTGCGCGCTGCTCGTGGGCACCACCGGACTGTCGCAGGCGTCGCTCGAGGCCATCGAACGCACCTCCACCCGGGTGCCGGCGATGGTGGCACCCAATACCTCGCTCGGCGTGGCGGTGACCCGACGCCTGGTCGCGGATGCCGCACGGCTGCTGCCGGGCTTCGACATCGACATCGTGGAAACCCATCACGCGCGCAAGCTCGACGCACCCAGCGGCACCGCCCGCAGCCTGGCCGAGGCGGTGGCGCGCGGCGCGGGAAAGCCCATGAATCCAGCCAGAATTCACGCCATTCGCGCGGGCGACGTGATCGGCGAGCACGCGGTCACCTACTCCGGCGCCGGTGAGCGGGTCATCATTACCCACACCGCCACCAGCCGCGACCTCTTCGCCCTCGGTGCGCTTCGCATGGCCCGTTGGTTGGTGAACCAGCGCCCGGGCATGCACGTGTCCGACGAATGGTTCGCCGACTTCGCGCGCGCCTGACCCACGGGCGGCGAGCGCCGCACACGGTTTCGGCATCCACCGTCCCGCTGCTACCCTTCTCCACCCATGGCCACCGACCTCCTCCGCTGGTTCACGCTCTCGTCCGGTGCACGGCTCGTCGTGGAGCACATGCCCGGCACCCGCAGCTGCGCCGCCGTCTGGATGCTGCCCATCGGCACCGCCGGTGACCCGGAGGGCGATGCTGGCGAAGGCGAGTCCACGGTCCTGGCGGAACTCATCCTGCGCGGCGCGGGCGGCATGACCAGCCGACAGCTGTCCGATGCGTTCGATGCGCTCGGTGCCCAGCGTCACGGCGCAGCCGGCGTCCACCACACCATGCTCTCCACCCTGTGCATGGGCGACCGGATCGAGGAAGCCATGCGCCTCCTCTCGATGGTGGTACGGCAGCCGAACCTCGACGGCGAAAGCCTGGAATCCGTGCGCGCACTCGCGCTGCAGGCACTCAAGGGCCTGGAGGACGAGCCGCAGCACCTGGCCGGCGTCCGCCTGCGCGAGTACGCCATGCCGGCACCCTTCAACCGCAGCGGCTACGGCACGGTGGCGGGGCTCGAATCGCTCTGCCAGGAGAAGGTCCGCGCCGCATGGGCCCGCCGCGCCCGCCCCGGCGGCACGGTCATCGGCATGGCCGGCAACATCGAGCCGGAGCGCGCCCGCGACATGATGGAGGGGCTTCTCAGCGGCTGGTCCGGCATCGCCGACGAGCCCACCCAGACCCGCCCCGCCCACCGCGGCGCCCACCTGGTGCAGCTCGAGACGCAGCAGTCGCACCTGGCCATCGGCCTGGACGCACCCCCCGACCGCGACGCCGATGCCTACGCGCACCGCGTGGCCATCCGCATCCTGGGCGGCGCCACCAGCAGCCGCCTCTTCACCGAGGTGCGCGAGAAGCGCGGCCTCTGCTACTCGGTCGGCGCCACCAGCGCACTCGGCCGCGACCGCGGCCTGGTGCAGATCTATGCCGGCAGCACCCACGAGCGCGCACCGCGCACCCTGGAGTGCATCATGACAGAGCTGGAGCGCTTCGAGAAGGGCATCACCGCCGACGAGTTCGCCGATGCCCTGGTGGGCGCGAAGGCCGGCCTGGTGATGAGCGGCGAGAGCTCGAGCGCACGGGCGGCGACCATCGCGTCGCAGATCTGGCGCCTCGGACATGCGATGAACCTGGCACAGAGCGCCGCGGAGTTCGATCGCCTGACGCTTGCGGGCGTGAACGAGTACATCGCGCGGGACATGGGCGCCGCATGGCGAGCCGGGCTCACGCAGGTGACGGTGGCACCGCAGCTGGTCACGGCCTGACAGACAAAATCGCGCCGGCGTACTGGCCGCGTTGCCTTGCGGGGCGGGCGTTTGCGACGTTCCACTCGCGCCGGCGTACTGGCCCCGTCGCCTTGCGGGGCGGGCGGCATGGCGCCGCCACTGCCCCTCCGGCGAGGGGGCCAGGCACCGTGTGTGCCAATGACGTCGGTTCGGCAATGGCCTCACCGCCGCGCTTGAGTTTCACGCGGTGCGTCCATTCACTTGACCGTGTACGTCACGCGTGCGAGCACCCGCAGCGAGCACGGGACCCCTGGCCCGAGGCGTCGACAAGCGCGAAGTCCGGCAGCTGCGGTTTCGAATACTCCCGGGTGCCGCCCGGACGAGCGGTTGTCGTCGAGGCCGAGCGCAGCCGGGTGGAGCGAGGCCGTCCGCGGGACAGGGGTCCCGCGCGCAGCGAAGGGTGCGGTCGTACGTCAAGCAACCCTGCGCGTCCACTGGCCCCATCGCCTTGCGGGGCGGGCGGCATGGCGCCGCCACTGCCCCTCCGGCGAAGGGGCCAGGGACGTGTTGCTCCAATGGCGTCGGTTCGGCAATGGCCTCACCGCCGCGTGTGGTTTCGATTTCCCGCGTACGTATCACCGGTGCAACGCGCCGTGCAGCGCGTTCAGCCGACCGGCACGATCACCGTGTACTGGTCCAGGTTGAGCACCGTGACCTCGCCGTCGTCCATGCGGAGTTCCAGGCGGTCGAGCCACAGGCGGTCGTGCAGCGCGTGCGCAAACCAGCTGCCGGTCTGGCTCTGGCGGAACCGCAGCACCGTGCCCTCCACCGTGGTGGTGCTCACGTGACGGACGGCGGGGAGCTGCTGCGTGACCTGCACGCGGGTTCCGGGCGCGAACGCTTGTGTTTCGAGGGACATGGGACGCGGAGTATAGGAGGAGCGGCCGCCGTCACGCCGGGGCGAGGCGGGGCCGGATGCGCCATTGGCTGACGATGACGCCCACGAACATCAGGCCGCAGCCAAGGAGCTTCCAACCGGTGAGCGGGGAGCCCAGGCCGCTCCAGCCGGCCATGAGGCACACGCCCTCGGCGAGCGCCGCGAAGACGCTCTCCAGGCTCAGGAGGATGGCGGCGTGCGCGGCCGGTGCGCTGCCCTGTGCCACGGTCTGCAGCGTGAAGGCGATGCAGGTGGAGAGGAGCGTGGCGAAGGCAAGCGGCCAGACCACCGACTGCAGCGCGCCCAGGCTGAATGCCTCGCGCGCGCCCCACTCCTCGCCGGGCCAGCCGTGGGCCAGCACCTGCGAGACCGCGAGCGCCAGGATGCCGGTCACCGCGAACTGCACCGCGCTGATGACGAACGGGTCCGCCTCGGGCGCGGCCCACCCGATGATCTGCACGTGGAAGCTCCACGCCAGCGCGCAGGCAAGCACCCACAGGTCGCCGCGGTTCATGGAGACATCGAGCAGCCCGCGCGATGGGTCGTAGAGGCTCAGGAAGTACAGCCCGGCCACGGCGAACGTGGCTCCTGTCCACACCGTCCAGCGAACGCGCTGGCCCACGAACAGGCCCAGCATGGGGACGATGATCACGTAGAGCCCGGTGATGAAGCCCGCGTTGCTCACGCTGGTGGAGTGCATGCCCACCTGCTGCAGCGTGCTTCCCAGGCTCATGGCCACGCCGGCCAGCGCGCCGCCCACGAGCGCGTCACGGCGGGCGCGCGGGTTGTCGATGCGCCGCCAGCGCCGCAGCGCGAAGGGAAGCAGGATCGCCGCACCCAGCGCATACCGCGTTCCGTTGAAGAGCACCGGGCCCATGTGCTCGGTGGCCAGCTTCTGCGCCACAAAGGTGGTGCCCCAGATCACCGCGGCAGTGAGCAGGAGAACATCCGCCGCCAGGGTTCCCAGCGGGCGCCGTGCCGGGGATTCCGGTTGGCTCATCGTGCGGTCTCCGGCCAGCGCACCTCGCGCGAGGCCGTCATGCGTGCACCGTCCACGCCCTCGAACGTTGCCTGCACCACCAGCACGCGGCCGGGCCCGGGCTCCTTGGAGAGCGGGACGCGGACCGTGTAGGTCTCGGTCACCGCGTCCCAGCTGCGGGCGTGGCCGCCCATGCCCTCCAGGTCGATGGCTGCCCGGCCCACCTCGTTGGTGTCCAGGAGCACCACCACGGAGAGCTGCCCGAGTGCCTTGGTCTCGTCGCGCTCGTTGTCGAAGAACTCGGCGCGCACGTCGAGCATGGGTCCGCGGCCACCTTCGGGGCGGATGGGCGTGGAGAGTGCGCTGACATCCATGTTCACCGCGCGCCAGCGCCAGGTGGCGCCACCGCCGGCAGCGGCCACGTCGCTTCCGGCGCGCTCGGCGCACCCGGCGTTCGCCAGCGAGGCCAGGAGCGCGGCGGCGAGGAGGAAGATGGAGGAGCGATGGGCCATGCGATGGATCCGACGGGGCGTGAAGATAGCCGCTTGTATGATTCGACCCATGCGCAAGATCCTGGGAACGAGCTGCTCCGTCGTGATCGCCCTGGCTGGATGTGCCGGCCCCGGACCGGAAGTGACGGATGGATCGGCGCCTGCCGCGCCCGAGACGGCGCCGGAACAGGTGGCAGCGGAGCAGCCCGCCGAGACCACGCCCGCCCCAGCGGTCAACGCCGCTCCTCCCGCCGGTGCAACGTCCACGGTGGCCCTCACCACCGACACCGCCATCCCCACTCGGGACGGCCGTGCGCATCACTGGGAGCTTCGCGCCTTCAAGGACAACCGCATCGAGATCTTCATGGACGGTCACCCCGTGCCCGCCGACCACGTGGTGCGCAAGGGCAACCATGTGGCCGTGGTCGACGAGTCCGGCGCGGTCATCGAGCGACTCGACATGCCGCCCACCTGGACGCCGCAGCACGGCGATGCGTCCGCGGCGCCCGCGGGCTACCGCCTGGCCGACGGCACGCAGCTCACGCCGCCGAAGGCGATGCTCGGCGGTCGGCTCGAAGCGGTGCCTGCCGGAACGCTGGCCCACATGCACGCGGAGCACACCGAGGCCACGGGCAGCAAGTGCACCTACGTGGCGAACGTCATCCCCGAGCTGCCGCTTGCCAAGGCAGGCATCATGGCGCATGACGTCATCGTCATGGTCAACGGCTCGAACGATGCTTCGCCGGAAGCGATCCGCGCCATCGTCCGCGCTGCGGCGCCGGGCGACACCATCACGGTCACGGTGGTGCGCGCGGGCCAGCTGCGCGATGCGTTCGTGACGCTCGCCGCGTGGGAGCCCAAGCACATGGTGCGTGCCGTCGGGGAAATGAACGAGGTGGCACCAGCCATGGCCTCGGGTGAACCAGCACGAGCGCCCGCACCGCTGCCGGTGGCGGCCGTGCAGCCGGCGCCTGCGCCGACGCCGGAGCCGAAGGCAGAGCCCGCACCAGCACCGGTCGCGGTGGCGCAGCCGGCTCCCGAGCCGAAGCCGGAGCCAGCGCCGGAACCGAAGCCAGCGCCGGCGCCCGCACCGGTGGCGCAGCAGGCACCCGCCGCCGCGCCGAGCGATCCGGCCATGCAGGATGAACTCGCCAAGGCGCGCGCCCGCATCGCGGAGCTCGAGCGCCGCGTGCAGGCCGACGAGGCCGTCCGCAAGGCGATCCGTCCGCAGCCGGCACCGCAGCCCAACGCCACGCCAGGGCCCGCTCGCACGCCGCCGGCCCCCTGACCCGGCGTCGGAACGACGCTTTCGTGGTCACTCGCGGGCTGGCTCACATGACCGCACGCGCTGCGTCCGCATCGCCTTATCAACGGCGTGCGGCCGCTTCCCCGGCAGCCCGGGCCGCGGTAGAATCCCTCCTTCACCCATTGGGGAATGGTGTAACGGTAGCACAACTGACTCTGACTCAGTTTGTCTAGGTTCGAATCCTAGTTCCCCAGTTCACGACGCCCGGCCTCGCGCCGGGCGTTCGCGTTTCTGGATCAGCGCGTGCCGCGCGCTCAGCGCGACTCGCCCACGCGCATCGGCTCGAAGACCAACGCACGTGCGCCATCCGACCACACCGGCGCGCCGCCGCTGACAGGGCGGAAGCAGACGGTGAAGTCGAGCGAGTTGCCCTCGATGCGATCGGTGCCGCCCTGGTCGAGGAGCGAGAGCTGGAAGCGGTAGCCGTCACCGATCAGGTTGCGGAAGCGGCCGAGATTCAGGTCGCGCGTCTCGATGGTCCACACATGGAACGGCTTGGTGCCGGGTGCGGATGGGCTGCCGGCGGTGCCGCTGCGGTACGCGGAGACCACGAACTGACCATCGCGCCAGGTGGGCGCCGGATAGGGCCGCGCAAACAGGTAGAGGGTGAGCGTGATCTGGTCGGGACGGTTGTTGCCGTCGCTGTCGCCGGGCTTCGGTTCGAAGGTCAGGCTGAGTGCGTTGATGGGCGCATCGTCCGGCGCACGCTGCGCCTTACGCACGGCGGGCGGCATGGGACGGCCATCCGAGGTCTCGGAGGAGACGGTCTCGCAGCCGGCAAGGAACGCGCATGCGCACGCTGCGGCAGCCAGCGATGCAAGTGACGGAGCGAGCATCATGGAGCCTTCTTCCCGGGCGGCGTGCCCGTGGCGGGGTCGGACGAAACGGGATCGGACGAAGCGGGAGTGGACGACGCCGGCGCTGTGCCGGTGTCGTTCATCGGCGTCGTGGCAGGCGGCTCCTCGGTGGTGCCCTTCCTGGGCGCCATCGGTGCGTCGCCGTCGACGTCCGGGGCCTCGGAGGGCGCCCCGATCGGGTTGACGTACTCGCCCTTCTCGTTGAAGCGGCCCTGCATGCCCTTGAGCTGCGCGTCGCGGATCTGGTCCTTGAGGCCGGGCTGGAGCGTCATGCGGTCCACGGTCTCGTTGGTGATCTCCTTCATGCGCTGCGGGGTACGCACCACGTGCGGGCGCAGCACGATCAGGAGCTCGGTCTTGACGGTGTTCTCCGCCTTCTGGCGGAACGCCATGCCGAGGATCGGGATGTCGCCGAGGAGCGGCACCTTCTTGTCGGTGCGCTCGTAGCGGTCGTTGATGAGCCCGCCGATCACCACCGTCTCGCCGTCCTTGACGGTGACCGTGGTGTTCGCGCGGCGACGCTCGATGATGGGGCTGCGGAAGGTCTCGGAGATGTCGACGGTCTGCCGGCTCAGGCGGCTGATCTCGGGCTCCACGGCCATCTTCACGAAGCCGTCCGGGTTGATGGACGGGGTGACCGAGAGGATCACGCCCACTTCCTCCGAACGCACCGCGCTCTGCTGGCCGGCGGCGCTCACCGTGACCGCCTGCGGGACGCTGATGCTCTCGCCCACCTGGATACGGCCCTCGGTGTTGTTGGCCACCATGACGCTCGGGTTGGAGAGGAGCTGCACGCGGTTCTGCGAGGCAAGCGCGTTGATGAGGAGGTCGAAGTCCGGGCCGCCCACCGCGATGTTGGGGAGGCCGGTGACGCCCGCGAACATGGCGGGCGCCAGGCCCAGCAGGCCGGGAACCTGCGGCGCGCCGTCGGCGAACGCGCCCTTGTCGAGGCCGAATCCGCCGGCGCCGTAGTAACCGTCGCCGATCTGGACGCGGGTGAACTCCAGGCCGATGTCCTCGGCGCTGTTGATGGTGACTTCCGCCAGCATCACCTGGATGAGCACCTGCGGCGGGTCGACGTCGAGCTCGGAGATCATGCCCTTGAGCTTCTCCACGTAGCGCGGGCTGCCGGTAAGGAGCACCGTGTTCGACTTCTGGTCGCCCACCAC
>JBIIJH010000089.1:0-10241 GCA_044233905.1 Phycisphaerales bacterium
CAGTGGTCGTGCTCCCTGGCGCCCGCGAGCACCTACTCGCAGCAGACGAACATCGCGCTGCCCTTGGTCGGCAACTGGATCGGCAACTACGACGCCGCCACCAATCCCACCGGCACGCGCACCATCCCCGGTTTCATCGGCGGTTCCGGCAACAATCCCATCGCGTTCAGCTCGACGGTGAAGCCGAAGGCCACCATCAGCAACACGCGTCCCTCGGGCACCTTCCGGTTCGGCTTCGACCAGGCCACGGGCGCGGTGGATGTGGCCAACCTGTCGCTCGACCTGTTGGGCGGGCAGTCGGGCACCATCAGCACGTCGATGCTGCTCACCTACTCCACGTTCCGCACGGTGCAGCCGACGTCCACGTTCATCGGGCTGACGAACGTGGAAGTGCCGGTGGACAGCGGTTCGCTGACGGGCGCCACCGCCCTGCAGTCGGCGGTCGCCATCGGTGCAGCGACGGCCAACGCCGACGGCACGTGGAACTTCGCGGTCACCGTGCCGGTCAACGTCACCGTGTCCGGCACCGCGCTTGCGCAGCCGTTCTCGAGCACGTCGCCGGCGGCCATCGCGCTCGCCGGGACGATCGCGATCGACGGCAGCGTCATCAGCATCACGTCGCAGGGCTCCGTCAACGACAGTGCCTCCCTTCCTTCGCCTCCGCCGCTCGTGAACGCGCCGTTCGACCTTCCCACGGTGCTGCCCGCGGGATCCGTGGCGCGCCTCCTGATCAACGGCACCTTCTCCAATGGCACCAGCACCACCACTGCCAGCTCGACCCTGGTGATGACCGGCACGCCCGCACCGATCCTCGGCGACCTGAACCTCGACGGCCGCGTGAACGGCGCGGACCTCGGCCTGATGCTGTCGGGCTGGGGCCAGCCGGGGAATACCGACCTGAATCGCGACGGCACCACGAACGGCGCCGACCTGGGACTGCAGCTCTCGAACTGGACGGCCGGCTGACTGCGCTGCGGCGCATGCGCCGCGCGAGGGTCACGCCTTCGGCATGCCCGCCATGGACCACGGCAGCTGCGCCAGGTCCACGTTTCCGCCGCACAGCACGCAGACGGTGGGTCGATCGAGGCCTCCGCCCACGCGGCCCGCAAGGATCGCGGCCACGCCCACCGCGGCGCTCGGCTCGATCACCAGCCGCTCCTGCATGAAGATCACCCGCATGGCGGCGATGATCTCGTCCTCGGAGACGAGCGCAATGGCGTCCACCAGGTCGCGAATGACCGGGAAGGTGAGTTCGCCGAGCGGCGTGCGGAGCCCGTCCGCGATGGTGACCGGCGGACGCTGTGCCGCACGGACACCGGTGCGCTTGGATTCCTCCGCATCGCCAGCAAGCTCCGGTTCCGCACCCACGATGCGGATGTCCGGGCGCAGCGCGCGTGCCGCAATGGTCATCCCGGCGAGCATGCCGCCGCCGCCCACGGGGATGACGAGCGTCCCGGCATCGGGCACCTGCTCCAGGATCTCGAGCGCGATGGTTCCCTGGCCGGCAATGACCCAGGGGTGATCGAAGGGCGGCACCATGGTGGCGCCCGTGCGGGCCTGGACCTCGGCTGCCATGGCCTCGCGCTCCGCGCCGGTGTTGCCGCTGGTGACCACGTGCGCGCCGGCGCGTTCCACGGCAGCGCGCTTCGAAGGCGAGGCATTCGCGGGCATCACCACGTGCGCCGGCATGCCGCGCTCGGCGGCGGCGGTGGCAAGCGCCAGCGCGTGGTTCCCGGAGCTGTGCGTCACCACGCCGCGCGGGGCCTCGGCCTCCGCGATGCTGCGCACCGCGTTCGTGGCGCCGCGGATCTTGAAGCTGCCCGTGCGCTGCATGGACTCGCACTTGAACGTGACGGGTCGTCCAGCCAGCGCGGACACCGCCGCGCCCGCGATCGCCGGCGTCCGGAGCACGAACGGCGCGATGCGCGCCGCTGCCGCCGCGATGTCCGTGCCTGTCACGGCGTAGTTGCCGTCGGAACTCATGCCGGTGCCTTCGCGATCCGCTCGCGGCCCCAGAGGATCCAGCTCGAATCGGGGAGCGAATGCCCCATGCTCCGCATCATGAAGCTGACCTGCGCATTGTGGTAGAGCGCGTGCGTCGGCACCTGCATCAGTGCATCACTGGCAAGCTGCCGGAACTCCTTGCCGTCGCGCACGCGCACCACCACGCGGGCGCATTCCGCAGGCGTCAGCCGTGACAGGTAAGCGTCCCATCGTGCGCGCGCCGCCGCGAAGCCGGCGCGGATGGAGGCGATGTCGGGGAACTCCTGCGGCGTGGCCATGGAGATGGCGGCGTCGCCCTCGAGGACGCCGATCCAGATCCGCTCGGCACCGACCAGGTGCACCAGCGTGCCGTGGATGCTTCCCATGCCGATCGGGAACTCGCGCCGGAAGTCTGCGTCGGGAATGGCTGCCGCCGCATCCACCGTGCGGCTGGTGAGCCATCGGAGCCATGCGTGCGCATCACGAGCGGTGTTGACGGGGTCCATGCGGCGCACGATAGCTCCGCCCGCGAGGGCACCCGGGCGCGCATGCGCCGTGATCACGGGGGTTCCGGAGCTCGGTCAGCCTGCGTCTGCCGGGCCCCAGACGAAGCTGTGGCGATACAGCTTCCGCAGCAGGGAGACCCGGACGTCCTTGATGCCCGGCACGCCCATGATGCGCGCGCGCAGTTCGTCGAAGTGCGCGCCGTCGCGCACCTGGGACTCGCCCTGCACCGGGCTTGTACCGGTGGTGACGCAGAGGAAGGAGATCTCGGGCATCGCCGCCAGCGCGTGCGTCACTTCCCGCGAAGGGCGCGATGCCGACACGGAGAAGACTCCGGAGAGGTTCAGCGAGACCCGCGCCGGGTCCGGGAGCGTCAGGATGCGCACCACGCGGTCCGCCACCAGGCGACGGAAGCGGTCGGCGGCGCTCGTAGCGGAGATGCCGGTGTGCTGGGCGATGTCGGTGAACGAGATGCGGCCGTCGTCCTGCACGTGGCGGATGATCTGGCGGTCGGTGCGGTCGACTTCGCGGTCGGCGGCCGGCCCGCCCGCAAGTGCCTGCGACTGCCCTGCATCGGCGTACTCGAGGACGACCCGGGTCTCCACGCCGTGGAACAGCGGATTGGCCGTCAACGCGCGGTCGAGGAGCGTCACCATCGAATTCGCGTCGCTCGCCACGCCGCCGAGGATCAGGTCCCACTCGCCGAACGAGGCGCTGACGTAGGTGAACTCCGGATGCTTGAGGATCTCTGCCGCGGCGGCATCGATGTCACCGCGGACGCGGACGTATGCGGAGAACTGCACCGAGAGTCCCAGGCACGCGGGCGGCACGAACCCCACGATGCGGACGGAGCGTTCGTCGATCAGCCTGGCCAGGCGGCGGCTGACGTTTGCCTCGGAGATGCCGGTCTGCTGCGCGAGGTCGCGGCCGGATGCGCGGCCGTCGGAAGCGAGCATGGCGATGAGCTTGCGATCGGCCTCATCGAGGGGCGCAAGGGAGGGATCGGAGTAACGGGGCGGGCTTCGCAGCATGGGGGATTCGGAACGACGTTTCCAGTCCCAGGTGCGTGGCTGACGCTCACTGCGCCAATTGCACCCGACCCCCGGACCTTGCCATTCATGCCGGCGCCCAACAGCGCACCGACATTGCACGACGCTCCCAGAACCGGCAATTGCCGGGTCCCCCAGACGTCGTTATCCCCGGACAGTTGTTCCAACCATCGCGCCGCCCGTGCGGGCGCGAGCCGTGCCACGCGCTTGCCGCGGGCGTTGTGGCGAGTCTATCGGTCACATTCGCAAGTGGCATGAATGCCTTGGAGGTCGTGCAAACTCCTGCGGTTTACCGCCCCATTGTGGGGATTCTTGCGTGAAACACCGCGGCGATGAGGCGTAGACTTTCCGCAGTTCGCTCGGGGCGCGGCCGTACCACGGTCCGCTGAGAAGCACCCGCGGAACCTGACCCGGTTCGTACCGGCGTAGGGAAGCGAACGGCATGCGCGGATCACCGCGTGCTGCTGTTCGATCCATGCGCTGCCTGCGGTCCGGATTCGTTCGGCCACCCACCCAAGGACGCGCACATGATCACCTCCGCCGCCACCGTCTCCAACGCGCACGCACTCCCGATGCACGGTGCGCACAATCCGTCGACGGATGCGCAGGGCACCACGCCCGGCAGCTTCGCGCGCCGCGCCGACGTGGGCGGTCCGCTCGCGTTCAGCTCGCCGGACACGCCGGGCATGCCCGCACCGAGCATGAAGACCGCGTGGGACTTCCTCCCCGAGGGTTGGTCCATGGTGACGCTCGCCGCGAAGCCCGAGGGCGCCGCGTGCACGAACTGCTGCGGCGATGTGCACGCATCGGTCGAGTTCGCCGACGCGCGCGGCCAGTGGCGTCGCGTGATCCACCCGAAGGGCTTCGCGCCGATCACCCAGCTCGAGAGCGCGCGCCTCGGCATCGTCACTCCCGAGATGGAGCGCGTGGCGCAGCGCGAGCCGCACCTCACCGCGCTGCAGGTGCGCGACGAGGTGGCCGCCGGTCGCATGGTGATCCCGGCCAACCGAACGCACCTGGGCTACCTGCTGCAGCCGATGGCGATCGGCCGCGCGTCCAAGACCAAGATCAACGCCAACATGGGCGCATCGCCCGTTTCCAGCGGCACGCACGAGGAAGTCGAGAAGCTCAAGTGGGCCGAGAAGTGGGGCGCCGACACGGTGATGGACCTCTCCACCGGCGGCAACCTGGACGAGTGCCGCGACGCCCTCATCCGCAACAGCACGGTGCCCATCGGCACGGTGCCCATCTACTCGATGATCATCGGCCGCAAGATCGAGGACCTCAACGAGGAGATGATCCTCGAGACGCTCGAGCACCAGGCGAAGCAGGGAGTGGACTACTTCACCATCCACGCCGGCGTGCTGCGCGAGCACCTGCCCTTCATCAAGAAGCGCCTCATCGGCATCGTCAGCCGTGGCGGCAGCCTGCTGGCCAAGTGGATGCTGGTGCACAACAGGCAGAACCCCATGTTCACGGGCTGGGAGCGGATCTGCGAGGTGATGCGGCGCCACGACGTGACCTTCTCCATCGGCGACGGCCTGCGCCCCGGCGGACTGGCCGACGCCACCGACCGCGCGCAGCTGGCGGAGCTGGAGACGCTCGGCGTTCTCACCGAGCGCGCCTGGCGCATGGGCGTGCAGGTGATGATCGAGGGCCCGGGCCACGTTCCGTTCGACCAGATCGAATACAACATGAAGCTGCAGCGGGCGCTCTGCCACGGCGCGCCGTTCTACGTGCTCGGCCCGCTCGTCACCGACATCTTCCCGGGCTACGACCACATCACCAGCTGCATCGGCGCCACCGCCGCCGGCTACCACGGTGCCAGCATGCTGTGCTACGTGACGCCCAAGGAGCACCTGGGCCTTCCCAAGAAGGACGACGTCAAGCAGGGCTGCATCGCCTACAAGATCGCCGCGCACGCGGCGGACGTGGCGCTCGGCATCCCCGGCACGCGCGACCGCGACGACGAGCTCACCAAGGCCCGCGCCGCGCTCAACTGGGAGAAGCACTTCGAGCTGAGCTTCGACCCCGACACCGCGCGCGCGTACCACGACGAGGACCTGGACGTCGACACCGACTTCTGCGCCATGTGCGGCCACGACTGGTGCAGCGTGCGCATCAGCAAGGAGATCCAGGAATTCGCCAGCGGCAAGGACGAGGAGTACCAGCGCGGCAAGCCCGTGAAGAGCGCGGCGCTCACCGCGGAGCAGCAGGAGATCCTCGCGAAGCGCGGTGTCCTCAGCCCCGAGGAGATCCACAAGCTGGCGTCCAAGACCAAGAAGGCCGTCGGCGCCGATGAGGGCAAGGCCAGCTGCCACAGCGACTACGTGGACCCGGACGCCGCCAAGACCGTGCAGGGCGAGCGCCTGGTGCAGCTCAACACGGCGCCGGCGCACAACGTGCCGGTGCATGATTCGGTGATCTGAGTTCGCGGCACCGCCGCGTGGATTTCGCTCAGGCGCCGATGCGGCCGAGGATCCTGTCGCCGTCGCTTGCGTTCCCCGCGCGCGCGAGGGCGCCGATGCGCGTGGCGATGTCGAAGGCGGCCCGCGGGCGGCCGGATGCGCTGGCCGCGGCGCGCATGCGCCAGTGCCGCGCGGGATCCGCCAGGATTCCCGCGACCATCGAGCCGGCGTCCCGCGCTCGATCGGCGCGCACGGCGGCACCGATACCCACCAGCATGTCGGCGTTGCGCTCTTCCTGGCCGGGAATCGGGCGAAGGAGGACCATCGGAAGTCCCACGGCGCGGGCCTCGGTGGTGCTGAGACCGCCGGGCTTGCCGACCATGATGTCCGCCGCGGCCATGAGCTCATGCATCACGTTCGTGTAGCCGAGCACGCGCAGCTCGACCGGCGCATCCGCGGGCCGCGCCTCTGCGATGGCGCGCATGGCGCGCTCGAGCTCCGCGTTCTTCCCGCAGACCACCACCACGATGGCGCGCATCGGCGAGTCGAGCATGGAACGCACCACCTGCTCCACCTCGCCGAGCCCATGGCCGCCGCCGGCGACGAGCACCATGGGCGTGCGGCTCTCGCCCGTCGCGAAGGGCGCGGGCGAGCTCATGCAGAACCTCGGGTCGATCGGGATGCCGGTGGCCTCGACGCGCGCGGGATCGATCCCGCCGGCGATGGCCGTGGTGCGTGCCGCCGTGCTCGCGACGCAGGTGAGGTCGCAGCCACGGTGGAGCCACACGGAATGCGGGTGCTCGTCGGTGACGACGGTGACGAGCGAGGCGCGCAGGTCGCCGCGCTGGCGCATGCGGCCGAGCACGGCGGTGGTCATGAAGTGCGTGGACACCACGACATCGGCCGACGTGAATGCGGGATGCTCGCGGAAGCGCCGCAGGATCCGGTCCTCGCTGCGGTCGAGCAACGACCCGAGCGGCCGCCGGTCGCGGCGCGGGACGTCGGTGCGGTCGTAGATGGCGCCCACCACGCGGGGTGCGTGCTGGATGGCGCGCAGGTACCCGTCGCGGTAGAAGCCGGCGAACCAGCCCGGCGCGTGCTCGAGCGCCTCCACGAACGTGGCGCCTGCAAGCTGCCCGCGGGCACGCAATGCATCGTGCACCGCGACCGATGCGCGCGTGTGCCCGCACCCCACCGAGGCGCTGCAGAACACCACGTTGAGCGAGGCAAGGCCGCCCTCGAGTGCGTCACTTCGCATGCACGAGTTCCTCGGTGATCAGGTGGACCGGGTGATCGAGGTGCTCGAGGTGTTCCGGGTCCTCGGTCGCCTCCGGCTTCCAGCCGAGGTCGCGGAGCATCCGCTCGACATCCACGATCTCCAGGCGGCCGTCGGTGTGCTCCACCAGCGCGGAGGCGCGCTCGATCCAGTCGCCGCAGTTGGCGTAGATGAGGCCATCGGCGCGGAGTTCGACGCGCGGTTCGTGGATGTGGCCGCACACCACGCCGTCCAGGCTGCGGCGCTTGGCCTCTTCCACCAGCACCTCCTCGAACTTGCTGATGAAGGTGCAGGCGCCCTTGACCTTCTTCTTGATCGCCTGCGAGAAGCTCCAGCGGCCCAGGCCGACGAGCGCCCGCGCGCCGTTCACCAGGCGGTTGAGCTCCACCAGGTGGTCGTACGCCCACGTCCCGAGCAGCGACAGCAGGCGCGAGTGCTGCACCACCAGGTCGTACTCGTCGCCGTGGCAGACCAGGAGCTGCCGACCGTCGGCCAGTCGATGCACGGCCTGCTTGGCCACGCGGATGCCGGCGAGGTCAAGCCCGGCGTAGGGGCGGAGCGAGTCGTCGTGGTTTCCCGGAACGTAGATCACCTTGGTGCCGCGCTTGGCGAGCTTGAGGAGACGCCGCACCACCTGGTTGTGCGTGGCGGGCCAGGTCCAGCGCTGGCGCAATGCCCACATGTCCACGATGTCGCCGACGAGGTAGATCCGCTCGCACTGGATGCGCTTGAGGAACGCCGCGAATTCCTCGGCGCGTGCGCCGCGGAACCCCAGATGCACGTCTGACACGAAGACCGTTCGGTAGGTGAACACGGTGGGACCCTCCTTCTGGACTCGGCCGCAGCCCGGCCTCGCAGGCAGCGCATCCATGCACCGCCTATCCACAATGATCGGAAGCCAGCATGTGGATTCCGTTCGGCCCGGCACCGATTGAATGAAGTCTGAACATTGCGAGGGGTCATCCCCCTCGGCCCGGCCTCAGCGCGCCATCGCGCGCTCGACCTCGTCGGCCGTTCGCGGGATGCCCGGCGTCAGCACCTCGTGGCCGGAATCGGTCACCGCCACGTCGTCCTCGATGCGGATGCCGATGGATTCCTTCGGCAGGTAGACGCCGGGTTCCACGGTGATGACGGCGCCCACCTCGAGCGGCGCATCGGGGCTGGCATCGTGCGTTTCCAGGCCCAGGTGGTGGCCCATGCCGTGGATGAACGCGTCGCCGAGCCCAGCATCGGTGATCACCTTGCGGCCCGCGGCATCCACCTGCGCCAGCGTCACGCCCGGCTTGATGGCGGCGATGGCGGCGGCCTGCGCGCGGAGCACGATGTCGTAGAGCTCGCGCTGGCGCGGCGTGAACTTCCCGGAGACCGGAAGCGTGCGCGTGACGTCGGCGGAGTAGCCCGCGTGCTTGGCGCCGCTGTCGAGCACCACCAGCTCGCCGTCCTGCAGCACCTGGTCGTTGGCGTGGTAGTGGAGCACCGTGGCGTTGAAGCCGCCGCCCGCGATGGTGCGGAACGCCAGCTCGCGCGCGCCGTTGGTGCGGTACGCGTGCTCCACGGCTTCCTGCAGGTCGAACTCGTTCATGCCCGCGCGCATGCCCTTCATGGCGGCGGCGAAGCCGGTGGCGGTCACGCGGCCGGCCTCGCGGATGCAGGCAATCTCCGCCTGGCTCTTGGCGGCGCGCATCCTCATCAGGAGATCGCTGCGGTCCGCCACCTGGGTGCCCGGCACACGTTCCGCCTGCGCGCGCATGATGGCAAGGTCGGCGGAAACCGGCGATGAATACGCCGAAAGCGGCATCAGGCAGGCCAGCGAACGCGAGCGGCGCGTTGCTTCCAGGAGAAGCCGTCCGAGCATCCCCGTGCGCAGCACCGTGTCGAAGCCGGTCTTGGCGCGGAGGCCGCTGCCGAGCTCGTGCCGGAAGCCGTCCCACTTCTCCACCTCGGGGTTGAGCGGCTTGAGGAGGAGCGTGGCGCGCTTGGATGGCACCGGGTTGGACGGATCGAGGAGGAGCATCGCGCCCGGCTCGTCGGTGATGCCGGTCAGGTACTCGTAGTGGGCGTGCGGCTTCCACGGGTGGTGGAGCGACGGATCTGCCTCGCCGGCGAGCACCAGGCCTGTCGAGCCGCCCAGATCCGCCAAGAGACGCTCGCGGCGTTCGCGGAACTCTGCGTGCGGGATGGACGGCGTGGCGGCGGCGTTCGTCATGCCGCGCAGGGTACTGGCCTCAATGCCCGGAAGCGGGTGGCGGCGTGGGCGCGTCCGCGCCCCAGACTCGATCCTGGATGATCTTGAGGAGCGCGTAGAAGACGGGCACGATCACGAGCGACAGCACCGTGGACGCCGCCAGGCCCACCATCACCGTGACGCCGATCGAGCGCCGCGAATTGGCGCCGGCGCCCGAGGCGAGCACCAGCGGCGCCACGCCCAGGATGAAGCTGAACGCGGTCATCAGGATGGGCCGCAGGCGCAGGCGAGCCGCGTCCATGGCGGCCTCGATCGGCGGCTTGCCCTTCTCCGAGGCCTCCTTGGCGAACTCGACGATCAGGATGGCGTTCTTGGCGGCCAGGCCGATCAGCATCACCAGCCCGATCTGCGCGTAGACGTCGAGCGGCAGGCCCGCGATCCGCAGGCCGCCCACCGCGCCGAGCGCCGCGAACGGCACGGCGATCACCACCAGCACCGGGAGCGTCCAGCTCTCGTACTGCGCGGCAAGGAAGAGGAACACCGCCACGATCGCCAGCGTGAAGACGATGGGCGCCGCGTTGGAGGACTTCTGCTCCTGGTACGTGATGCCCGTCCACTCGTAGGTGATGCCCTGCGGCAGGACGCGGTCGCAGATCTCCTCGATGGCGCGGGTGGCCTCGCCCGAGCTGACGCCCGGGGCACCGGCGCCATTGATGGCGATGGTGTCCGTCACGTTGTAGTGCGTGAGGTTGTCGGGGCCGGTGGTGGTGCGCTCCTGCGCGAAGGCGGAGAAGGGGATCATCTCCATCCGCGCGTTGGTGACGTACAGCTTGCCC
>JBIIJH010000214.1:0-3337 GCA_044233905.1 Phycisphaerales bacterium
AGGCGTCGACAAGCGCGAAGTCCGGCAGCATGACTCCTGAGTACTCCCGGGTGCCACCCGGACGAGCGGTTGTCGTCGAGGCCGAGAGGAGCCGGGTGGAACGAGGCCGTCCGCGGGACAGGGGTCCCGCGCGCAGCGAAGGGTGCGGCCGAACTTCGAACTGCCCCGCGCGCAGCGGAGGGTGCGGTCGAACTTCAACGAAATCGACGCAGGCTTTCCCCGCACCAACCTCCAAAACGCACCGCGCGCACCCCGTTCAGGAGCGCGCGCGGCGGAATTCACGTGTGTTGCGAACCGGTCAGGGCTGCGGCGCGTTCGGGAGCTCCAGGAGCTCCACGTCGAACACCAGCGTGGCCTTCGGCGGGATCGGGCCGCGGCCGCGCTCGCCATAGGCCAGCGCGAACGGGACGATGAGCTTGCGCTTGCCGCCGAGCTTCATCGAACCGACGCCCTCTGTCCATCCGGGAATCACGCCCGAAAGCGCGAAGGTGGCGGGCTCGCCACGATCGACGCTCGAGTCGAACTTCTTGCCGTCCACCAGCCAGCCGGTGTAGTGCACCTTCACCACGGCGTTCTTGTCCGCGGGCGAGGGGCCGGTGCCCTCCTTGATGTCCACGTACTGGAGGCCGCTGGGAAGGGTCTTGATCTCGCCCGTGAAGGCGTCGCCGGGGAATCTGCTCATGGGGGTGTCGCTCACGATGCTGCCGTCGACGGCATTGACCACGATGTCGTGGCGCTGGCCGTCCTTGAAGACCGTCACGTTGACGGCCGGTGGTTCATTGCCGGGGTTCATGGCTGCTTCGCGCACCACGCCGCCCTTGGTCTTCTCGAGCGCCTTGGTCATGGCGGCCGGGACGGTCAACGTCGCGCCGGTCACCTTGCCGTTGGCGGGATCGACCGTGACGCGCTTCTGCAGCCCGCCGCAGGTGACGATGATCTCGTAGGAGGTGACGGCATCGCCCGTGGTGATGACGCGCGCGGCCAGGCTCTGGCCGTTCATGGCCTTCTCGGCGGCTTCCACGGCCTGCACCATGGAGACCTTGACGCCTTCGAGCTGCTTCTGCACGGCGACGGGCTCCGGCGGGAGGGCCGTGTAGTCAACGCCGGGGGCGGCGGCGGGCGGGGTGCCCTGCGCGAAGGCGGAGGCGCACACAAGCGCCGAGGCGAGGGAAGCGGTGAATGTGAACTGACGCATCGAAGCAATCTCCTGCGCGCCGAGCGCGCGTTGAGGTGTGGGGTTCAGGTCCGTGGTGCGGCAGCGCCCGATGCGGCGCCCGCGTGTCCGTCGGCCATTGCCCGGAAGCGCTCCGGGTTGGCCTCGATCTCGAGCACCTTGCCGAGGCGCCGCGCATGGCGGGCCTCGCCGGTGTAGTGCGCGCCCAGGAAGGCCCGCACCAGCTCCTCGGCCACGGCAAGGCCGATGGTGCGGCCGCCGAGGACAAGGACGTTCATGTCGTCGTGTTCCACGCCCTGGTGCGCGGAGTAGTGGTCTTCGACGTTGCCCGCGCGGATGCCCGGGATCTTGTTGGCGGCCACGCTCATCCCCACGCCACTGCCGCAGAACAGGATCCCGCGCTCGGCGCTGCCGTCCAGGATCCGGCTGCAGCCGGCCACCGCGTAGTCGGGGTAGTCGACGGCGTCCGTGGAATGAGTCCCCACGTCGATCACCTCGTGTCCGAGCGAACGGATCACCGGAAGCATCTCCTGCTTCAGGGCGAAACCAGCATGATCGGAGGCAACGGCGATGCGCATGGCGGGCGGCGGATGCTACGCTTTTGTCACGAGGAACTCCTGATGAAGACCCCCGCCACCTGCAGCGCGTTTGCCTTCCTGATTGCCACCCTCGGCGCCGCCCCGGCGCTGGCCTCCGCGACGGCGCTCCCGCAGAACGCGGGCTACGGCGCCGGTGGACAGGTGCAGGGTGGTCAGGCGCAGGGCAGCGGCTACGGGTACGGCCAAGCATCGCAGGGCGCGGGCTACGGCAACGCCCCGGTCGACGGCTCCCAGGACGACGGCAGCCTGAACGGCGTCCCGCGCGGCGTCGGCTACAACCAGCAGGGTGGCGAGATGTCGCGCACGGCTGCGGAAGATGCCGCGCTGGCACCCGAATTCCACATGCACATGGTCGGGCCCAGCGCGGCAAACGCCGTCGGCTCCGGCGGCGGGCCCGTGATCCCGCAGGGTGAAGAGAACCCCGGTTACGTGCAGGCCAAGTTCGTGACCCCCTACGGAAATGCCACCGTCATGCACCACTACGGCCCCGGCTACCCGCCCCCGATGGGAAGCTTCGGCGGCTCGAGCGGCGGCAATGCCGGTGGCGGCGGCGGTGCGCCGAACGGAACCGTGGCCGGCAACCCCGGCCTGGTGAACTGGGGCCTGACCCCGGCCTGGGATGCCGAGGAAATGGGCAACGGCGCCTGGTTCGGCACCCCGTCGGGGAACAGCCCGATGCCGTACATCGGCGGCTTCAACGACTGATCAACCCAAAAACACCCGTGGGTCTGCCGACGCAAGCGCCGGCAGACCCACAGGTTCAGAAAAGGGGACCAGGGTCGTCTACCCACACGGCCTCTGGGCGCGCTTGATGGGCAAGGCATGGCCTTGACTCCACCAGAGCAAGCAGCTCAGGGAGTGCCGTTGGTCCATCCGCAACACAGCGCAACACGCCTGTCGCGAGGCCAACCGAAACGGGTATCTGGTTCCTTACTTTCCCAATCAAGGTCACGCGAGTTCGCGCAACCGATTCAAACCGCTGCAACAGCCTGCCACCGATTGGGGTGCAGTCAACGACAAGCAGCGCAAATCGCCCCGTGAGCGCCCGGTAATTCGACTGCGCACACGGAACGACCGACCGATCGGGCTCCTGGAACCGTTGCGCCCGCACCAACGACCTGGCGCCATCGCCGAACCGGCCCCCTGGCACATGTCGTGCGCGTCGTCACATCCCAAAAAGCACAGCGCCCCGTCGATGAAAACGGGGCGCTGCTATATATCAAGGAACAGTTGGACGCCATTGGCTGACCGTCACCGGTCAGTTAGCTGCTAATGCAGTACGAGATTGCGTTGACTTGAGAATCCGGCACCGAGATCGCTCTCGGGTCCGGTCTAAGGTATCCCTTAGAAAGGAGGTGATCCAGCCGCAGGTTCCCCTACGGCTACCTTGTTACGACTTAGTCCCAGTCACCAGCCTTGCCGTGGGCACGCATGAATTTGCGCGACTTCGGGCACTGCCGGCTCCCATGACTTGACGGGCGGTGTGTACAAGGCTCAGGAACATATTCACCGCGGCGTAGCTGATCCGCGATTACTAGCGATTCCAACTTCATGCGGGCGAATT
>JBIIJH010000215.1:0-3329 GCA_044233905.1 Phycisphaerales bacterium
GGCGAGTCGCACCTGGAGGAGGTCTTCGGTCGGCTCAACGTCCCGCCGGAAGCACACGGTCAGCTCGTGCAGATGCTTCAGCGGCTCGACGAGCTGGGCTATCTCTGGGGCCCCACCAGCGAGGCGCTCGAGAAGAGCAAGATGGACGACATCCGCGCCCGCGGCGCATTCCCGCTGCCCGAGGAAGCGCGTCGGCCGGAAGTGGCCGAGCAGCTCAAGGGCTTCATCACGGAACGTCTCGCCAAGGCAGAGGACCCGGAGTTCGACCGTCCCGTCGTCGGCATCGTGGCTCCGCACCTGGACTACGGACGCGGTGGCGAGAACTACGCCGCCGCCTACAAGTGCTTCGAGACCGCTGCCAAGGATCGTCCGGACCGCATCGTGGTCCTCGGCACCAATCACTTCGGTCCCGGCGACGGCGTGGTGATGTCGGAGTTCGGTTTCGAGACGCCGTTCGGCATCGTGAAGCCCGACGCCAACGTCCTCGAGCGCCTGCGCGATGCGTTCGGCGACAAGCTCTTCAAGGACCAGATCGACTTCGCTTCCGAGCATTCCGTCGCCCTGCACCTCCCGTGGATCCAGCACCTGTACGGCGACGTGCCGGTGGTGGCCGCGCTGATCCCGGACCCGAACGTCGGGCTCATTGCCGACGACGGCGAGCGCGTCGGCACGAAGGAATTCGCTGCTGCACTGAAGTCGATCCTCGGACAGGCCGGTGGCCGGACGCTCTTCGTCTCCAGCGCGGACCTCAGCCACGTGGGTCCGCAGTTCGGCGACCAGGGCCCGGTCGACCAGAAGCGCAAGCACGCCATCGAGCAGCACGACCGCGAACTCCTCGGCGAGTACATCGAGGGCGCGGACAAGTTCCTGACCCACGTCGCCAAGGTCGGCAACTCGAACCGCTGGTGCTCGATCGGCAACATGTTCGTCGCTGCCGCATGCGCCCCGCATGCCAGCCGCGAGATGGTGAAGTACGAGCAGGCAGCGGATCCGAACGGTGGCGGAATGGTCACCTCGGCTGCGCTGGCGCTGCTGGGCTGAGCCCCAGTTTCGCGAGCACTGCGCGCAGGTCGCTCCACACCTCCATGCGAACCTGCTTCGTGTACGTGCGCAGCACGTAGGACGGGTGGTACGTCGGCATCACCGGGATCGGCGGGCAGTCCGCTCCTGCCGGCGGGGTCCACTGCTGCCACGTGCCGCGGATGCGGCTGATGCCGGCATCGGTGCTGCAGATCCACTTCGCGGCGGGGCCACCGAGTGTCACGATCACCTTCGGCCGGACGGCCAGGATCTGCTCCATGAGGAACGGCCCGCAGGCCGCCACTTCCTCGGGCATCGGCGTGCGGTCGTCGGGCGTCCTGCTCTTGAGGATGCTCGCGATGTAGACCTGCTCGCGCGAGAGGCCCATGGCCTTGATCATCTCGTCGAGCTTCTCGCCGGCCGCGCCGAGGAACGGACGGCCCACCCGGTCCTCGGCATCGCCGGGGGCCTCGCCGACGAACATGAGTTCTGCATGCGCTGCACCTTCGCCGAACACCAGGCGCGTGTGGCCGGTGGCGGCCAGGCAGTGCGGACAAGAGGCGGCATGCCGGGCATCGATCTCGGAAAGCCGGCGCGCGCGGTCGGCGGCGTCACCCGGGGCGCGGAGGGACTCCGGCGGATAGACGTGGGTGGATGCGATGGGTGCAGCTGCCGGCGCGGCAGCCGGCACTGGAACGCGATCCGCCGCCGAAGGCGCCTCCGGAACCGCCCCGGTGCCTGCCGATGTGCGCGGCGACGTCTCCAGGCCAATCGCCTGGTCGAAGCGCGCGAGCACCTGCTGCATGGAAAGTCGTCCGTCGGACATGGGTCGCAGGGTACCGCGCACGGACGCCCTGCTCCGGCGTGTTCAGGCGAGCGCCAGGATAGCGCTTCCCGCAACGGCCACCGCCGCGCCGGCGATCGATCGCGCCGTCAGGCGCTCTCCCTCGACCAGCACCGCAAACGGCAGGATCAGGACCGGTGTCAGCGCCATCAGCGTGGTGGCAACGCCCACCTCCAGGTGCGAGATCGCGAACAATGCGCACATCACGCCGCCTACCGGCCCCGCCGCGGTGCCGAGCACGATGCACATGGCGGCGCGCCCACGCTTCTGGCGATGACCCGCGGCCACGCGCGTGCCGAGCCTCCAACCCGCGAGGCGTCCAAGGCCAAGGATCACGATGAGCGCCGCCGCTGCCGGGATCATCCGTGCGGACTGCGTGGCAAGGACGCCGGGTGCGTAGGCCGCATCGGTGTCGTTCATGCCGTACTTGGCCATCACCATCCCGCCTGCCTGGCAGACCGTGGCGCCGAGGGCAAGCAGCAGCCCGAAACCGAACTCGCGGCGGTCGTGCGATTCGCCGTGCTCGCTGCGTGCGGCCACCACGATCGCCACGCCCGAGAGCGTCACCGCGATGCCTGCGAGCTGCAGCAGTGCCACCCGCTCGCCCATGGCAACCGCCGCCATTCCCAGCGCAAACACCGGCGCCAGCGTCATGATGAGCATCGAGACCCGCGGACCGATCGTGACGAAGCTGGCAAACAGCAGCTGGTCACCGATCGCAAGGCCGACGATGCCGCTCCCGCCGAGCACCAGCCAATGCCGCGCGTCGAACTCGGGAAGCGGTGAACCGTCGCGCAGCCAGAGCGCCGTGCACAGCACCGCGACCGCCAGCACGGACCGCAGCAGGTTGACCGCGGAGGAGCCGACCTCGCGCCCGGCGGCCGTGAAGGAGAGCGATGAGACAACCCAGAGCGATGCCGTGGAAACGGCAGCAACTTCGCCGAGATGCGAATCGAGGAACGAGACGTCCACCGGAGGACGTCAGCGCCGACGCGCGCGCGCGTCCGAGGTTTCCTTGGCGGAGGCTTCCGGCAGCTGCACCATCGACTGCGTGCGCAGCACCAGTCCCGAGGCCGCGCGCAGGTGGAAGCTCTGCACGTGAAGCTCGTTGCGGAAGCGCTGCAGGTCGATGAGCGAGAGGTTCTGCTTGCCGTTGGGCTCGGACCACGCCACCATCAGCGAGTCGCTGTCGCGACCGTGCTGGAGCATTTCCTTGTAGGTGCCCAGGTAGAGGTGATCACTGAGCGATTCCGACTGGATGCTCGTCATGTAGTTGATCTCCTCGGTGATCTTCTCATCGTGATCGTGCTCGCCGGCGCACGGGAGCGTGCCGGCCAGGCCGCGGTCCGGAAGGCTGGTCGGGTTGTCCACCACGACCTCGCAGAAGGAGATGGCGCCGTACTGGAAGCGGATGCAGTGGCCGCCCTTGAAGATCCAGCCCTCGAACTCGTAGTCGCCGTGCTGC
>JBIIJH010000090.1:0-10147 GCA_044233905.1 Phycisphaerales bacterium
ACGCCGTCGGGCGGCAGCGTCACGCTCGACGGCGTGGACATCGTGAAGGACCCGCGTGCGGTGTGGAGCCGCCTGGGCTACCTGCCGCAGGACTTCGGCTTCTACCCGTCGCTCAACGGCGCGCAGATGCTCGACTTCCTCCTTCGCCTCAAGGGCGTCGAGGCGCCGCAGGGCCGCAAGAAGCTGGTGGCCGAGCTGCTGGAGCGCGTCAACCTCACCGAGGCCGCCAAGCGGAAGGTGAAGACGTACTCGGGCGGCATGCGCCAGCGCCTGGGCATCGCACAGGCCATCGCGGGCGACCCGCGCCTGGTGATCGTCGACGAGCCCACCGCGGGCCTCGACCCCGAGGAGCGCCAGCGCTTCTACCGCATCCTGGCCGAGCTCGGCCGCGACCGCATCGTGCTGCTTTCCACGCACATCGTGGAGGACATCGCCACGCTGTGCCCGCGCTTCGCGGTGATCCGCGGCGGGCGCTGCGTCACGAGCGGCGGCACCGCCGAGGCGCGCAACCGCCTCGAGGGACGCGTGGCAGAAGGCATCGTCACGCCGGAGACGCTGGAGGAGATCCGCCGCTCGCACCGCGTCACGCAGGCGGTGCTGGTGGAAGGCTCCATGTTCCGCACCCGCGTGCAGGGCGAGCCCGGCTCGCAGCCCGCGGGCTTCGTGCAGGTGCCGCCGACCCTGGAAGACGTGTACTTCGGCGTCATGGACGAGAGCCGTGCGGACGACGCCGCACGCGCCACGAACGCAGCCTGAGCACCAACCCCACGGACCACCCATGCGCCGCACGCTCACCCTTGCCTTCCTTGAACTCCGCACCTCCTGGCGACGCCCGTCGTGGTGGGTGCTGCTGGCCATCCTGTTCTTCCTGACGTGGGGCTTCTCCTCCGGAAGCGTCACCTTCGGCGCCGGCGGAAGCCAGGCCGGCGGCGACCGCGCCTTCGTGAACAGCGAGTTCAACCTGGCATTCGGCGACATCCTGGTCTTCTCGCTCTTCTACATGTTCTTCGTGTGCACGGCCTTCGGCAACGCGGTGAACGAGGACGACACGCTCCGCGTCATGCCCATCGTGGGCAGCACCGGCATCACGCCGCGCGAATACGTGATCGGCCGCTGGCTCGGCATCGCGCTGGTGTTCGGCGTGGTGATGGCGCTGCATCTGGCGATGCAGATCGGATTCTTCCAGCTGTACCCGCTTTCCGAGCCCGAGAAGATGCGCGGGCCGTTCATCCTGGCCAACTACCTGCGCCCGATGGTGGTGTTCGTGGCCATCCCGGTGCTGTCGCTCGGCGCCATCGCGTTCGCGATCGGCTCCATCACCCGGCAGACCGTGCTGGTGTTCGCGCTGCCGGTGGCACTCCTCCTCTCCAGCCTGTTCTTCATCTGGAGCTTCTCGCCCGAGTGGCTGCCGCACTGGGGCAACCGCGCGCTGCAGGCCGTGGACATCACCGGTTTCCGCTGGCTCAACGAGACGTGGCTCAAGGTGGACAAGGGCGTGGCGTTCTATAACCGCGAGCCGGTCGGCTTCGATGCCCTGTTCACCGGCGCGCGCGTCGTGCTGGTGTCCATCGCGGGCACCTCGCTCCTGGTGGCCGCGCAGCGCGAGCAGCGCCGCATGCGCAACCCGCACGCGGTGGCCGCCGCCGACGCGCAGCGCATCATCGCGGAGGCCGACCGCGCCCGCCGCGAGCGCGAGGCCGCGCCGCGCACGGAATCGACGCTCGCGTCGCTCGGCATGCGCTCGGGCAGCGTGGGCGTGCTGGCCGCCGCCGCGGATGCGTTCCGCGCCGAGGTGCGCGAGCTGCGCCGCTCGCCGGGCCTCTGGATCTTCGTCCCGCTCATCATCCTGCAGACCGTCGGACCGGCCATCTACACCCCCGGCCCGTTCGACACGCCGAAGCTCACCACGCCCGGCACCTTTGCCGCGCAGAGCTACAACACGGTCACGCTGCTCTCCATCTTCCTGGTGCTCTACTACTTCACCGAGAGCCTGGCGCGCGACGAGCGTTCGCGCATCTCGTCCATCGTCAACGCCAGCCCGTCGCGCACCGGTGCACTGACGCTCGGCCGCATGGCGGCGTGCATCGTGGTGGTGGCGGTGGCGCTCTTCGGGGGCCTGTGGGCGGCCATGGTGCTGGCGATGGTGGTGCAGGGCGTGCAATCGGGCATCATGCTGCTGCCGAGCCCGGGGCCGCTGGTCCTTGCGTGGGGCGCCATGCTCCTTCCCACGCTCTTTGCGTGGATGTGCTTCATGACCCTCGTCTGGAGCCAGTTCCGCAACCGCTACGCGGTGTACGGCGCGGGCATCGGCGCCATGATCCTCACCGGCTGGTGCGTGCAGATGGGCTGGATGAACTGGGTGTTCAACTGGCACCTCTGGGACGGCCTCACGTGGACCGACTTCGGTGCGCTGGAGCTCGACCGCGGCGTGCTGGTGCTCAACCGCGTCCTGTGGATCCTGGTGGGCCTGACGCTCATGCACGTCTCGCTCGAATGGTGGCGCCGCCGCACGCCGGACGCGCAGGGCATCACCACGCGCCTGCAGCTGGCACGTGCGTGGAAGCGCGTGGCGTGGATGCTGGTGTTCGGCGGGCCTGCCATCGCCGTGGGCGTGACGCTTGCGCTCATGGTGCGCAGCGGCCCGAGCGGCGGCCCGGAACGCAAGGCGCAGCGCGACTACTACGTGGGCAACGCCTCCACGTGGAAGGACGTGCCGCAGCCGGAGATCCGGAAGATCGACCTGGACATGGACCTCGATCCCGTGGCCAACAGCATCGCGGTCAAGGGCAGCTACGGCCTGCGCAACACCACCGACAAGCCGATGCGCCGCATCGCCATCACGCCCGACAGCACCTTCGAGGGCGTGAAGTTCACGTTCGAGGGAAAGACCTGGGACGCCGAGGCCGCCACCAAGGAGCGCAAGGCGCACCCGCGGCACCCGGAGTGCGAGAACAGCTCCGGCCTCTGGATCTTCACGCCGAAGGAGCCGCTGGCACCCGGCGCGGAAGTCACGCTCGGCTTCGAGCACACGGCGCGCGTCCCCGCCGGCACGCGCAAGAACCCGGCCGGCGCAGGCGAGTTCATCCTGCCCGCGGGCACCGTCATCAACAGCTTCGGCGTGTCGTTCCTGCCGATGATCGGCTACGCGGACGGCGTGGGCATGGACCCCGAGCGCACCCCGGAAGCCAAGCGGCCCGAACCCGATGACTGGAAGAAGGTCACCAAGACCGCCTTCGGCACCGGCGGCCACACCGACATGACCGCGCGCGTGAGGCTCCCCGCCGAGTACCGCGCCAACATGCCCGGCGTGTGCACCTCCGACATCGTGGACGGCGACACGCGCACCATGGAATGGAAGAGCGACCATCCCGTGATGGCCGTCAACCTGGTGGCCGGAAAGTGGCAGGAATCCAAGGGCGAACGCTCCGCCATCTGGCACCTGCCCGCGCACTCCTACAACATTCCCGCCATGCTGGAAGCGCTCGACGGCGCCCGCGAGTGGTACTCGAAGTGGTTCTGGCCGTACCCGTGGAAGGAGCTCCGCATCAGCGAGTTCCCCGGCCTCGCCGGCTACGCGCAGGGGTTCCCGTCGAACATCGTCTTCAGCGAGTCGATCGGATTCCTGGCCAAGCCCAGCGCCGAGCAGGATGCGCCGTTCATGATCGTGGCGCACGAGAGCGCGCACCAGTGGTGGGGCAACATCCTCCGCCCGGGCGAGGCACCCGGCGGCAACATCCTGAGCGAGGGCATGGCGCACTTCTCCACGGCGCGCCTCTTCCGGCAGCTCCGCGGCGACCGCGCGCGGCAGGCCTTCATGCGCGAGATCGAGTTCAGCTACGCCAACGGCCGCCAGGTCGACGAGGAGCGCCCCATGACGGAGGTCGACGGCAACCGCCGCGGCGACACCGAGGTGACCTACGACAAGGGCGGCTGGGTCTTCTGGATGCTGATGGAGCTCCTCGGCCAGGAGAAGATGGACGAGGGCCTGCAGGCGTTCATCGGCAAGTTCAAGGACGGCCCGGACTACCCGCTGCTGCAGGATTTCGTGGAGAGCATGCGCCCCTTCGCCAAGGACCCCGCGGCCTACGACGCCTTCGTCGACCAGTGGTTCCTGGGCGTGGTGGTGCCGGAGATCAAGGTGGATTCGGCCACCTGCACCGCCCCCGCCAAGGAAGGCGACCCGTGGCGCACGGTGGTGAAGGTGCGCAACGCCGGCACCGGCACCGTGACGCTGGAGATGGCGGTGACCAACGGCAAGGACCGCTGGCCCGAGGCATCGCTCCCGCGCACCGCGGAGGAACGCGTCGCCGCCGCCACGCAGAGCGGGGACTTCCGCGACGCACGCGCCTCGCAGGTGATCGCCGCGGACCAGGAACTGGAGTACGTCTTCGAGACTCCGTTCGAGCCGAAGAAGGCCGTGGCCGACCCCGACGTGCGGACACTGATGCTAGGCCGCAAGACGGCCGAGGCGGACGTCACGCCCGCTTCGAGCCGCTGATCGGATGGCCGGTGCGCTCACGCGCCTGCGCGGAGCGCACCGGCACGCCGACGGGCTGCATCAACGCGTCGTCTGCCGCGAATGCGGTGCGCGCGTAGGACACCAGCTGCCCGTCGGTGGGGTGGTCGACCGTCTCGACGCCGATGACGTGCTTCTGCAAGGCTTCGTTGCAGTTGCGTGCCATGAACTTCACGAACTCGTTCTTCGCGGAACCCGGGCCCACGATCAGCACGCGCCCGCAGCGCAGCACCACCTGCGCCAGCGCCGCGAACATCGGCGTGTCGTCGGGATGCGAGCGGCCGAACCCGCCGGTGAAGCTCTTGTCGTGGACACGGAAGGTGTCGTGCAGCTCGGTGAGGTCCAGGTGGGCGGCGCTGACCGCCGAGAGTTCTGCCCCGTCAAGGAAGCGGATGCGCGCGCCCTGGTGGTCAAGGAAGATGACGGCTGCGTCGTGCGTGCGTTCGATGCCGGCGCCTGCCGCGTGCATGATGGTGGGTTCGATGGTCATGCACCGAAGATAGGAAGCACGCGGGCGCACCCAAGCCGCTGCGCGCGGTTCGCCGCCACTCGGCCCAGATGCACGCCTCAGCGCGCGGAAGATTCCCCGGCCGCCTCCGCCTCCTCGAGCGCCGTGGTACGCGCGCGCCGCCGCTCGGCGGCCTTCTGCGCGGAAAGCACCAGCGCCGCACCGGCCACCGCCACCACGCCGCCCACCCACTGCCCGGCGGAGAGCGTCTCGCCGAGCAGCACCGCGGCCATCGAACCCACCACGAAAGGCTGCAGCTGCAGCACGCCGGCGGTGACCGCCACGCCCATCCGGTCGATCGCCGTGTAGTAGAGGACGTGCCCGATGGCGATCCCGAGGAATGCGCTCAGGCCGAGGTACCAGAGCTCGCGCGAGCCGAGTTCGAGCACCTCCGCGCCGTGGCCACGGCCGAACGCCAGCATGGCCACCACCAGCGCGCTGCCCGTGTACAGCGCAATCACGCCGAACGCATACACCGGGTGGAACCCGTACATGAAGCGTCGCACCGCCAGCCCGTACACGCCGTAGCCCATGCCGGCCGCGATCGCGAGGGCGATGCCGAGCGCGTTGCTTCCCTCGCCCAGGTTGCCGCCGCCGAGCAGCACCCCCGCGATGCCCGCCACCAGCAAGCCAAGCCCGCACAGGTAGCGCGCGGAACGGATCGTCTCGCGCTCGGAGGGAAACAGGAGGTACGCACCGAGCGCCACCGCCACCAGCTGCAGCCGCAGCCCGAACGTGAGGAGCGCCGGGTTCACGTAGCTGTGCGCCGACGTGAATGCCACCTGCGCCAGCGTGTTGGCCACCGCCGGCACCAGCGCCGCGCGCCAGATGGAGCGCGGCAGCGCACCGCGGCCGAGCGCCCACAGCACCGCCGGTAGCCAGAAGAGCGCGCTCGCGCCGTAGCGCCAGCCGTTGTTGGTCCAGTGGTCGATGTACTCCGCCAGGTGGCGCACAAAGAGCGGCACCGAGCTCCAGCACGCAAGCGTGGCCACGAGCACCGCCACGCCCTCCCAGCGGCGCATGTGGCGCACCGCCGCGCTCGAGGCCTCCGCGGGAATCTTCGCTGCGCCGCGCGTCGAACTCATCCGAGTGCCAGCCTGCCGCCATCGACCGGGAGGTTGACGCCGGTGACGTACGAGGCCGCGGGCGTTGCCAGGAAGACGGCCACCGCGGCGATCTCCTCCGCACCCGCCAGGCGCGCCATGGGAATGGTGCGGATGGCGTCCGATTCCACTTCCTGCGGCGTCATGCCGGCACGGCGTGCACGGCCCTCGAAGAGCGCCGCCAGCCGCGCGGTGCGCGTGTAGCCGGGCAGGATGGTGTTCACCGTGATGCCGAACGGCGCCAGCTCCACCGCCAGCGTCCGCGACCAGTTGGCCACCGCCGCACGAATGGTGTTGCTCACACCCAGGCCGCGGATCGGGGTCACCACGCTGGTGGACGTGATGTTGACGATTCGGCCGTAGCCGGCCTCGCGCATCGCGGGCGCAAACGTCTGCACCAGCGCGTGGTTGGCCAACAGGTGCATCTCGAACGCCTTGGTGAAGTCCTCGGCCTTGGCCTCGATGGCGGAACCCGCCGCCGGCCCGCCCGTGTTGTTCACCAGGATGTGCACCGGCCCCGCGGTACCCAGGTGCGTGCGCGCGGCGAACTCCACCTCGCGAGCGCTCGCGAAGTCCACCTCCACGCTCCAGTGCTTCTGCCCGGCGGGCTTCGGCATCTCCTCCAGGACGCGCATCAGGCCCTGGTCGTTGCGACCGCAGGCGGTGACGGTGGCGCCGGCCTCGGCCATGGCGATGGCGGTGGCCTTGCCGATTCCCTGCGTGGCGCCGCAGACGAAGGCGTGCCGACCTGCAAGCGGAAGCTGGACCGTGGTGCTCATGCTCCAAGGGTATCGAACCGGCCGCCGCCGGAGCGGTAGAACACGCGCATGCTGATTGCCGCACTGCTGGTCTCCGTGCTTTCCTCGCTGGCGGTGCCCCCCACGGCGCCCGACCGCACGATTTCCGGCGTGCAGCTCCATCCCACCACCGTGCCCGGCCGTTGGGAGGGAAACGGCCTCGCGGCCGACGTCGATGGCGTTGCGTGGTACGTCGGCGAGCTCTCCCTCTCGGAAGCGGACATTGCCGGCGACCTGGTGCTGGACCCCGGCACCATGGATGACGACGACGAGGCGTGGTTCAACGGCACGCGCATCGGCGCCACGACGGGCTTCGGTGCGCCGCGCTCGTATCAGGTGCCGCGGACGCTCCTGCGCGCGGGCGTGAACCGCATCGCCATCCGCGTGACCGACACCGGCGGCGCGGGTGGCTGGGTGGGCACGAAGGGCCGCGCGCCCATGCTCGGCGGCGCGGCGTGCGAGTTCGATCTCTCGGGCACGTGGTGGATCGCGGCAGGCGACCATCCGGCGCTCGCGACGTTCGACCCCGTGATGGATCCCGACCTGCGCGCGCGCATGGCGCCCATCTCGGTGGGCGCGCGCCGCACCAAGGTGGAGCCCATGTCCACCACCACCGGCACGCTTCCCGACATGTGGTACGCCGCGCCCGCCACGGCGTGGACCGAGGCGCTTCCCGTCGGCAACGGCCGCCTCGGTGCCATGGTCTTCGGCGGCGTGGACGCAGAGCGCATCCAGCTCAACGAGGCCACCGTCTGGGAAGGAAACGCCGACGACCGCAACGCACCCGAGGCGGCGGCCAGCTTCCGCGCCGCACGCGAACTGGCCCTTGCCGGCAAGATCGCCGAGGCACAGGCCATCATCCAGCGCGACTGCATGCTCCCCGGCGACATGATGCCGCGCAGCCACCAGACGCTCGGCGACCTGTACATCACGCTTGCGGAACGCCCCGCCCTGGCCATCGAGTACCGGCGCTCGCTCGAATTCCGCTCCGGCACCGCCACCACGCGGTTCACGGTGGGCGGCACCACGGTGGTTCGCGAGGTCATCGCCAGCGCACCCGACGAACTGCTCCTGGTCCACGTGCACGCCGACGACGATGCGCTGCTCCCCGACATGCGCGTGCGCCTGCGCCGCGACACGTTCGAGTCCGACGTGCCGACGCATGCCGGCATTCCCGCCCACAACGGTGCGCGGCTTGCACTCAACGGCCACACCGGCCAGGGCGGCGTGCGCTACGCGGCGCTCGCCGACGTGCGCACCGACGGCGGCGTCGTCACGCTCGATGCAGGCGATGCCGTCATCCGCGGCGCGCGATCCTGCACGGTGGCGCTGGCCGCGCGCACCGATTACTACGGCAACAACCCGGACGCACAGGTTTCCAACGACCTGCGCAGTGCGGACGCCGGCTGGTCGTCGCTCCGCGAGCGCGCCGCCGCGTGGTTCGCGCGCGCCATGGACCGCGTGAAGCTCGACCTCGGCGGCCCGCCGCCCGAAGCAAGCGTGGCGCCGGAGCTGCTGCCCACCGATGCGCGCCTGGCACGCTTCCGCACCACGCCCGCGTGGGACAACGACCTGGTGGCGCTCTGGTTCCAGTACGGCCGCTACCTGCTCCTTTCCTCGAGCCGCGAGGGCAGCCTCCCCGCCAACCTGCAGGGCATCTGGAACGACCACTTCCGTGCGCCGTGGAATGCCGATTTCCATACCAACATCAACATCCAGATGAACTACTGGCCGGCCGGTCCCTGCGCGCTGGCCGAGACCGAGCTGCCGCTCGCGGACCTGATCGACCGCCTGCGCATCCGCGGCAAGCGCACCGCGCGCGACCTCTACGACGCGTCCGGCTGGTGCTGCCACCACATCACCGATGCATGGGCCATGACCGCGCCCGAGGGCCAGACCGTGTGGGGCATGTTCCCGCTCGGCGGCGCGTGGCTCGTGCGCCACGACTGGGAGCACTACCTCTTCACCAACGACACGGTCTTCCTGCGCGACCGGGCATATCCGGCCATGGAAGGCGCGGTGCGCTTCCTGCTCGATTTCCTGGTGGCTGACCCGGCCACCGGGAAGCTCGTGAGCGGTCCGAGCACCAGCCCGGAGAACAGCTTCATCCTCCCGGACGGCACGCACGCGAACCTGAGCATGGGCACGTCGATGGACCAGTGGATCGCGCGCGACCTGCTCGTGAACTTCATCGACGCCGCACGCGTGCTCGGCCGCTTCAACGATCCGCTGCCCACGCAGGCCGCCGCCGCGCTCGAACGCCTGGCGGTGCCCGCCATCGGCGCGGACGGTCGCCTCATGGAATGGTCACGCCCGTACGGCGAGGCGGAACCCGGCCACCGGCACATGAGCCACCTGTACGGACTGCACCCGGCAAGCTTCATCACCCCGGACGGCACGCCGGAGCTGGCGAAGGCCGCGCGCGCGAGCCTCGATTTCCGCCTGAAAAACGGCGGCGGCCACACCGGCTGGAGCCGCGCGTGGCTGATCAACTTCTGGGCACGCCTCCGCGAAGGCGAACGCGCGTGGCAGGACGTCTGCGCGCTCCTCTCGAAGTCCACGCTCCCGAACCTCTTCGACAACCACCCGCCGTTCCAGATCGACGGCAACTTCGGCGGCGCGGCGGGCGTCTCGGAGATGCTCCTCCAGAGCCACGTGCGCAGCTGGTCCGCGGGTCACCTGATCCACCGCATCGACCTCCTGCCGGCACTGCCGAAGGCGTGGTCGCATGGCCGCGCCGAAGGCCTCATGGCGCGCGGCGCGGTGAAGGTGGACATCCAGTGGAAGGACGGCACGCTCGTGCGCGCGCAGCTCGATGCCCCGGACGGCCGCGAACTCCGCATCAAGCTCCCGCGCGGCATGGTGCGCGCCAACGTGGCCGCCGCCGGCCAGGCGCCGATCGACCTGCCGGTGCCCGATGGCACGGTGATCATCCCGCGCGCGGCGTCGCAGGCCGCGCGCAGCGTGGTGATCATGCCATAAGCCAGAACGTATCCACGCAACACGAACCGCCGCCGATTGCAGATTCGGCCATCCACCCCGCCCACCGGCAGTGTGAGCGCCCCACGCCGGCACCGCGAGCGCCCGCAGCGAGCACGGGGATTCCCAACGAGCGGCTTCGAATGCGGCGAGGCACACGCGCCACCATCCTTCGCGCGAGGGTCGCCCCACGTGCCGAGCCCGCCTTCGCAGAGTCCGAGCGCAACCTGGTGGAGCGAGGACG
>JBIIJH010000237.1:0-3297 GCA_044233905.1 Phycisphaerales bacterium
CCTCAAGGTGCCGGGCTTCCGGCTCACCATGATCTGCATGCTGCTCGGCTGCCTGTGGCTCGCCACCGCGCCCTTCAGCGCGGCCGCGGAGAGCAAGGACATCATCCTCTACCAGGCGCTCACCAGCGACGTCCAGCAGGTGCGCTGGATGGGCTGGATCGGCATCCTGACCGCGGGCATCACGGCGTACTACGCGTTCCGCGTCTGGTTCCGCCTGGCGCTCGGCCCGGTGAAGATCGAGCCCGGCCCGGACCAGCATGGCCACGGCCATGACGATGCTCACGGCCACGATGACCACGGCCACGGCCATTCGGCGGGCCACGCCGCAGGCCATGCATCGCACGGCAGCGACGCGCACGGCTTCCACCCGCACGCGCCAGGGATCCGCATCTCGTTCGTGCTCACCGTGCTTGCCATCGGGTCGGTCCTGGCGGGCCTTCCCAGCTACCTGCAGCACTCGCAGGGCTTCAACTGGATCCAGCGCTTCGTGCAGAACTCGAGCGCGTGGATGCGCGCCACCGCGGGACCGGAACACGGCCAGATCCTGGGGCGCGATGCACACAGCACGCTCTTCATCATCGCCACCGGCGTGGTGGTGGCAGGCTTTGCCCTCGCCTGGATCCTGCACGCCGGCAACCGCGCGCTGGGTGACCGCCTCCGTGCCAGCATGCTGAACACGCCCGGCCTCAAGTGGCTGGCGCTCGGCAGCGAGCATGGCTGGTACGTCGACCAGATCTATGCCGCCATCATCGGCGTCCCGATGTGGCTCGGCGCGCAGCTCCTGGCCTTCACGGACCGCTTCGTACTCGATGGCGTGGCTTTCGCCGCCATCGGCCGCTTCCCGGGCTTCGTTGCCCGGGTGTTCCAGCCGCTCTACACCGGCACGGTGCAGGGCTACGCGCTCACCATGGCAGGCGGCATCGGGCTCATCGTGGCCTGGGTCGTCTGGATCTGGCTCTCGGGAGGTGCATCGTGACGCTCGCCGTCCTCCTCATCGTCCTGCCGCTCGTCGGCGCCATCCTCTGCCTCGGCAGCACGGATCGCGCGGCCAAGACGGTCGGTTTCGTCTCCGGACTCGTGGTGCTCGCGGCCGCGGTCATGATGGCCTTCGAGTTCCCCGCCTGGGGCAAGGCCGACTTCTGGCCGAACGAGGAAGGCTGGAAGCTGTTCACCGCCTTCGGCATCCAGTTCCGCCTCGGAACCGACGCCATCGGCATGCTCCTCATCCTGCTCACGGCGCTCCTGATCCCGCTGAGCATGCTGGTGAGCTTCTCGGCCATCACGCAGCGCCAGCGCGGCTTCTACGCGCAGTTCCTGTTCATGGAATCGGCCGTCATGCTGGCCTTCCTGGCCCGCGACGTCATCCTGTTCTACATCGGCTACGAGTTCACCCTCGTGCCGCTCTTCCTGATCGTGGCCGTCTGGGGCGGGCACGAGCGCCGCATCGCGTCGGTCAAGCTCTGGGTCTACAGCTTCGTCGGCTCGGTGATCTCGCTCGTCGGCTTCATCTACTTGGCGGCCGGCAACGCCACCGACCACGGCACCCCGATGGACTTCAGCATCTCGAAGCTCATCGAGTACGGGCAGTCGCTCCCCGCCTCCACGCAGTGGTGGGTATTCCTGGCCATCATGGGCGGCTTCGCGGTCAAGGTGCCGTTCGTCCCGGTCCATTCGTGGCTTCCCCTCGCCCACGGCGAGGCGCCCACCGCGGGATCCGTGGTGCTGGCCGGCATCGTCATCAAGATCGGCCAGTTCGGCGCGCTGCGCTTTGCCTTCCCGATGGCCCCTGAGGGCGGCTTGGCACTGGCGCAGACCTTCAGCATCCTGGCGCTCGTCGGCATCCTCGGCATGAGCCTGGTCTGCTGGGTGCAGAACGACGTGAAGCGCCTGGTGGCCTACAGCTCCGTGGCGCACATGGGCCTGGCGGTGCTTGCCATGTTCGCCTTCAACGTGGTGGGCATGGAAGGCAGCATCCTCTACATGGTGAACCACGGCCTCTCGACGGCCGGCATGTTCATGTGCATCGGCATCATGTACGAGCGCTACCACACCAAGGACATGGAAGTGGTCGGTGGCCTCATGCAGCGCATGCCGGTGTGGAGCGTCTTCATGGTGTTCTTCGCCATGGCGTCGCTCGCCCTGCCCGGCCTCAATGGCTTCGTCAGCGAGTTCCTCTGCCTGATGGGGATCTACACCTCGGACGCGGCCGTCCAGACCGGCTACCCGGGCATCCTCGGGCCGGCCTATGCGTTCCTGGCCGCGCTTGCCCTGATCCTCGGTGCGCTCTACGTGCTGCGCATGCTGCAGAAGTTCGTGTTCGGGCCGCTGCGCGAGCCGGGGCACGGAAGTCACGGTGACCACGGTCACCACGGGAACCACGGCGCGCACGCCATCCGTGACCTGAATGCCCGTGAGTTCATCGCCATGGCACCGCTCGCCGTTGGCTGCATCGTGATCGGCATCTGGCCGACGCCCATCCTGAAGGCCATCGAACCCGCCGCTGCCGGCATCGTGGCTCCGTACGTCAAGCTCATCGAGCGCGACGCCGCGGCCAAGCCTGCCAAGGCCGCCGATGCAGCACCCGCTCCGGCCATCACCACCGCCCTGGCCACCGCTCCCAGCACGGGAGCCTCCGAGTGAACCCCATGCTCCACGCCGAATTGGTTCTTACTTCCATGGCCTCCACGCCCATGGCCTCCACGCCCATGGCCTCCACATCCATGGCCTCCACATCCATGGCGCCCGCCATGCTTGCTTCCGCGCCGAACCTGGGCCCCAAGTTCGCGCTGATCATGCCGGAGATCCTGCTCTTTGCAGGCGCCGTCCTCTGCGCGGTGATGGGCATCTCCAAGGCGCGCGCCGTCCGGGCCGCCGTGCCGTGGATTGCCGTGGCCGCGCTCGTTGCCACGTTCATGTCCATGATGCGTACCTGGACGCCGGAAGCCGCCACAGCTGCCGAACTTCCGATGCCCATGCTCGGCAAGTACATCATCGCCCTGCTCTGCGTCGTCGGCGTCGGCCACGTGCTGGCCTCGATCGGCAGCGTCGACCGTGCGGTGGAGCGCCAGATCGCCAACGGCACCGGCGCCTTCGACCCGGTCCGCGTGATCCAGGGCGAGTTCTACGCCTTCCTCCTGCTCTCCCTCTGCGGCGGCATGCTCATCGCGCACGCCACCGACCTGGTCTGGCTCTTCCTGGCGTTCGAGCTCTGCTCGCTGCCCACCTACATCCTGGTGGCCATCGGCCGCGGCGCGGATCGCAGCATGGAAGCAGCCATCAAGTACTTCTTCCTTGGTG
>JBIIJH010000091.1:0-10066 GCA_044233905.1 Phycisphaerales bacterium
CCAACCCACGCGCCAGCTGTCTTGATGGGCGGTGTGACGCGGCGTGGGAGTCCGCGGCGCGGGGAGGGCGCCGCGTACAGTCCCGCGCGTGGCCATCCGCACACACCCCGATGACTTCCGTGTCGACGAGGAACTGGAGCCTGCGCTCGAGGCCTCGCTGTGCGCCGGCTTCTCCGAGGCCGCGCCGCACGCGGTGTGCCGGCTGACGAAGAGCGGCATCACGACGCCCGATGCCACCGCCGGGCTGGCGCGCGCCTTGCAGGTGCCGCCGCACGCCATCCACTACGCCGGGCTCAAGGATCGCCATGCGGCCACCAGCCAGCACGTGTCCTTCAAGCGGCCGTCGCCGGCAGCGGCGCGTGCGCTGGCGCGCGGCATCGAGGGCCCGGGCTGGCGCGCGCGGGTCATCGGGTGGTCGACGGAACCGGTGGATGCCTCGTGGATCGCGGCGAACGCGTTCGAGATCGTGGTGCGCGACCTCTCCGCGGAAGCCGTCGACACGATGCACGCACGCGCCGCGCGACTCCGCGCGCCGGACGGCGCGCTGCACGTGGTGAACTACTTCGGCGACCAGCGCTTCGGGTCCGCGCGTCACGGGCACGGCTTCGCCGCACGCGCGCTGCTTGCGGGCGACGTGGACGCCGCGCTGCGCCTGGCAGTGGGTACGCCTGCGCGCAAGGACCTCGGCGTACGCCGCGCGTTCACGCGCACGTGTGCTGCCAAGTGGGGTCAGTGGAAGGCGCTCGCCGCGGAACTGCCGCCGTGCCCGGAGCGCCGGCCGTTCGAGCGTCTCGCGCAAGGAGCCTCGCTCCCCGAGGCGTTCATGGCGTTGCCGCCATTCCTGCGCACCATGAACATCGAGGCGTTCCAGAGCCTGCTCTGGAACGATGGCGCGCGGCGCATGGTGCGCGCGGCAATCGCGTCGCCCATCGAGACCGAGGACGATTTCGGGGTGCTGGCCTTTGCGCCGGCTGCGGAGATTCCCGCTGCCTGGATGGAATGCCGGCCGCCGATGCCGAGCCCGGAGACCGTCTTCGCCGCACCGTGGGGCGAGGCGTGGCGTGCCGCACTTGCGGCGGAACAGCTGGAGCCCGCGATGCTCACCTTGCGCGACATGCCGGAGCTTCGCTTCGGTCACGCCGAGCGACCGCTCGTGATGCGTGCCGCGAACTTCGCCATGCAGCCGATTGGCGGCGGGCAGGGCAGCGGCAACGACCGCGCCGTGGAAGTGCGCTTCCGCCTGCCGCGCGGCGCGTATGCCACGGTGCTCCTGCGCGCACTTGGGCAGTAGCAGGGCAGCATCCGCGGTCACCGCTTCGGCGGTCCGTTCGTTCCGTTCAATGCTTCGCGTCGGGTGCCGCGGGCGGCATCGGCTCGAACTCCGCCACCACGGACGTGCCGTCGGAGAGTCGGAGCTTGCCGTCAGCGATGGTCCACTGCGTGACGGTGGCCATGACGCGCAGGTACTGCTGTTCCAGTTCCATCTTCGCCGGCGGACCCGCCATGCGCGTGGCGACCAACGGGCCGAACGCAAGCGATGCCCCGTTGGCCGTGCACGTACCGAACCAGCGGTTCACGCCCGCAAAGCCGCTGGCCTTGCCGTCCGCGCTCAGCATGAACGTGGGCATGCAGTCGGCAGGCGGCGTCACGTTGCCCAGGCGGCTGCATCGCCATTCGCTGCCGGTGATCGTGGGTGCGGGGGAAGCGGCATGCGTGCTGCCGGGCGCCCCGGCGTGATCGTGGGTGGTCTGCGCGCAGGCCGGCAGCAGCAGTGTCAGCGCCAGCGCGATGCGGCACGGTCGAGGGGGGCTCGATGCAGGGCTCATCCTTGTGAAGGTACCAATAACCGAATAGATCTGCGACGGATTGGAAATTCCTTAAGGAACACGTGGATATTCCGGACGATGGGGTTACCTTGCCCGTATGGAAGTCACGGCCGCGCCGCCAACGCCGCGTCCGCTGATTTCGTCCACGCCAACTTCCCACCGCACGCTCCAGCCCACCGGATCCCACACGATGAAGCGCACCCTGACCGCGTTGATCGCCACCACTCCCCTCGTTGCGGCGTCCCTCGCCGGCGCGGGAGACATCTACTTCCTTGGTGCAGTGCAGTACTCCTACTGCACGGGCGTAAGCGCCGATGGCTCGGTGGTGTCCGGCTACGACCGCGGCAGTGCGTGGTACTGGACCAAGGACTCGTGGGTGGTCCGCCTGACGGAGTCCCTGCCGCCGGGCAACGGCGTCGGCGGGAACGCGAGCATCGTCGACAACGGCAACTTCATGACCTGCAGCACGAAGGTGGGTCCGGATCCCGACACCGCGAAGGCCGAGGCCACGCTCTTCAACATCCCGAACGCGACCTACGACCCCGCGGTCGGCAGCCTCGGCTTCAACTGCGACATCGAGCGCAGCAACCCGTGGGACATGACCCCGTCGGGTTCGCACATCTGCGGATTGATCTGGAACAGCGGTTGCTCCGCGAGCGGCTACGTGTGGAGTGCCGCCACCGACGCAATCAACTTGATGCCTTCGAAGTACTTCTTCAAGCCGACCCGCGCGAACGCCATCAGCGCCGACGGCAACGTGGTGGCCGGATGGAATGACGATTACGTGGGCTGGCGCCAGGCATGCATGTGGACGCGCGACCCTGCCACGGGAAACTACGCGGCGAAGCTGCTGACCTACAGCGCCACCACCACCGACAAGCTTCCCGAAGCAACCGCGATCAGCCGCGATGGCGCGTGGGTCGCCGGAATCTCGCGCGACGGCCTCAACAGCAATTCGCCCTGGCGCTGGAGCGCCGCCACCGGCTACCAGTCGCTCGGCGTGCCGCCGCTTGCCGGCGATGCCGGTGCCACCGCGGTCAACGCCGACGGCACCAAGATCCTGTGCTACCTGGTGTTTGCCGGCGTGTTCGGCGAGGGCTACATCTGGATCCAGGGCCGCGGCTACGTGGCCCTCGAGGCGTATGCCGCCGAGTTCGGCGTCATCATCGCGCCCGAGTGGCACCTGGCGCTCCCCATGGCCATGTCCGCGGACGGGCGCACCATCGTCGGCGCGGCGCGCCGCGACGATGGCGTCTTCTCGCCGTTCGTGCTGGACCTGCGTTCAGGGGAGCCGTGCGTGGGTGATCTCAACAGCGACGGTGCCGTCAACGGCGCCGACCTGGGCACGCTGCTCGGTGACTGGGGCCAGGACACGGCGTCGGACATGAACGGCGACAACGTCGTCAACGGCGCCGACCTCGGCACGCTGCTCGGCGCATGGGGCAATTGCCCCTGAACCAGGCGTTCAGTTCCTTCCTGTAGATTGAAGGGCGCGCTCCGATCGTCGGGGCGCGCCTCTTTCTTCTGCCGGCGCCCCCATCATGATCCGCCTCCTTGCCATCGTTCCGGTTGCCGCCTCGCTCGCCTTCGTTGCGCTCCCGCAGGATGCCAAGGCCCCGTCGGCGCCGGCCACCGGCTCCGGACCGAAGGCCGCCGCCGCGCTCGAGCCGCTCGCCTTCATGACCGGTGCGTGGACGCAGCAGCAGGCAAACGGCGCCATGATCGAGGAGCACTGGATGGCCCCGCGCGGGCAGTCGATGCTCGGCTCGTTCCGCCGCATCCTCGGCAACGGCGGCGTGCCGTTCTACGAGTTCACGCAGATCGTTGCGGAGAAGGATCGCGTGGTGCTGCGGCAGATGCACGTGCACGGCAACTTCGATCCGGATCCCAAGCGCATCGAGCCCATGCTCCTGGTGCTCGAGAAGGTCGAGGGCAAGCGCGCCACGTTCGTGCCGGTGGCCGATCCGGCCAAGGCGCACGCGGGCGACCTGTCGCGCGTCACCTACTCCGCGGACGGCCCGGACACGCTGGTGCTGGTGGTGGAACCGAAGGCGCCGGAAGGCAAGCCTGCGGAGAAGCCGCTCGAATTCCGCATGACGCGGATCAAGTGAGCTGAATCAGTCGATCACGCATGCCCGGTACCGCGGAGCAGGGCAACCAGCTCCGCGTGCAGCGCGGGGTTCGCGGCCACGGCCGTTCGGCAGTGGATGCCGGGCGTGCCATCCCACGCAGTGAAGACGCCGCCTGCTTCCTCCATGATGATGGGGAAGGGGCCGGAATCCCACGGATTCATCCACGGTTCCACGGCGCCGTCGCAGCGGCCGGTGGCGACGAGCGCCATGCAGTAGCAGTCCGTCCAGCCGCGAATGCGTCCGGCCTGGGCGCTGAGAGCATCGAGAGCGGCGATGGTGCCGGCACGGCGGAAGTACTCGTAGCCGGTGGTGGCAATGAGGGCGTTGGAGAGGCGATCCACGCGAGCGACGCGCGCGCGCACCGCGGGCTCGCCGTTGCGCTCCCACCACGCGCCGCGACCGGCGGCAGCCCAGACGCGCTCGCCGAGGGCGGGCAGTTCGCAGACGCCTGCCACCACGCGCCGGTCCTCACCGGTGCCGTATTCCAGCGCCAGCAGCACGCCGTAGAGGGGCACGCCGTGCGCGAAGCTCACGGTGCCGTCGATCGGGTCGATGATCCAGGTGTAGCCGCTGGTGCCGGGCGCGGGGCCGTGCTCCTCGCCCAGGAGGCCGTCCTGGGGAAAGTCGGCGGCGATGGCCTTTCGGATGAGCGTCTCGCAGGCCCGGTCGGCCACGGTGACCGGGCTCTGGTCGTCCTTCTGCTCGACGACCAGTTCCGGGTGCTGGAAATAGGTCAGGGTGAGGCGCCCGGCGCGCTCGGCGACGGCACGCAGGGCGGTGACGCGGGCGTCGAGGCCGGGGGGTGGGGCCGCGGAGGGCATGCGGCGATCGTAATCGGGCGTCTGGCGCGAAGTTCAGGGGGGTTGCGCCGGCCGGGCGGGGGTGACACCGTAAAGCCCGTGTTCATTCTTGAGTTATCCGGTGACATTGCTTGCCCACGCGCGGACGCGGGTTACTTTCGAGGAGCCCCGCGGCCCTCTTCCGTGTGGCATTTGGTTCCCTTCCCCCCTTTCGGAGACATTCCATGTCCGTCATGACCCGGCTTTCCCTTGCCGCGATCGTCGCCTCCACCGCTTGCGTGGCCTCGGCCTCCGCTGACCTCGTCGTCGGCTGGACCATCCCCAACGCGTTCCCCTCGGGCGCGGGCAACGTGCCCACCGGCACCTTCTACAGCGTCGGCGCCGGTGACCAGGGCGCAGCATCCGCGGGCACCAGCCTGTCGAGCACTCACCAGCTGGCGTCCTCAGGCGCCAATGCCACCTCGTACACCTCGCCCGCCGGCAACGGCAGCCAGTACGCCTTCTCCAGCAACGTCTGGAAGGCCGGCGATTACTACCAGGCGTCCTTCAGCGGCACGGGCTATACCGGCCTGTCGTTCGCATGGGACTTCACCCGCAGCTCCTCCGGCCCGGCGACCTGGACGGTCATCATGAGCGTCGATGGTGGTACGAACTGGTCGACCCTGATGGCGACCTACACGCCGATCGTCAATTCGGCGACTCCGACGGGTGCCGGCACGTGGAACACTTCCACGTACAACGCGGCGTACACCTCGAGCATCGCGCTCGGCGCCTCGGCCGACAATGCTTCCTCGATCATCGTGCGCGTGCAGGCGCTGGTTGACTCGGTCAACAGCTCCGGCACCTACCAGGCCGGCGGCACCGCCCGCATCGACAACGTGTTCGTCAACGGCACCGCGGTCCCGGCCCCGGGCGCCGTGGCGCTCCTCGGCGTGGCTGGCCTCGCGGCTCGCCGTCGCCGTCGCTGACGGAACGTTGGAGTCTCCAAGGGTTTTCCGCACCGCACGTCCTTCTGGGCGTGCGGTGCTGCTTTGCGCTCACGCCAGCGGATCAATGGCCAGCGCGTTCCGCACGTCGCGCACGCCCTCCATGGAGCCGGCGATGCGCTCCAGGGTCTTGCGCTCCGCCCAGGAGTTGACGCGGCCGCTGAGTGTCACCACGCCATCGTCCACGCCCACCCGCACGCGTCGCCCCGCCGGGCCGGCGTGGCGTTCGATGGCCTGCTCGATCTGGAAGCGCATGGTGTCGCAGGCCACGGGTGAATCGCTCACCGCCACGCGGTTCTGCACGGCGCGTACGCCTGCAAGCTGGCGCACGGTGCACTCGGCATCGCAGCGCTGCGTCCACGTGTCCACGGAGCCGCGCAGGGTGACGATGCCGCAGCGGACGGTACCGAAGACGCGGATCAGGGGCTGGTGCGCGTCCCAGCGCAGGACGTCGCGCACCGCGTGCTCGATGTCGTCGTCAGTGCGCACGGTGCTGGCATCCGGCTGGACCGTCAGGCGATCCACCACAGAGAGCACGCCGTGCACGCGGTGCGCGGCGTCGTTGATGGCGTCGCGGTTGGCAAGCGAGTTGGCGGTGCCACGCAGCGTCACGATGCCGCCGTGGACTTCCACCTCCACCTCGGCGTCGAGGACGAACGGGTCCCACTCGAGCTCGGAACGGACATCGGCGAGCACGCGCTCGTCGGGCTTCACGGCTGGCTGCATGATGGCGCGCATGGTGTGTTCCCTCGCTTCTTGCGGAGATCCCGGCGGTGATTTGGCAACGAAGTCCATCGACGTGCCTCAGGTCACGGGCTCGATGGTGGTCCGGTCGTCGATGCCGCGCACGCCCGGCGAGGAGGCCGCGATGCGCTCCACCATCTGCCGTTCCGCCCACGTGGCCACGGGGCCGGCGATGGTGACGATGCCGTCACGCACGGTGACGGAGAGGCGGCGTGCCTCGCGCTCGGCGCGGCGCTCGAGGGCGCGCTCGATCTGGAGCTTGATGGCCACCGGGTCGATGGCGGTGCCGGTGACGGTGAGGCGGTTGACCACCGCGCGCACGCCCACCAGGCGCTGGACGGCCTTCTCGGCGTCGATGCGGTGGGCCCGGTTGGTGACGTTGCCCTGGAGCGTCACCACGCCCGAGGACACGGTGGTGGCGATGCGGTCGTCCGGCAGGTAGGCGTCCCAGCGCAGCGCCTCGCGCACGGCCTGCGCGACGTCGGCGTCGGTGCGGATGGTGGAGGGGCTGGGCGAGACGGACATCTCGTCCACCACGTCCAGCACGCCCTGCACGCGGTGGGCGGCGTCCACGATGGCCAGGCGCGCGGCCAGCGAGTTGGCCACGCCGGTGATGGTGACGATGCCGTTGCGTACGGTGATGCCGGCGGTGGTGTCGCGGATGTACGGGTCCCACGCCAGCTCGGACAGCACGTCCGCCTTGATGCGTGCGTCGGTCTTCGTGAACGTGTGCGTGATGGTCTGCATGGCGTTGCCCCTTTCTGAACGCGTTCATTTCAGGTGATCGCGTCGCTGGCCGTCACTGGAACCTTTCCCCGATCCGGGCCTCAGAGGGCGAACGGATAGGTTCCGGGGTCTGCGTCCTCGGTGGCGCCTTCCACGGCGTCCACGGCCTTGGTTTCCTCGAACCACACCCATTCGTCGAACTGCCGCGCCACCGATGCCTGGAAGTAGTGGCTGAGGATCTCGGTGTCCGGGCGGTAGATGACGCCCACCGCGCGCTCGATGCGCGGCTCCGCCAGTGCCTCGCGCAGCGCCGGGTCCCGTGAGGCACGCAGCGGCAGCAGGAAGCGCGGCACGCCGGAACTGCGGCAGAGCGCCTCGAAGCTCTCGGGATGGCTGTTGCGGAGCGCGCGCACGCGCATCGGCTCGTCCCAGCCGCTGGCGGCCGCCACGGTGCCGCGGTCGGTCCCCATGCCGATGAGGTACGTCGCGGCACCGAAGGCGTGCCGTGCCAACTTGCCAAGGTTCGTCTCGCCGCGCGCGGCCATTTCCGTGGCGGTGGCATCGCCCACGTGCGAGTTGTGTGCCCAGACCACCGCGCGGGCCTTCGGGCCGCGGTGCTCGAGCACCGACTGCAGCGTGGCGAACATGTGCCGGTCGCGCAGGTTCCACGATTCGCGCGCTCCGTAGTACATGGCGCGGTAGTAGCGCTCGGCCTCGCGCACCACGGCGGCGTTGCGTTGCGCGTCAAAGAGCGGGTCCCGCGAACGCACGGGGTCGGTGAGCCGCATCTCCAGGAGCTGTCGGAGCATGGTCACGGCCTCGTTCTCGCAGCCTTCGAGCCGCCCGCTGGCCGTGGCGCGTCCGTAGGTGGCAGGGTCGGTCTCCCACGGCGAGAAGCAGCCATAGCGGACCCGGGCGGCCTCGGCGGCGCGCGGGTCCTCGCGGTCGAGGAAGGCGAGCACCGCAGCGATGGACTTGCCCAGGCTGTAGAGGTCCAGGCCGTACATGCCGACGCGTGCGTCCGCGGAACCGGCGCGCAGGTTGTGTGCAGCCAGCCAGTCGATGAATTCCGCCGTCTCGCGGTTACGCCACATCCACGCCGGGAAGCGCGCGAACGCATCGCGACACTCCTGCGCGGAGGCCTTGCCGTGGACGTGGCGGTCGAGCACGGCAACGTCCGGCCAGTCGCCCTCGATGGCGACGATGGTGAAGCCCTGCTTCATCACCAGCTCGCGGGTGATGCGGTTGCGCATGCGGTAGAACTCGGACGTGCCGTGCGTCGACTCGCCGATCATCACGATGCGCGCGCCGTCGATGCGGGCGAGCAGGGCGTCGAGCGACGCGGTCTCCTGGTCGAGGAGCGGCTCGCATGCGGCGGCAATGGCGTGGCCCAGGCGATCGCGACCGCCCGGCTTGACCTCCACCGTCGGGCCCGGGCGCCGCGGCGAGACGGCGTGCCCGTCCTTGGCCCAGCCCTCGGTGCCGATGAGCGGCACGAAGCGAACGTGGCCGAGGGCATCGCGGTCGTAGCTGTGCACGCCGGTGCGCACGATCCGGAGAAGCTCCTGCGTGCGGGGCTCATGTCCCACGGGGATGATGAGTCGCCCGCCGATGCGCAATTGCTCCAGCAGCGGTTCGGGAACCTCGGTGCCACCCGCAGACACGATGATCGCGTCGTACGGCGCGCTCTGCGAAAGTCCCTTGGTGCCGTCGCCCGTCACCACGGTGACGTTGTCGTAGCCCAGCCGGGTGAGGCGGGCGCGGGCGATGTCGGCGAGGGTCCGGTGTCGTTCGATGGCATGCACCGAGCCGGCCATGCGGCTGATGACGGCGCTGGCGTATCCGGAGCCGGCGCCCACCTCCAGGACGCGGTCGGCCGGGCCGATCCGTGCAGCCTCGAGCATCAGCGCCACGATGTAGGGCTGCGAGATGGTCTGCCCTTCCTCGATGGGAAGGGGGCTGTCTTCATAGGCGAATTCGTGATAGCGGGCCCCCACGAATTCCTCGCGGGGAACCTCGCGCATGGCGGCGAGTACCAGCGGATCCACCACGCCACGCGCCACGATCTGCGTCTGCACCATCTCCTCGCGCTGTTCGTGGAAGGTGGCGGTCTTCACGTGCCGCATCCTTCCTCGTCCAGCATCCACTCGGTGCCGCGGCGGAGGATCGACTGGAGGTGCTGCTCCGCTTCCAGCGAATCGAGCACCGGATTGCTGCCGGCACGCTCGGCAAGCTTGGCGGCGATCGCGGCCACCAGTTCCTCCGTGACGTCGATGGTGGTGTCCGGGTCAACGAGCGGCGTGATGACGATTCGCATGGCTTACTCCCGCGCAGCGGGCCTCGGCCGTGGCACCCGCGATGGGGCATCGGTCCTTCCCTTGGTGGCGCGGACACATGATGCGGTCGCCGAGGCGGACCGCAACACGGGAAGTTGCCTGCAATTCGCGGTGTTCACAGCGGGATGACGGGTGTGTACGAGGCCTGGCATGGGCATTTCCGGCCCACGTACAATCCTCGGTTCCCGCAACCTTGGCCGGGAACGGCCCAATTTCAGGAGCATCGCGATGAGCAAGCCCACCATCATCTACACCCACACCGACGAAGCCCCGGCGCTTGCCACCTATTCGTTCCTGCCGATGATCCGCGCCTTCACGGCACCCGCCGGCATCAACGTCGAGACGCGCGACATCTCCCTCTCGGGCCGCATCATCGCCGCGTTCCCCGAGCTCCTGAAGCCCGAACAGCGGATCGCCGACGCCCTCGCCGAGCTCGGCCGCATGTGCCTGACGCCCGAGGCCAACATCATCAAGCTCCCGAACATCAGCGCCTCGGTGCCGCAGCTCAAGGCCGCC
>JBIIJH010000092.1:0-10063 GCA_044233905.1 Phycisphaerales bacterium
CAACGCGTGGATGTCCGCGCCCAAGTTCTTCGACCTGCCCATGCACGTGAACATGCGGGCCGTGGCCGGGACCAAGGTCCAGGACGTGGCCGAATTCGCCCAGCGCTGGGGCTGGCAGTGCTGCACGGACGACTGGAAGGACCTTCTTTCCGACCCCCAGGTGGGCCTGATCGACAACTGCACCCCCAACCACGTCCACGCCGAGGTGGCGATCGCCTCCCTGGCCGCCGGCAAGCACGTGGCCTGCGAGAAGCCGCTCGCCGGCACGCTGGCCGAGGCCCGGGCCATGCGCGATGCCGCCGCCAAGGCCGCCAAGAAGGGTGTCCGCACCTTCGTGTGGTTCAACTACCGCCGTTGCCCGGCCGTGGCGTTCGCGCACCAGCTGGTGAAGGAAGGGAAGCTCGGCCGCATCTTCCACGTGCGTGCCAGCTACCTCCAGGACTGGGGCGGCCCCTCCACGCCGCTCCTCTGGCGCTTCCAGGGCAAGCTCGCGGGGAGCGGCGCGCACGGCGACCTCAATGCGCACATCGTCGACATGGCCCGCTTCATCACCGGCGAGGAAGTGACCGAGGTGGTGGGCGCCGTCGAGGAGACCTTCGTCAAGGAGCGCGACATCATCGAGAGCTCCGGCGGCGCCATCGCCGGCAAGGGTGCCAAGCGCACCGCGCGCGGCAGCCGCAAGGGCAAGAGCACCGTGGACGACGCCGTCCTCTTCCTGGCGCGCATGTCGGGAGGTGCGGTGGCCAGCTTCGAGGCCACGCGCCTGGCCACCGGCAACCAGAACCGCAACCAGATCGAGGTCAACGGCGAGAAGGGCAGCTTCAAGTTCGACTTCGAGCGCATGAACGAGCTGCAGTGGTGGGACCACACCCTGCCGGCGCGCATGCGCGGCTGGAGCCGGATCATGTGCACCGACGCTTCGCACCCGTATGCCGGCAACTACTGGCCCGCGGCGCACGTCCTGGGCTACGAGCACGGTTTCGTGAGCCAGGCGGCGGACACGGCGATGGTGCTCGGGAAGAAGAAGCCCGTGGTGGCCATCCCCGACTTCGCCGATGCCTACGAGACCCAGCGCGTGCTCGAGGCAGCCATCCGCTGCGCCCGCACGCGCCGGCCGGTGGCCATCTCCGAGGTCAAGTGAGCGGGGCGGCCGCGCTTCGCCGTGGGGAGCGCGAAAGAGCCGTGGATGCGCGGTCAGCTTCCCGTGGTTCCGCCCGGCTGATTTGCTAGCCTTGCGGCATGCCCATTCGCATGCTCATCGCCATCGTGGTCGGCACCGTTCTCGCCTTCGGCTGGGGGGCGGTGTCCTGGACCAGCGGCATGTACGACTTTGCCTTCAAGCCGCTGCCGGACGGCGCGGCGGTGGCTGCGGGCATCGAGTCCTCGGTGCCCACCGATGGCGCGTACATCTATCCGGCGCCTCCGGCCACCGCGGGGCTCTCGCCGCAGCAGGCCGCCATTGCCAACGACACCTACGTGGCGGAGCATCGCCACGGTCCGGTCCTCATGGCGCTGGTCCGCCGCGAGGGCGTCGACCCGATGTCGCCCACCGTGCTCGCGCGCGGCTTCGTGATCGAGCTCTTCGGCACGGCGCTCCTCGCCGCCATCATTGCGGTGGCGTGCAAGTTCGGCGCGCGCACGCAGGATCGGCTGGCGCTGGCGGTGGCCATCCCCGCGTTCGCCATGCTCTCCTCGCACGCGGTGACGTGGAACTTCTTCCACCTCCCGGACCTCTATTCGATCGTGCTCTTCGCGGACGGCATGGCGGCGTGGACGCTGGCCGGCATCGCGTGCGCGCTCATCATCCGCCCGGAAGGCAAGACGAAGGCCTGACATGAAGTTCCAGTCACCCAAGGGCACCCGCGACTTCTATCCCGCCGAGATGGCCGTGCGCCGCCGCATCGAGGCCGCGTGGCGCGACGCGAGCGTCGCGTTCGGCTTCGACGAGATCGACGGCCCCACCTTCGAGCACCTCGAGCTCTACACCGCCAAGAGCGGCGAGGGCATCGTCAACGAGCTCTTCAGCTTTCGGCGCGCCGGCGGCAGCGACGACTACGCGCTGCGCCCGGAATTCACGCCGACCCTCGCGCGCATGGCGGCCGCGCGCGCTGCGCAGCTTCCCGTGCCCATCAAGTGGTTCGCGGTGCCCAACTTCTTCCGCGCCGAGCGCCCGCAGCGCGGCCGGCTGCGCGAGTTCTATCAATGGAACGTTGACCTCCTGGGCGCCGAAGGTCCCGCGATCGATGCCGAGGTGATCGGCGTGGCCGTGGCCGCACTGGCGCGCCTGGGCCTGAAGCACACCGACGTCCGCGTCAAGATCAGCCACCGCGTCGCCGCCGCCAAGCTGGTACGAGCACTCGGCGTGGCCGAGGAATCGGTGGCGGGTGCGTTCGAGCTCCTCGATCGCCGCGACAAGATGCCGCCCGAGGAATTCACCACGCGCGCCGCGGCACTCGGCCTGGCGGGCGATGCCCTCGCGCGCTTCGAGTCCGCCGTGCGCACGCGCGTGCAGGTGGGCGAGGACCTCGGTGTGCTGGCTTCCGCCGCGGGGATCGCCGCGGCAGAGCTCGGCGAACTGGCCGCGCTGCGCGACGCGCTGGTGGCCGCGGACCTGGCCTCGTGGTGCGAGTTCGACCTCGGCATCGTGCGCGGCCTGGCGTACTACACGGGCACGGTCTTCGAGATCCACGAAGCCTCCGGCGGCGAGCGCGCCATTGCGGGCGGCGGTCGTTACGACGGGCTGGTGGAACTCTTCGGTGGCCCCAAGACCCCGGCGATGGGCTTCGGCATGGGTGACGTGGTGCTTGGCCTGGTGCTTGCCGATCGCGGGCTCCTGCCGAAGGACGGCAACGAACTCCTGCCGCGCCCGGATGCGTTCGTGGTCTCGGCGGGCGAACCCGCGGCGGATGCGGAACTCCCGCGCCTCGTCGCGCGCCTGCGCGCCGACGGATTCCACGTCCGCCACAGCTACAAGGCCACGCGCAACGTGGGCAAGCTGCTCGCGGATGCATCGAAGCAGCGCGCGCGGTTTGCAGTGATCCTGGGCGCAGAGCTTGCCGAGGGGCGCGCCATGCTCAAGGACCTTGCAAGCGGAGAGCAGCGCCCGGTGGTGCTCGCGGAGCTTTCGAATCTTCTTCGCGCGCCCGCGCAGGCCTGACGCATGCACACGAAGCGCACGCTCGTCATCGTCGCGGTGGAGGCCGAGCGCACGGCGCTCGGTGCGGCGTGCCTCGCGTCACCGGCGGTACGCGTGGTGGTGGCAGGCATCGGCCGCACCAACGCGGCGGCGGCCACGGCGGAGGCGCTTGCCGAGGCACGCGCTGCGGGCACGCCGTTCGCGGCGGTGGTCTCCGCGGGCATCGCCGGTGCACTGCCCGGATCGAACCTCGCCATCGGCACCGTCATCGTGGCCGAAGCCTGCATCTATGCCGAGGAAGGCATCGCGCTCCCCGAGGGGCAGGGCGACATGCGCGTGCTCGGGTTCCCGCTCGGCGATTTCGAGGGAAACCGCGTCCCGGTGGATGGCGCGCTCGTGAGTGCGTTCCGTTCGCTCGGCCCCGTCTGCGAGATCGCCACCGTGGCCACGTGCTCCGGCACCGATGCAGCGGCGCATGCCGTGCGCATGCGCACCGGTGCCATGGCCGAGGCCATGGAAGGCGCAGCGGTGGTGCACGCCGCGCGCCGCGTGGGCGTGCCGGCGATCGAGATTCGTTCCATCAGCAACACCACCGGCGACCGCCCGAAGCAGCAGTGGAACATCGCCGCGGCCTTCGCGGCGCTCGGTGCGGTCGGTGATTCGATTGCCGCCTGGAGCGCGCGCTAGCTCCACAGCGCGCCGACCACCACCACCACCCAGATCGCGATGCCGAAGGCAAGCTTCACCACGATGCCCGCCATGCGGCCGGCCGCGGCGGCAGCCGCCGGGAGCACCAGGCTTCCCGCGGAGCGATCGCCGTAGGTCATCTCGCCGATGAACGCGCCGAGCGCTGCGCCGATGAGCGCGCCGGCAAGCGTTCCTGCAAGCGGGATGAAGGCGAGGAGCACCGTCCCTGCGAGCGCTCCCGCGAACGAGCCGAGCACTGCGCCCCACGCACCGCGCCCGCGTGCGCCGCCCGCGCGTGCGCCCGCGGCGCCCATGCCGGTCTCCGCCACCTCGCCAAGGATCGCCAGCAGGAAGAGCGCCCCGAGCGTCCACCCGCTGTAGAGCGGGGTGCCGCCGCCGGACATGGACCACACCTGCGCCACGCCCGCCAGCAGGAGGATCAGCCAGTTGCCCGGAAGCGTGAGGAGCGTCAGGAGGAGGCATCCCCCGCCAAGGACCGCCAGGAACAGGGTCACCACGATCGTTTCCATCGTCATCAGCGGATCCTCGTCCAGGTGCCGTCAGGGGTGGCCCGGAGCACCGTGCCTGTTCCGTCATGCCAGCGCAGTTCGATGTCGGCGCTGCCGGCGGCCGCGCTCCAGGTTCCGTGGCGCACCGGGGTCACTCGCCCACGGCCGCGGTCAAGCTCGCGTTCGATGCGAAGCCCAAGGTAGTCGGCGCGGTGGTCGGCGATCCGTTCCGCGGCCAGCCGTTCGTCCACGGCGAGCGAGCCCGGGTCCCGCGGCGTCCGCCACGTGGCGCAGGCGCGGTCGTCCGGCCCGGCAGGGGTGCGAACGGCAAGCAGCACGTCGAAGTGGTCCGCCACGTCCGAGCCCGTGTGGTGCAGGACGGCGGCGGGGAGCGGGCCGGTCGCTGCCGGCAGCACGGGAAATGTCGACGCAGGTTCCTGCACGCCGATATCATCCCACGAACTCCCGCCGACGCCGTTGGCGGGGTCAGACGCTGCCAGGAGGGCACCGCACATGAACTCGAAGCACGGACGCTCGTACCCCATCGCACCCATTGCCGTCATCGCCGCCCACCTGGTGGCGCTCCCGCTGTTCGTTGCAGGCTGCAAGGCCTCCGCAAACGCCGAGAGCCGCTCCAAGGATGCCGACGAGCGCCTCAGCCACGGCCAGTACGAGGAGGCCGCCGCGCTCGTGGAGCCGGTGGTCCGCGACCAGCCCGGCGACTGGCGCGCGCAGTACGCGCTGGGACGCGCGATGATGGGCCAAGGCAAGCTCGAGGAGGCGCGCCGCTCGCTCGACCGCGCCTATCGGCTGCAGCCGGCCAACGAGGAGATCGTCATGAGCCTGGCCGACTGCATGGCCAAGCAGAAGGACGTGAAGGACGCGTACCAGCTGCTGCGCGCCTTCGGCAAGGACTTCCGCTCGTGGCGCGCGTACATGTCGCTCAGCCGCGTCGCCGAGGATTCGGGTGACCCCGACACCGCCATGACCGCCGCGCTCGACGCCATCAAGGTGAACGAGCCGCTCCCGGGCCAGCGCCCCTCGATCGAGCCGTACATGCGCGCCGCGGAACTCTCGTTCAAGTTCGGCAAGGACTCCGACGGCGTGCGTCGCCTGCGCCAGGCCTACGGCATCCTGCCGAACGACCCGCGCATTGCCGATGCGCTGGCCGAGCACAAGGTCATCCGCGGCAAGGACACGGCGCTCCCGCTGGGTCCATGACCCCGGATCCCGCGAATCCCCGGGAACGATGGCTGAGCTGGCTGGGAACGCTCGGGGACGTGGCGCGCCTGCGCGTGCTGCGCTTGCTCGAGCGCGAGGAGCTGGGCGTGGGCGAACTGTCGCGCGCGCTGCAGCTGCCGCAGAGCACGGTGAGCCGCCACCTGAAGCCGCTCTTCGAGCAGGGCTGGGTGACCAAGCGCTCCGAGGGCACGCAGAGCCTGTATCGCATGATGCCCGCCGCGCTGGCTGCGGACATGCGCGAACTCTGGCGCATGAGCCGTGACCATCTCGGGAGCGCAGCATCCTTCGACGAGGACGATGCGCGCCTTGCCGAGGTGCTGGCGGCGCGCCGCGTGGACAGCCGCACCTTCTTCGGCCGCATCGGCGGCGACTGGGACGAACTGCGCCGCGAGCTCTTCGGCGATGCATTCGTCTCGGACGCGCTCCTGGGCCTCCTGCCGCCCGACGCGGTGGCGGTCGACATCGGCTGCGGCACGGGCGAGGCCGCCGAGCGGCTCGCGCCCGTCGTGCGCAAGGTCATCGCGCTCGACCGCGAGCCGGCGATGCTGGCCGCCGCGCGCAAGCGGCTGGCGCGTTTCTCGAACGTGGAGTTCCGCCAAGGCGATCTGCTCTCGCCGCCGCTCGCGGCGGGCGAGGCCGACCTCGGCATCCTCATGCTCGTGGTCCATCACATGGACGATCCGGCGGCCGTGCTGCGCGCACTCGCGCCTGGTTTCCGAAAGGGCGGGTCCCTCCTCGTGGTGGACATGGCAAGCCACGATCGCTCGGGCTACCAGCAGACCATGGGGCATCGTCACCTGGGCTTCTCCGAGGCAGAAATGGCTGGCTTTGCGGCCGGCAGCGGCTTCGCGGTGCGTCGCCACGTGCGCCTGCGCCCGGACACTTCAGGCAAGGGCCCCGGGCTCTTCGCTGCGCTCCTCGTTCGGACCTGACGTCGTCGATCACGCGTGCCGCCGACCGGTGTGGTGGCGTCGTCGCGCGCAACCTTCGTTGCCGCGGTCAACTCCTACTTCGATCCGTCCTTCTTCCATGCGGCGATGATCGCGTCCTGCTTCGCCCGGTCGAGGGCGCGATATCGATTGGCGTCCGCCATGGTCGCGAAGCCCACCATGGATCCATCCACCATCACGCCTGCAGCACTGGCGGTGAGCGTTGCCCCGGTGAGTGGGCAGACGTTGTTTCGGATGCCTTGCTGCGCCAGCACCTGCGGCGCCGCCAGCACGTCGCGCTGTGCCTTGGGAAGCGAGGCGAACCGAACGGCGTTCGCTGCGCTGCTGAAACGAACCTGCCACTGCCCGTAGTAGCCGACGTGGGCGTCGGTGCTGACGGGCTCGTTGCTGATGGGATCGATGGCGGTGAGCTTCGCGGTGGAGTCGCCTGCGGCGTGCTGCGCTCCTCGACGCTCGCCCGCGCCGCTCATCCCCATCGGCACGATGGCGGGGTTGTCCACGACGTCCGCGCTGTTGGCGGCCACGCTGCCGTCCTTTGGAGGCGCCTGGTAGCGGTCGGCAGGAACCGAACCGCAGCCGGAGAGGAGCAGGAAGGCGAGGGCGATCCGCAGCGTCGTGGTCGGCATGGTGTTTAGGATGCCGCAAGTCGGGCCCGATTGGGTGTGCATGGCAGAGGTCGCGCCCAATTATTCGGGCTTAATGGACCAATTTGGCGGACGGCTGCGCCTGCAGCGCGGGTTCGGGCTACAATCATGCTTTCATCCGGATGGACGGATGGAAGCACCCACGGAGCACCCATGACCACGACCGCTACCCACCCCGCCAACGCGTTCCTCAGCAACCCGCGCCTCAACCTGACCGAATTCCCGGCCTTCAAGGTCAAGGACCTCTCTCCCGAGACCGTCCGCTTCGGTCGCAAGGAGATCGAGCTCGCCGAGGTCGAGATGCCCGGCCTGATGGCGCTGCGCGCCGAGTACAAGGGCAAGAACCCGCTCAAGGGCGCCCGCATCATCGGCAGCCTGCACATGACCATCCAGACCGCGGTCCTCATCGAGACCCTGGTGGACCTCGGCGCCGAGGTGCGCTGGTGCAGCTGCAACATCTTCAGCACGCAGGACCACGCCGCCGCGGCCGTCGCCGTCGGCCCGAACGGCACCCCGGAGAACCCGAAGGGCATCCCCGTCTTCGCCTGGAAGGGCGAGACCCTGGATGAGTACTGGTGGTGCACCTGGCAGGCCCTCCACTTCACGGACGGCAAGGGCCCGAACATGATCCTGGACGACGGCGGCGACGCCACGCTCCTCATTCACAAGGGCCTTGCGTTCGAGAAGCACGGCAGCGTGCCGACCGCGACCACCGAGGACAGCGAGGAGTACACGGTCATCCTGCAGCTCCTCACCGCGCTGCAGCAGAAGCACCCCGGCTACTGGGCCAAGACCGCCCCGAACATCCTGGGCGTGACGGAGGAGACCACCACCGGTGTGCACCGCCTGTACCAGATGCAGGAGCTCGGCCAGCTCCTCTTCCCGGCGATCAATGTCAATGACGCCGTCACCAAGACCAAGTTCGACAACCTGTACGGCTGCCGCCACTCGCTGGTGGACGGCATCATGCGCGCCACCGACGTCATGCTGGGCGGCAAGGTCGCCGTGGTGTTCGGCTACGGAGACGTGGGCAAGGGCAGCTGCCAGAGCCTGCGCGGCCAGGGCTGCCGCGTGAAGGTCACCGAGATCGACCCGATCTGCGCGCTGCAGGCGTGCATGGAGGGCTACGAGGTGGTCACCCTCGAGGACGTCGTCGGCACCGCCGACATCTTCATCACCGCCACCGGCAACAAGGACATCATCCGGGCCGAGGACATGCTGAAGATGAAGCACAACGCCATCGTCGGCAACATTGGCCACTTTGACAACGAGATCGACATGGCCGGCCTCAAGAAGGTGTCCGGCGTCAAGTGCGTCAACATCAAGCCGCAGGTCGATGAATGGAAGCTGCCCAACGGCAAGAGCATCATCATGCTCGCCGAAGGCCGCCTCCTGAACCTCGGCTGCGCCACCGGCCACCCGAGCTTCGTGATGAGCTCAAGCTTCACCAACCAGGTGATGGCGCAGCTGGAGATCTTCACCAACCACAAGAAGTACGAGAAGAAGGTCTACATCCTGCCCAAGCACCTCGACGAGAAGGTCGCCCGCCTGCACCTCACGCAGCTCGGCGCCAAGCTCACCGAGCTCCGCAAGGACCAGGCCGAGTACATCGGCGTGCCGGTGAGCGGCCCCTACAAGGCGGACCACTACCGGTATTGAGATAGGTGTCGGGTGCATGTGGCACCCATTTCCCGGCCTTGGCCGGTGAACACGCAACGACCAGGGCCCGCGGATTCGTCCGCGGGCCCTGCCATTTCATGAGGTATCCGAGGCTCAGCTGCGGCGTCGGCGGCTGCGAGCAAGGTCAGCGATGCCGAGGGAATGGGGATCTCCCTCTTCGGCACCTCCTCGGGCAAGTTCAAGTCCAGCTTCGACGACGTCAGTTACTCCGGCGACGATGACGATGACAGCGGTTTCGACGACTGGTCTGCCCCCTCCCGCGGGACTCAGCCCTCGAACAGCCACCACTTCCGCTTCGGGCGCGCGGCCTTCTGCAGGCCGAAGCGTTCCCGTGCGGTGCGCGAGATGAACTCGGCGGCTTCCACCGGGTCATCCGTGGCCATCACCAGCCCGCGGTCCTTCGGATCGATGGTGCCATCCGCAATCATGCGCTTCTGCACGAAGTCGTCGAGCTCGTCCCAGTAGGCCTTGCCCATGATCACCATCGGGAAGGGCGGGATCTTCCCGGTCTGCACCAGCGTGATGGTCTCGAAGAACTCGTCCATGGTGCCCACGCCGCCGGGCAGCACCACGAAGCCGTAGGAGTACTTGAGGAGCATCACCTTGCGCACGAAGAAGTAGCGGAAGTCCACCGTGCGGTCGCAGTACGGGTTCGGCTCCTGCTCGTGCGGCAGCTGGATGTTGCAGCCGATGCTCGGAGCGCCCACGTCGCGCGCGCCGCGGTTGGCCGCCTCCATGATGCCCGGGCCGCCGCCCGTCATCACCGTGAAGCCGCGCTCGCCGAGCTCGCGCCCCACGCCCCGCGCCATCAGGTACCACGGGTTGTCCTCGCGGAAGCGTGCACTGCCGAAGACGGTGACGCACGGGCCCACGAAGTGGAGCTTGCGGAACCCGCGGATGAACTCGGAGGCGATGCGGATGACGCGGAAGAGCTCCTCGAGGCGCGGCCGCGGGCCGCTGAACATCAGCGCCTCGGGGTGCTCGGGCAGCTTGCCGTCGCGGGCTCCGGGCTTCACCGTGCCCGCGCCTCCCACGCCGCCAGGATCTCCTTCTCGCGCGCATCGGAAAGACCGGGCTGGCCGGGCTTCTTGCCCCACTCGTCCTTGGACCGCGGCTCCTTCGCCCACCAGGCGAGCGTGTCACGCACGGTGTCGGCCAGCGGCCGGAAGGTGCATCCCGCGGCCAGCGCCTTGGCGCGGCTGATGTTGCCGGCAC
>JBIIJH010000216.1:0-3275 GCA_044233905.1 Phycisphaerales bacterium
GTGGCGGCGCCCAGCCGCCCGCCCCGCAAGGCGACGGGGGCCAGTCCCCTGCGTGATCGGCTTCGCGATGCATCACCGTCAATCGTGTACATCGAGCACCGCCCGCTCGCGCATCTCCACGAACTGCTCCACGTACAGGTCGTGGTACCGCCCGCGCGCCCGCATCAGTTCCGCGTGCGTGCCGCTCTCCACGATGCGTCCGCCGTCGATCATCACGATGCGGTCCGCACGACGGATCGTGCTCAGCCGGTGCGCGATCACGAACGAGATCCGGTTCGACAGCACGCGATCCACCGCGCGCTGGATCACGCGCTCGGTCTCGCTGTCGACGCTCGAGGTGGCCTCGTCCAGGATGAAGACGTCCGGGTCCTTGAGGAACGCGCGTGCCAGGCTCAGGAGCTGGCGCTGCCCCAGGCTCAGGCGTTCGCCGCCTTCGCCGACCACGAAGTTCCAGCCGCCCTCGAGGCCGGCAACGAACGCATCCGCGCCCACCGCAGCCGCTGCTGCGTGCACTTCCGCGTCGGTGGCGTCCAGGCGCCCATACCGGATGTTCTCGAGGATCGATGCGTTGCGCAGCCACGGTGACTGCTGCACCACGCCCAGCCGGCCTTGATGCCATGCCAGCGCCCGCTCGCGCATGTCGACGCCGTCGAGCAGGATGCGGCCGGAGGTCGGCTCGTAGAAGCGCGCTGCCAGGTTCACCACCGTGGACTTGCCCGCGCCGGTCGGGCCGACGAACGCAATGGTCTGCCCGGCACGCGCCTCCAGCGTGAATTCGCGCAGCACCGGTTCCCCGGCCACGTATTCGAAGCCCACGTTCTCGAAGCTGATCCGTGCAATCCGGGCCGCGCCACCGTCGGCCGCCGTGCCGGGCGCGGCCTGGCCCGCGGCGGCAATCCGCGCGCGCACGGCCTCCGAGTCCTTGATCTCGGGCACCGTGTCGATGAGCGATTGCACGCGCTCCGCCGCCGCTTGCGCCGAGAGCAGGTCCACCACGCGCTGCGATGCATCGATGATCGGCCAGGTGAAGAGCAGGGCGTACTGCATGAATGCCACCAGCGTTCCAGGCGACATCTCGCCGGCCTGCACGCGCACGCCGCCCTTCCAGAGGGCGATGGCCACGCCCAGGAACGATGCACTCGTCACCACCGGCACGAACACCGCGGCCTGGAACGAGTTGCGGATCGAGTGCTCTTCCATCTCTCCGGCCAGCGCTGCGAATTCGCCGTCCGCCGCGGCTTCGCGTGCCAGGCTCTTGGTGGTACGTACGCCGGCGATTCCCTCGGAGAAGTACGCGGTGATCCGCGAGTTGGAGCGCCGCACCAGGCGCGAGCTGCGCAGGAGCCGCGACTGGAACGCCACCGCCAGCGCCGCGAGCATCGGAAGGAGGAGCAGCATCCACCGCGCCACGTGCCAGTCGAGCCACATCATGCATGCGGCGCTGCCGCCCACGATGGTGGTGGCCCAGAAGGTGTCGAGGATGATCCACGGGGCGATGCCGCTCACCTTGCCGCAGTCGGAGGTGATCCGCGAGACCAGCCACCCGGTGGGGCGGCGATCGAAGTACCCGAACTGGAGTTCCTGCAGCCGCGCGAACGCCTGCTCGCGCAACGTGTAGGCCAGCCCGGCACTGATCCGGCCCGCGGCACGGATGAAGAGGAAGACCCCCAGCCCGAAGAGGAGCGCCAGTGCCGCCCAGAAGCCGGCAAGCCACGCAAACCGCGTGCCCATGCCATTCGAAATCGCTTCGTCGATCATCGCCGCATTGAGAAGCGGCCGCGCCGACTCGATGGCGGCGATCATGATGCCCGCGGACACCAGCGTCACCGCCGCGCGGCGCTCCTGCAGCGCCGTCCCCAGCATCCTTCGCCAGAGGCCCACTGCGAGCCGCGACGGTGCCGGTGCGTCCAGGTCGTCCTGCAGTTCGCTCATGGCGTCGGCTCCCCGGCGAGCGCCGCACGTTCCTCGTCCTCAAGCTCGGCCTGGATGGCCCAGAGCCGCTTGTACAGGCCATCACGCGCAATCAGTTCCGCGTGCGTCCCGTGGTCCGCCACGCGTCCGCCTTCGAGCACCACGATGCGGTCCGCCTCGGCCAGCGTCGACAGCCGATGCGCGATCACCACCGTGGGCACCTTGCCGCGCCGCGCGCGCATGGCGTCGAGGATCCGTCGTTCGGTCTCGCCGTCCACGGCGCTGAGCGCATCGTCGAGCACCAGGATGTCCGCCTCGCGTACCAACGACCGAGCGATCGCCAGGCGCTGTCGCTGGCCGCCGGAGAGGGTGATGCCGCGCTCGCCCACCACGGTGTCCCAGGCCTTGGTGAAGCGCTGCACGGAGTCATGCACCGCCGCGCTCTCCGCAGCCTCTGCCACGACGGCAAGCGCCATCTCCGGCTGCACGATCGCCACGTTCTCGCGGATGGTTCGCGAATACAGGAAGGGCGGCTGCAGCACGGTGGCAATGCGGGCGCGCAGCCTTCCGCGCGCAATCGATCGGATGTCCGTGCCACCCACGGTGATTCGCCCGGCCTCGGGATCGCGAAACCGCAAGAGGAGCGCCGCGAGCGTCGACTTGCCGCATCCGCTCGGGCCCATGATGGCCACGGTTTCCCCGGGCCCCACCTGCAGATCGATTCCATCGAGCACCGTGCGTCCGCCCGGATACGCAAACCGCACGCCCTCGAAGCGGATGCCGCCGGCGGGCAGCGGCGCATGCGGTGCTTCGGCGGCACCGCGCACCTCGTCCGCAGCGTCTTCCGGCGCGGGCGCCAGGATGGCTTCCAGCCGTTCGAGCGCCACCACCGCCTTGCCGAGGTCCGCGAGCATGCGGCCCAGGTGGCGGATCGGCCAGATGTACATGTTGGTGGCGAACAGGAAGAAGAAGAACTCTCCCGCGCCGAGCGTGCCGCCGGAGACGAGCGCAAGGCCCACCAGCAGCACCAGGAGAAGCTGCCCCAGGCAGGTGATGTCGCTCAGCGCCCAGAACTGCGAGAGTCCGTCGAAGAGCCGGATGTCGGCGTCGCGGTGCTCTGCGTTGCGTGCGCGGAACTCCTCCTTCTCGAACTCCTGCCGCCCGAACGCGCGCACCACGCGGATGCCGGAGATGTTCTCCTGGGCCTTGGCGGTCAGGCGCCCCTCGGCCTCGTCCTTCGTGCGGAAGCGGTCGCTCACCGTGCGGAAATAGAACCCCGCGAACGCCACCACCGGAATGGCCAGCGCCGTGGAAGCGATCGCCATCCGCCAGTCGATCATGAACATGAGCGGCACGGCAATCAC
>JBIIJH010000093.1:0-9999 GCA_044233905.1 Phycisphaerales bacterium
CATGCTCGTCGGCAAGGTGCACGAGGTCGGCTTCCGCACCGTCTTCTCTTCCATGGCCGATCCCGCGCAGTTCGGCCGTGCGCTCGATCGCATGGAGGCGTCGCTCGAGGACTCGGAGTTCTCCGGGTCGGACAAGCTTGCCATCCGCGTCGCCCTCGGCCGCGCGCGTTCGATGGCGGCGAATTCGCCGAAGGACGCAGGCAGCGGCGGCGGGTCCGGCATGTCCGGCTGGAAGCCCCTGTCGGTGGATGTCACCGAGCTCGCCATGCGCCCCGGCATTCCCGCCAACAGCTTCGCCATCTCCTTCACGCAGGGCGTGGCGTGGGCGCTGTTCGGGGCAGTGCTCGCCTTCGGTTCCGGCATCGCCGAGGAACGCCAGCGCGGCACGCTGGTGCGGCTGCGCGTCTCGCCGATGAGCCCCAACGGCATCCTGATGGGCAAGGCGCTCGCCTGCTTCCTCACCTGCATGGCCACGGAGTGGCTGCTGGTGTTCTTCGGCATCGCGTTCTTCCACGTGGCCGTGTCCTCCTGGGTGGCCATGGCGGTGGTCATCGCCGTCACCGCCTTCGGCTTCTCGGGACTCATGATGCTGCTGGCGGCGGGCTTCCGCACGGAGGGTGGAACGCAGGGCGCGGGGCGTGCGGTGCTCCTGGTGCTGGCGATGGTCGGCGGCGGCACGGTGCCGCTCGTCTTCATGCCTCCCTTCCTTCGGGCGGCGAGCAACATCAGCCCCTTCAAGTGGGCCGTGATGGCTGCCGAAGGCGCCACCTGGCGCAACTGGGGACCCGACGAGCTGTGGATGCCGCTGGCGGTCCTGGCTGCCATCGGTGCCGTGGGGCTCACTGCCGGCACCGCCCTCGTGCGGCGCAGCATCTGACGCGGCCTGCGCGCTCGCGGCCTTCGTGCCGTACGTGCGTCAGGAGAGGATCCAGAGCATCGCCGTGATCACCACCGCGCCGGCCAGGTCGAGCACCAGCCCCACGCGCACCATCGCGCCGTGCGGCACCTTGCCCGTGGCGAACACCAGCGCGTTGGGCGGCGTGCCCACCGGAAGCATGAACGCGTAGCTCGCGCCGAACGCGGTGGCCAGCGCCATGGTGGTCACCGGGATCCCGAGCGCCGGCGCCATGGCGCCAAGGATCGGCACCGCTGTCGCCGTCAGCGCGGTATTGCTCCCGATCTCGCTTGCGAAGGCCATCGCCAGCACCACGCTGCCGATGACCGCCACCGAGGGCAACACGCCGAGCCCTGCGAGCGACTGCCCGATGGCCTGCGAGAGTCCCGTGCGCTGCATCGCGTCGCCGATGGCCAGCCCGCCGCCGAAGAGGATGAACACGCCCCACGGCAGGTCGCGCGTCATTGCCCACGGCACGATCGCGCGCCGTGATCCGTCGCGCGCCGGCAGCACCATCAGGAGGATGGCCGCGGCGATCGCCACGCCGCCATCGGTCAGTCCCGCGGGCTTCCATCCTGCGGGCCAGCTCGACGACGTGACCCACACGAACACCGCCGCCACGAAGATGGCAAGCGTCGCCCAGCCCGCCGGGCGGATCGGCGGCAGGTCCTCGCGCCGGCGCGGGGGCAGGGCAATGCCGTGGGCCGGCAGCATCCGCACGATCGCCAGGATCGCCACCGGGCACATCGCCAGCGCGATCGGCACGCCGAAGCGCGCCCACGTGCCGAAATCCATATTCACGCCCTCCGCGCGCAGGTAATTGGCCGCGATGGCATTCGGCGGGCTGCCGATCAGCGTGGCCCCGCCACCCACGGTGGCCCCGAACGCAATCGCCAGGAGCGCGGCGGTCGTGAAGTTCCGCGCACCGCGCGCCGCGCGTTCCGGTGCCGTGTTCGGCAGCGCTACCGCACCGGCCGCCACGCCCGTGGCAAGCGGCAGCATCAGCACCGTGGTGGCGGTGTTGCTCACGAACGCGCTCACCGATGCCGCCGCCATGAAGAGCGCGCCGACCACGAACGCGGGCCGAGTCCCCGCCGCCTTGAGCATCCAGTGCACGAAGTGCGCGCTGATCCCGTGGCGCTCGAGCGCCATGCCGATCACCGTGCCGCCGGCAAACAGGAAGATCACGTTGTCCGCGTACGACGCCGCCACGTCCTTGAACGCGACGATCCCGAGGACCGGGAGAAGCACTGCCGGAATCAGCGCGGTGACCGCCAGGTCCGCCGCCTGCGTCATCCACCAGAGCGCCATCCACGCCAGGAGGCCCAGCGTGATGGCGCCGTCCGCGGTGAGGCCGCCGTGCGCCGCTCCCGCCGGGTGCGTCCACCATGCCAACGCCACACCCGCGATCGGGCCGGCCCAGCGGCCGATCGTTGCCGCAATGCCGTGTGATGCATCACCCTCGCCGATGACCGGTGCGTGTTGGGCCATGCAAGCATTCTCCCACAGCCATCCGGCCGGCGCGTCGGAAGCGTGTCTGCCTCCCGCTCAGCGCGTGCCGATCGGCGTCGACACCACCAGCGCGGTCGGGATCAGCGGCCAACGCATCGCCAGCCGGTGCGCCCGGAAGTCGGTGGGCCGCCGGTCGATCCACCGCATGCAGTCATGGATCAGTTCCCAGTGCCGGGGCGCCACCGGCGTGGTCCACGCGCGCGGCTCCTGGCCGATCTCCTGTGGCTGCTCCGCGAGCGGCATGCGATCGCGCTCGCGGTCCGCGCAGTTCTCGCCGCTCCCGCCGGAAAGCAATCCGTAGAGCGACGCCTTCGGAACGCCTGCCACCGGCAGCGAACGATCGACGAAGACATCCATCAGCACATGTTCCACCGGCATGTCAAGCCGCAGGAGCACCTCCGCCCCGTGGACGCCGCCCTCGCGCACGGACGGGCCCGCGCCCGGCATGCGCTCGCCGAAGACGCAGTCGACCGCGCCGCCGGTGCCCACGTCGCCTTCCGGAAGCTCGTACCAGAAGCCGTGTTCCGTGCCCATCGGGCGCAGCGCCTCGCCGCGCAGCGTCGAGAATTCCGCCAGGATCGGCGGCGCGTCCATGTGCACCGCCGGGTCGAGCGGCATCACGATGCGCTCGCGCGTACGTCCCTCGTGGCCAAGCACGCGGCGGCGCGCCACCGGCCACGACTGGTCGCGGCGCATGCGGCGCAGCCCCAGGAATCCGCTCGCCAGTGCGACGTCCACCGTGCCGTTGGCGCCGGGCGTCAGGAACGCCAGCATCAGCCGCGTGCTGGCCTCGATGCCCCAGAGCGCCGCGTTCGCCTGGTGGGCGCTGCGGCGGAATTCCATGGCGCGATCGTCGGCGTGCGGCTCGGCGGTGCAATGCGCCAGCAGTGCGCGGAACGACGCGCGGTTGCCCGCGTGCTGTCGCACCACCTCTTCCATGCGGTCGGCGGCCGCGGTGAATCGCTCCACCGTGGCTTCATCGGCGCCATGCGCACGCACGGCGCGCGCGAAGATCCGCAGGCCGGCATCGCCGGGCAGGTGCTTGCTGCCGCTGAAGGCGTCGGGTTCCTGCGCAAAGCGAACCATGCGCCACGTGAGGCTCTTGTCGACGCCGAGGCGCCTGCTCAGGGCCAGCGAGTTCATGTTGCCGCCGCCGATCGATTCGATGGCGGTCACGGCGGCGTCCCGGAGGGCACACAGCGCATCGGATGCGGCGGTCTCGAAGGTGCCCGGGGTTTCCTGCGCGCCGGATGCCTCGGCTGCGCCGCTATGGGAGGTCAAGCTCATGGTTGGTCCGGCGGAATTCGATCCTGCAAGTACCGTCAGAAGTACGAACTCCAGCCTGGAGAGGCACTTGCAGCGAGAAACTAGCCCGTCATCCACGTCAGTCACGCATTTCCCCAGAGGAATCCGGCCAATCGGGAGAGATGCGGACCTTGGTGGGGTCATCGTCCCCGGGAAACCGCGTTGGCGTTCCGCTGCGCGGCATCCGTGACCGATTCCCGGACCTCCGGCGGCCCGGCCTGCACCTTGCGTGGGCACTAGCCTCCGCCCCGATCATGACCCGCGGACGAATCCTCTCACTCCTGCCGTTCCTTCTCGGTGCCGGCACCATCGCTGCGCATGCCATCGGTGGTCACGACGAGGGCGCGGCTCCCTCGCTCCTCGGGTTCGCCTGGATCTTCGGCGTCATCGCCACGTGTGCCGTGGCGGCATCGCATCGCGCGGACGCCGTGGCCGAACGCCTCGGCGAGCCGATCGGCACGGTGGTGCTCACGCTCTCGGTGATCATCATCGAGGTAGCGGTCGTGGCGGCCATGATGATCGCGGGGAACGGCGAGCCGACCGTGGCGCGCGACACCATGTTCGCGACGCTCATGATCATCCTGAACGGTCTCGTCGGCGTGTCGCTCCTGGCGGGTGGTATGCGACGCCACGAGCAGACCTTCAACCTGCAGACCTCCGCGTCGTACCTCTCGCTCCTCATCCCGTTGGCCGCGATCACCCTGGTGCTGCCGCGCATGACCATCACCGAGTCGGGCGGCTTCATGACGCGGCGCATGGAGGTCTTCGTCGCCTTCGCGTGCGTGGCGGTGTACGGCGCGTTCCTGTGGATGCAGACCTCGTCGCACCGAGGCTTCTTCTCGCATCCTGGTGGGCATGGCGACGGGGCGCACGGCCACGGCGAGCACGGTCACGCGGGCCACGGCCACGCGGATCACGGCCACGCGCAGCGCGCCGCCGACGAGCACGGCCACGCCGCCCCGGATCGACCGATGTGGATCGACATCCTGGCGCTCGTGGTGCTCCTCGGCATGGTGGTGCTGATGGCCGAGTCGCTCGGCTCGGCCACGGTGCGGATCCTCGAGGTGAACGGACTCCCGCGCGCACTGGCCGGCGTGCTGGTGGCCAGCCTCATCCTCGGCCCGGAAGGCGTCGCTGCCATCCAGGCCGCGCGCTCCGAGTCGATGCAGCGCACCATGAACATCCTGCTCGGTTCGGCGCTCTCCACCATCGGCCTCACGGTCCCGGTGGTGCTGGCCCTTGGCCTCGTCCGCGGCCAGCGCGTCGAGCTCGGCCTGGAGGCGCCGGAGATCACGCTCCTGGCGTGCACGGTGCTGGTCTCGGTGGTGAACTTCACGCACGGCCGCACCAACCAGATGCAGGGCCTCGTGCACCTCTGCCTCTTCGTTGCCTACATCGCGCTGATCTTCGACGTGCCGTCCGGCTCGCGGGGCTGAGCGCGGCGGTGCTCCCCGGGCGTACTCGGTGGCTGCCGCCGGTCTGCGTGCGTCACGGCGGCGATGCCTGCAAGTGGCCTGGAATCGCCGTACACGGTGCGAACGTGGTGCAATCGCGTCACATTCCGCAGCGCCCGCCCCCCGCACTGGGCCAAGAGAGCCGATACTGTGCACGACGGTCCTCGCCCGGGGTCGCAGACCACGTCGCGTGTCCTATTGTCAGGAGCCCTCCATGTACGGAATGGTCAACCAAGCGATCGAGGCAATGGTCACCGAGAAGTTCGGCGCTGCCGACTGGGAGAAGGTCAAGGAGATCGCCGGCGTCGACGAGCCTGCCTTCGTCACCATGAAGCAGTATCCCGATTCCATCACCTACGCGCTTGCGGGTGCCGTCTCCACGCACTCGGGCATGCCGCTGCCGGATGTCCTCCGCGCGTTCGGCGGCTACTGGATCCAGTATGCCAAGGGCGGCCCGTGGGGCAAGCTCATGATGTCCTCCGGCACCGACACCTATTCGCTGCTGGCCGCGCTCGACACCATGCACGCGCGCATCGCGCTCAGCTTCCCCGACCTGCGGCCGCCCGCCTTCGCGGTGAAGCACAACGGCGATGCCGTGGTGGTGGAGTACCGCTCCGACCGCCCCGGCTTGGCACCGTTCGTCATGGGCCTCATCGAGGGGATCGGCACGCTCTTCGACGAATCCGTCACAGCCACCCAGGTGGCCTCCAAGGATGCGGGCGCTCCCTGCGATGCCTTCCTCGTACGCGCGGTTCCCGCCGCGAAGGCGGTCTGAACACATGCTCGGAATGGTCAACCACGCACTGCAGGAAATGGTCACCGAGCGCCACGGCGCCACGGCATGGGACGTGATCCGCGCCGACGCCGGCGTCGACGACCGGATCTTCGTGGTGATGAAGCAGTACCCCGACGAAGTGACGTACAAGCTTGCCGGCGCCACCGCCAAGGCGCTCGGCGTCTCCGTCCCCGACGCGTTGCGTGCCTTCGGCCAGTTCTGGATCGTCTACGCCGAACGGCAGCCGTGGGGCAAGGTCATGCACTCGATGGGCAAGAGCGTCCGCGAGCTGCTGCCCGCGCTCAACGCGCTGCACGCCCGCATCGCGCTCGCGTTCCCCGGCGTCGACATGCCGCAGTTCCGCAGCGAGGACGACGCGAGCGGCGGCCTGCGCGTCCATTACTTCTCGTCGCGCCCGGGCCTTGGGCCGTTCGTGCTCGGTGCGCTCGAGGGCATCGGTGCCATGTACGGTGAGGTGGTCGAGGTCTCGCAGCTCGAGGATCGCGCTGCGGGAGCTCCCCATGACGTGTTCCTGGTGAAGTTCCCCGAGGTCGGCAGCTGACGGGATGAACGACGAATCGCTGTCCATCATCCGGAAGCTCTTCCCGTTCCACGTCCTGGTGGGCGTGGACGGCGGCATCGTCCACATCGGCAAGTCCATGGCGAAGGTCATGCCGGACGCCGTGGGCAGGCCGTTCCTGGAGCGGTTCGAGGTCCAGCGGCCCAAGCTCTCCACCATGGACGAGGTGCGGGCGCACCAGGACGAGCTGGTGCTCGTCGGCATCCGCGGCACCACGCTCCAGCTGCGCGGCCAGTTCATGCAGCTGGCATCCGGCGAGACGGTCTTCGCGGGTGCCCCGCGCATCGTGGACCAGACCTCTGTGTGGTCGTGGCCCGTGGGCATCCCGGACTTCGCGCCGCATGACGGCAGCGCGGACTACGCGATGGTGATCGAGGCCACCAACATGCAGCTCAACGACCTGGAGCGCCTGGTCAGCACGCTGCAGGAGAAGGAGCGCGCCGAGCGCGAGCTCCGCCGGGTGGCCGAGGACGCCAACCGCACCAAGACCAACTTCCTGGCCAACATCTCCCACGAGATCCGCACGCCGATGACGGCGATCCTGGGGTACGCGGAACTGCTGCGCGACCCGTCGATCGATCCAGCGGAGCGTGCCGACTACGTCGAGACCGTCCGCCGCAACGGCGACCACCTGCTCGCCATCATCAACGACATCCTCGACCTCTCCAAGATCGAGGCCGGCCGCTTCGACATCGACGTCGGAGACGTGGTGGTGCCCGACGTGGTGCGCGACGTGGTGCGACTGCTGCAGGTGCGGGCCATCTCGCAGGGTGTCACGCTCACGCACGTGGTCGAGGGCGACGCGCCGCGGACACCCATCCGAAGCGACCCGGTGCGCATCCGCCAGGTGCTCCTGAACATCGTCGGCAACGCCGTGAAGTTCACGGAGCAGGGTGGCGTGCGCGTGGTGGTGTCGGCGGTGCCGCGCGGCAATCGCATGGAGACCACGGTGGCGGTGCACGACACCGGATGCGGCATCCCGCCGGAGATCCTGCCGTCCCTCTTCGAGCCGTTCTGCCAGTCGGACAACAGCTACACGCGCCGCCACGGCGGCACCGGGCTTGGCCTCGCCATCAGCAAGCGCCTCGCCGGGCTGCTGGGCGGGCGCATCGAGGTGGCAAGCGAGCCGAAGCGGGGCAGCGTGTTCACGTTCACGTTCGAGTCGGACGTCGCCGGCGCCGCCCCGGCGCATCCGTCGGAAGTGGAGGCGTCGCCGCAGCGGGCCGCGCAGGGCGTGCTCGGCGGCAAGCACATCCTCCTCGTCGAGGACAGCATCGACTCGCAGCGGATCCTCTCCGCGCTCATGTCGCTCGCCGGCGCGCGCGTCGACGTGGCCTCCGACGGCCTGTCCGCGGTGGGCCGCTTCGACGGCACCTATTGCCCGGACCTCGTGATCATGGACATGCAGATGCCGGGGATCGATGGCATCGAGGCCACCGCCCGCATCCGCGCACGTGGCTTCGGCGGACGCATCGTGGCGCTCACTGCGGCGGCGCTCAGCCAAGACCGGGAGCGCGCCCTGAACGCGGGATGCGAGGGCTTCTACCTGAAGCCCATCTCGCGGGCGGACCTGCTGGCGATCTGCGTCGGGGACGCGGGCAGCCCCTGAATCGCGCACGAAGTTCCGCCGTCCGCGTCGGGAAATTCCGTCGTTCGGTCTATCCTGCCTGCCATGCGGCCTGTGCCAGTCATCCTGCTGCTCGTTTGCGGCGTCCTCCTCGTGGGGGCGCCGGTGGCGATGGCATGGAGCCCTGCGCCGCCCGCGGACAAGTCCTCCGGAGACAAGACCTCCGGAGACAAGACCGCCGGAGACAAGGGCGCCGGAGACAAGGGTTCCGCGGCCGGCAAGGCCAAGGATGGCGACGAGGACGATGATCAGCCCGCCCTGCCGACCGCCCTCCCCGAGGGAGCCGTGGTGCCCGAGGCGGTCACGGTGCCGCCGGTGCGCGCCGATGTCTTCGCGGGCCGTGCGACGGCGCTCGGTCGCATGGCGCAGTGCCCAAAGTGCTCCGGGTCCGGCGTGAAGGTCACGCGGCACCGCGAGTCGCAGGGGCACATGAAGAACCCGAAGATCACCGAGACCACGGACGACTGCCCGGAGTGCCACGGCATCGGCATCTGCCCGAATCCCGGCCGCGTGGCCCCGGTGCTCGACAGCTTCGTGGCGCTCCTCGGCGCACTCCCTGAGGATGCGCCCACCACGCCCAAGCAGCTCGACAAGGCACGCCAGGCGCTCGAGCGCCTCGGTGCCACCGGAGACCTCGTCGCCAAGGTCACCGAGGAGGACGGCACTTCCGTCGCCTCCGAACGGATTCCACGCAAGGGCAGTGCGCTCTCGGTCACCGGCATCGTCGGAAGTCCGATCCTGGCGGCCGGCGGCATGCGCCTCTTCCCCGTCCAGGTCGAGGGACGCGCGGTGGTGCTCCTGCGTGCGCCGATGATCAACGCGGCGCCCCCCAAGGGACGGGTCTTCGCCGGGGGCGTGTGTGCGGGCGCGCTCGAGAATGCCGACTGGCGCTGGGGCAAGTCCGCGGTGCTCGACCTTGGCTTCATGGTGCCGTGGAAGGACGCGCCGTACAAGGGTGCGGCCGACGCCGACGGCGACGGCAAGCCCGACGCCGCGCCTGCCTCCGGATCCGGCAAGTAGGGCGCAGTCCGGCCTTGACCGCGTGAACCCGCGGCCGAATCCCTGAAGCGGGGCGTGAACGCCGCCAAGCGCGCGTGGAAGCAACCACGCGCATCGCCGCTGCGGTACACCACTCGTCGTCCCGCTTCCCGGCGTCGCACCGCAACGCGTCGACCGAGTGCACCGACGCAGGAACCTCGATGCCCCGCATTGCCGCCGACACGCAGCCCGTCCAGCTGGTCTTCGACTTCGACAGCACCGTCGTCGCCCTCGAGGGCCTCGACGAGCTCGCGCGCATCGCGCTGGCCGACGACCCGCAGCGCGAGCGCACGGTGGAGGCCATCGAGGCCATCACGCGCGACGGCATGAGCGGCGCGATCGGCATCGACGTCAGCCTCAAGCGCCGGCTCGCCATGCTCACCATCCGCCGCGCGCACGTCGACGCGGTGGTCAGGCTCCTCAAGCGCAAGCTCAGCCCGTCGTTCCGCAAGCACATCGCGGCGGTGCGCCGCAACGCCGACCGCATCCACGTGGTCTCGAGCGGCTTCCGCGAGTACGTGGAGCCCGTGTGCGCCGAGCTCGGCATCCCGCCCGAGCGCATCCACTGCAATGACTTCAAGTGGAAGGGCGGGGTGGTGACGGGCTTCGACGCATCCAGCCCGCTTGCGCAGCCCGGCGGCAAGGCCAGGGTGGTGCGCGCGCTGAAGCTTCCCGGCCGCGTGGTCGCCATCGGCGACGGCGTCACCGACGCGGAGATCCGCGATGCGGGCGCCGCGCACGAATTCGTGGCCTACTGCGAGAACATCGAGCGCGAATCCGTGGTGGCGCGCGCCGACCGGGTGGCGCGCACCG